>LJTQ01000007.1 GCA_001303445.1 Betaproteobacteria bacterium SG8_39 | reverse complement strand
CCGTCGCCGCAACCTCCGTCCCTCGACACGGAAGCGCGTCCGCGGCCCGGCGAAAGGCAGGACGGACGCCCGTGAGCAGCAGCGGGTCCGCCGCGCGTTCCGCTTTCGTCGAGGCGAACGGCATCCGCCTGCACACGATGCAGGCGGGCGAGGGCCCGCTGGTTCTGTTCCTGCACGGCTTTCCGCAGTTCTGGTACGCCTGGCGGCACCAGCTCGCCGAGTTTTCGCGCGACCACCATGTCGTCGCGCCCGACCTGCGCGGCTATAACCTGTCGGACAAGCCCGCCGGGGTGGACGCCTACAAGGCGCGCCACATCGTCGCCGACATCCGCGATCTCGCGCGTCAGCTGAATGGCGGCGCGCCGTTCACCCTGGTGGCGCACGATTGGGGCGGCGCGGTGGCGTGGAACCTGGCGAGCGTCGCGCCCGAGCTGCTTTCGCGCCTCGTCATCCTCAATTCGCCGCATCCCTACACCTTCTGGCGCGAGCTGGTTCACAACCCCGCGCAGCAGCAGGCGAGCGAGTACATGCTGAAGCTGCGGGCGCCGCAGGCCGAAGCGCGTCTTGCCGAAAACGGCTATGCGCGCTTGTGGAAATTCGCCTTCGGCGAGACGTCGCCCGCGTTCACCGACGCCGACCGCGCGGCCTACATCGAAGCCTGGGCGCAGCCCGGCGCGCTGACCGGCAGCCTAAACTGGTACCGCGCCTCTCCCCTGGTGCCGCCGAGCGCCGAGGATCCGGGCGCCGCGCGGCTGCAGCTCGAGGCGAAGGACTTCATAGTGCGCGTGCCGACGCTGGTGATTCACGGTGAGCGCGACATCGCGCTGCTTACCGGGCTGCTCGACGGGCTCGAGCAGTGCGTGCCGCAGCTCAGGATCGAGCGCCTGCCCGAAGCCTCGCACTGGGTGATGGAGGAGTATCCGGCGCGTGTGAACCGGCTGATCCGCGACTTCATCGCCCCTCTATAATCGCCGCGGGAGGCAGGCATGACGGACGCGTTGTCGGTGACGCAGCTGCGCAATCGCGTCGGCGAGGAGGTCGGTGTTTCGCCCTGGCTCGAGATCGACCAGGCGCGCATCGACCGGTTCGCCGAAGCGATCGACGATCCGCAGTGGATTCACGTCGATCCGCAGCGCGCCCAGTCGGGTCCCTTTGGCACCACCATTGCGCACGGGTTTCTCACGCTGTCGCTGCTGTCGCACCTCATCGAGAGCACGTTTTCCTTCGACGATCGCAAGATGGGCGTCAACTACGGCCTCAACAAGGTGCGCTTCACCGCGCCGGTGCCGGTCGGCAGCCGGGTGCGGGCGCGCTTCGTGCTCGGCAGCTGGGAGCGCAAGGACGACATGATCCAGACCATCTGGAACGTGACCATGGAGCGCGAGGGCGGCGACAAGCCGGTGCTCGTCGCGGAGTGGATCGGCAGAAGCTACGTTTAACGCGACATCGGGGTCAGACCCCTGTGGATAAGTCCATCGACACGCCGGCTATACCGCCGGACTTATCCACAGGGGTCTGACCCCAAGGGTCGCGCCTTTCGAGGGATCGATGATGCAACGCTGGAAACAACGTCCTGATGGGTCCAACTGGGGCGAGTTCGGTCCCGACGACCAGCGCGGGCGCATGAACTGGGTGACCCGCGAGAAGGTGCTGCAGGGCGTCGCCGAGGTGAAGGAGGGGATCACCTTCTGCCTGTCGCTGCCGCTCGACTATCCGGGCGGCAGCGTGCTCAATCCGCGCCGCAGCCCGCCGCGGCTCGCGCCGACGCTGCGCGATGGCAAGAGCGCCGGTGCACAGAACTTCTGCTGGGCGTTCGCCAACGACAACCCGGACCATACCGACGTGGTGAGCGACGACGTGGTGCTGCTCACCCTGCAGTACTCGACCCAGTGGGACTCGTTCGCGCACGTCGGCAGCCGCTTCGACGCCGACGGCGACGGCACGCGCGAGGTCGTGTTCTACAACGGCTATCGCGGCGGCAGCGACATCCGCCCGGCCGCGGGGGAGAAAAAGGGCGCCGAGCCTTGGGCGAAGTACGAGGGCGCGAAGGCCGAGGCGCTCGGCATCCAGAACCTGGCCGAGCACGGCGCGCAGGGGCGCGGCGTGCTGATCGACCTGCACGCGCACTTCGGGCGCGCGCGCAAGGCAGTCAACTACGACGAACTGATGCGCGTGCTCGAGGCCGACAAGGTCACGGTGGAGCGTGGCGACATGGTCTGCATCTACACCGGCTTTGCCGACGTGATCCTCGAGCTGAACAAGAACCCGGATCCCAAGCTGCTGCACAACACCTGCGGCGGACTCGACGGACGCGACGACAAGCTGCTGCAGTGGATCAGCGACTCGGGGCTCGCCTGCCTGCTCGCCGACAATTACGCGGTCGAACTCATCCCGACCAGCCTCACCAAGCCGGCGCCGCACGCCATGATGCCGCTGCACGAGCACTGCCTGTTCAAGAACGGCATCCATCTCGGCGAGATGTGGTACTTCCGCGAGCTCGCCGAATGGCTGCGCGCGCATCAACGCAATCGCTTTCTCCTGACGGCGCCGCCGCTGCGGCTGCCCGGCGCCGTGGGTTCGCCGGCGACGCCGATCGCAACGGTGTGAGGTCTCATGGCTGAACGGGTGGTGATCGTGACGGGCGGCTCGTCGGGCATCGGCGAGGCGATCGCGCTGGAAATGGCACGCCGCGGCTGGCGCGTGGTGGTGAATTACTCGAAAAGCACCGCGCAGGCGGAAGGCGTCGCCAAGGCCTGTGTCGCGGCGGGCGGCGAGGCGATCGCGGTGCGCGCGAACGTCGCCGAGGACGCCGACTGTCGGGCGCTGGTGCAGGCCGCGCTCGACCAATGGGGGCGGCTGGATGCGCTGGTCAACAACGCGGGGACGACGAAATTCGTGCTGCACGCCGATCTCGACGGCCTTTCTGCCGAGGACTTCCAGCGCATCTACGCGATCAACGTCATCGGCCCGTTCCAGATGTGCCGCGCGGCAGCGCCTGCGCTGCGCAAGACGCGCGGCGCGGTGGTCAACGTGTCTTCGCTCGCCTCGCGCGTTGCCACCGGGTCGTCGATCGCCTATGCGGCATCCAAGGCGGCGCTCAACACGCTGTCGATGTCGCTCGCGCGCACGTTCGCGCCCGAGGTGCGCGTCAACGTGCTGGCCCCGGGCTTCGTCGACACGCCCTGGATGACCGCCGGCTACGGCGAGGAGCGCTATGCGCGGGTGCGCGAAACCTATGCCCAGATCGCGCCGCTCAAGGACGTGACGCAGCCGCAGCACCAGGCCGAGGCGGTCGCCTGGCTGATCGAGGGCGCGGCGCAGGTCACCGGCCAGATCCTCTACGTCGACGGCGGCATGCACGTCGCGTCGCCGCGCAAGGTGTAAGCGTGCTGCGGCTGTCGGATTTCAGGGTGCTGAGCTTCGATTGCTACGGCACGCTGATCGACTGGGAAACCGGCATCCTGGCGGCGCTCGCGCCGCTCGCCGCGAAGTGCGCGCCGGCACCGGCGCCCGAGGCGCTGCTTGCGCTGTACGCGCGCCTCGAGTCGGCGCAGGAAGCCGAGACGCCGGAGCTGATCTACCGCGAGCTGCTGACGCGCGTGCACGCGCGCATCGCCGCCGAGCTCGGCGTCACGGCGAGCGCTGCCGAGAACGCCGCGTTCGGCGCTTCGATCGGCGCCTGGCCGGCGTTCCCCGACTCGCCACGGGCGCTCGCCGAACTGAAACGCCACTTCAAGCTGGTCATCCTGTCGAACGTCGATCGCGACAGCTTCCGTGCGAGCAATGCGCGCCTGGGCGTCGAGTTCGACGCCATCCTCACCGCGCAGGACATCGGTTCCTACAAGCCCGATCCGCGCAATTTCGCCGCATTGATCGCCCGGGTCGCCGAGCTGGGGCACGCGAAAGGCGAGCTGCTGCATGTGGCACAAAGCCTGTATCACGACCACGTGCCCGCGCAGCGCGCCGGCCTGAAGACGGTGTGGATCGACCGGCGCGCGGGCAAGAGCGGCGGCGCGACGCCGGCGCCGAAGGGCGCGGTTCGTCCCGACGCGACCTATACGAGCCTTGCCGAGTTTGCCGACGCACATCGCCGCGAAGTCCAGGCGATCGGAGCCAGGGGCGCCTGATATGTCCGACGACCGCAGAGATCTCATCGCCCAACTGAAGAACCGAGCGCTCGTGTATCTCGAGGTGTTCGACGTGCTCAGCGAGGAGTTCGGCGCAGCGCGCGCCGAGAGCCTGCTCGCCCGGGCGATCGAGCGCCGCGGGCGCAGCGCGGGGCGGGCCTTGGCGCAGTTCGCGCCGGCGGATTTCGACGGCCTGTGCAAGGCATTCCTCAAGGGCGTACCGGGCGAGGGCGCGCTGTTCGCACCCGAGCTCCGGCGCTGCGATGCCGACGGCATCGAGATCCAGTTTCACGCCTGCCCGCTGAAGGATGCCTGGGAAGAGGCGGGGCTCGCGCCGGACCGGCGTGCGACGCTGTGTCGCATTGCCGGCCGGGTCGACAAGGGCATGTTCGAGGGCGCAGGCTTCGCGATCGACAATCGCACCTGGACGCCGGGTGCCCAGGGCTGCTGTTTTCTGGCGATACGACGCGCATGACGGACACCACGACCTACGACTACATCATCGTCGGCGCCGGCTCGGCGGGCTGCGTGCTCGCCAACCGGCTGACTGCAAACGGCCGGCACCGCGTGCTGCTGCTCGAAGCCGGGCCGCGCGACACCGACTTCTGGATCCACGTGCCGCTCGGCTACGGCAAGCTGTTCACGCGCACCGACGTGAACTGGGCCTACGAGGGCGAGCCCGAGCCGAACCTGAACGGGCGCCGCGTCTTCACGCCGCGCGGCAAGGTGCTCGGCGGTTCCTCCTCGATCAACGGCCTGGTCTACATTCGCGGCCAGCGCGAGGACTTCGACGGCTGGGGCGTGCCGGGTTGGGGCTTCGACGACCTGCTGCCGTACTTCAGGAAGTCGGAAGACCAGAGCCGCGGCGCCGACGCCTGGCACGGCGTCGGCGGCCCGCTCGCCGTGTCCGATCTGCCGGACAAGCACGAGCTGTGCGAAGCGTTCATCGACTCGGCACAAGCGCTCGGCGTGCCGCAGAACGACGACTTCAACGGCGCGAACCAGGAGGGTACGGGCTATTACCAGGCCACCGCGCGCAACGGCCGGCGCTGCAGCACCGCGACCGGCTACCTGCGGCCCGCCGAGAAGCGGCCCAACCTGCGCGTCGAGGTCGAGGCGCTCGCGACGCGCATCCTGTTCGAGGGCAGCCGCGCGTCCGGCATCGAATACCGCCAGCGCGGCGCGACGCATGCGGCGCGCGCGGCGCGCGAGGTGATTCTCGCGGGCGGCACCTTCAATTCGCCGCAGCTGCTGCAGCTCTCCGGGGTCGGCCCCCGCGCGCTGCTCGAGCCGCACGGCATCTCCATGGTGCGCGATGTGCCCGAGGTCGGCGAGAACCTGCAGGACCACCTCTACGTGCGCACCTTCTGGAGGTGCAACAAGGCGATCACGCTGAACGACGACATGATGAGCTGGTGGCGCCAGGCGAAGATCGGTCTGCAGTACCTGCTGTTCAAGCGCGGCCCGCTCACCGTGAGCGCAGGCTACGCGGCCGCGTTCGTGCGCACCCGGCCCGAGCTCGCGCGCCCGGACGCGCAGCTGTATTTCATCAACTTCTCGACCGCCAAGCGCGGTGGCTATCTGCATCCGTTTTCGGGGTTCACCTGCTCGGTGTCGCAGCTGCAGGCCGAATCGCGCGGCTGGGTGCGCCTGCGTGACGCCGACCCGGCATCGCCGCCGGCGATCCTCTACAACTACCTCGCCGCCGAGGCCGACCGGCGCATGATGGTCGAGGGCCTCAAGTTCGCGCGCCGCCTGGTCAACACGCCGCCCCTATCGGGCTACGTGGTCAACGAAGAGCACCCCGGCCCGCGCGTGCAGAGCGACGACGAGTGGCTCGCCTTCTGCCGCGAAGCGGGCGACACGGTGTTCCATCCGACCTCGACCTGCCGCATGGGAACCGACGACCGGTCGGTGGTCGATCCGCGTCTGCGCGTGCGCGGGCTCGAGGGCTTGCGCGTGGTCGACGCTTCGGTGATGCCCGCGGTGCCCTCCGGCAATATCAACGCCGCCGTGATCGCGGTGGCCGAAAAGGGCGCCGACCTGGTGCTCGAGGACGCCGGCTGAGGCGGCCGGCCCGCTGCGACCGTGTCTCGCAGCGGTGCTTGACAGGGCCTGAGGGGGTTTGAAAGACTGCAACGCCCGAGCAGCCGCACGGCCGCTCGGCTTCATAACCGGAGGAGGAAACCCCATGCAGATCAAGCTCAGGCACTGCATGCGCATCGGCATCGCCGCTCTCGCATTGGCCGGCATGGCGACGATGGCGCAGGCGCAGTCGAAGGAAATCAAGATTGGCGTGATCTTCGATTACACCGGCCCGTTCGCCGCCGGCGGCTCGCAGGCTGCCGCGATCGGCACCAAAATCGCGATCGACATGATCAACGAGAAGGGCGGCGTCGAGGGCTTCAAGATCAAGCCGATCTACGCCGACGCGCAGTCGAAGGCCGAGATCGCGATCAACGAGGCGACGCGCCTGCTCGAGCAGGAGAAGGTCGACCTGATCATGGGCGTGTACTCGAGCGCGCACTGCGTGCCCTTGGCGCAGAAAGTGGACGCGGCGAAGAAGTTCATGTGGGCGAACGTCTGCGTGGCCTCGAGCGTATTCAAGGGCAAGAACCTGACGCACGTGTTTCGCGCCCAGGTGCATTCGGACCAGTTCGGCGAAGCCTCCTGCTCGTTCCTCAACGAGCACGCCAAGGCGAGGCTGAAGAAGGATCCGAAGGACCTCAAGGTCGCGATCATTCACGAGGACGGGCCCTACGGCTCCGGCGTGGCGTCTGGCAACGAGGCGGTCTGCAAGAAATACGGCATGCAGGTCGTGCTGAAGGAAGGCTACGCCGCCACCTCGCCCGACCTGTCCTCGCTGGTCACCAAGCTGCGCCGCGCGCGTGCCGACGTCATCCTGCACACCGGCTACAACCCGGACATCACGCTGTTCTGGCGCCAGGCGCGCGAGCAGGGGCTGAAGTGGGCGGCGCTGATCGGCCACGGCGCCGGTTACGGCCAGTTCGACAAGCTGAGCGCGGCATTCGGCAAGGAGGCCGAGTACATCTACAACGTCGACCCGGTCGCCGCGCAGTTGCTCGACCCGAAGACGCTCAAGCCGGGGCTCGGCGACCTCACCCAGGAAATGGTCAAGCGCTACAAGGCCGAGTCCAAGGCCACGGTGGTGCCGCCGCATACCTCGATGGGCTTCAACCAGAGCTGGATCTTTTTCACCGACGTGCTGCCGCGCGCGATCAAAAAGTACGGGGGTTACGATCCCGAGGCGCTGCGCAAGGCCTCGCTCGAGACCGACATCCCGGTCGGCGGTACGATCCAGGGCTACGGCGTGAAGTTCTTCCCGCCCGGGAACGAGATGGCGGGCCAGAACGAGCGCAGCTCGCCCGTGGTGATGCAGTACCAGGGTGGTCATACCAAGATCGTGTGGCCGACCGCGATCAAGACGGCCGACCCGCTTCTGCCGATTCCGAAGAGCTCGGCCTACTCCAACCAGTGAGTGCAGCGCGGTTCGCTGCCTTCCTCCGCCCCGTGCGGAGGAAGGGGCGGGCCCCTGCGTCCGCACCCGATGCTTAGCGTCAGTGATCTGACCAAGGTTTTTGGCGGCTTCACCGCCGTCAGCAACATCGCCTTCGAGGTCAAGGAGGGCGAGATCCTCGGCCTGATCGGGCCCAACGGCTCGGGCAAGAGCACGACCTTCAATCTGATCTCCGGCGCGCTTGCGCCGACCCGCGGTTCGATTCGTTTCGGCGGGGAGGACATCGCCGGCCTGCCTGCGAACCGCATCGCGCACCGCGGCATCGCGCGCACCTTCCAGATTCCCCGCCCGTTTCGGCGCCTGTCGATCCTCGACAACGTCGCGCTGGCGGCGTTCTACGGCCACGCCGAGCATCCGGCGCGCGAAAAGGCCTATGCCTACGCCCGGGAGGTGCTCAAGCTGGTCAATCTGCCCTCGGATCCGGCGGCGCGGGTCGACGGCCTCGGCGCGGCGGGACTGAAAAAGCTCGAGCTGGCGCGTGCGCTCGCCACCGGGCCGAAGCTGCTGCTGGCCGACGAGTCGCTCGGCGGGCTCGACGAATCCGAGATGAACCAGGCGGCCGACATGCTGGCGGCGATCCGCAAGGAACGCGGCATCACCATCATCTGGGTCGAGCACATCATGGGCGTGCTGATGCGCGTGGTCGACCGCTGCATCGTGCTCGACTACGGCGAAGTCATCGCCGAGGGTCGGCCGGACGAGGTGGCGCATGACCCGAAGGTGATCGAGGTGTACCTCGGTACCGACGCGGCCGACGTGCAGAAGACCGTCGCGGACCGGGCGACGTAGCGCGATGCTCAAGCTTTCCAATGTCAGCGCGGGCTACGGCAGCTTCCAGGCGCTGTTCGACACCAGCCTGGAAGTCAACGCGGGCGAGACGGTGGCGGTCATCGGCCCCAACGGTGCGGGCAAGACCACGCTGCTGCGGGTGATCTCGAGGCTGATCGATGCCAGCGCGGGCGAGATGACGATGGAGGCGCGCAGCCTCAATACGGTGCCGTCGCACGAGGTGATCGCCTACGGCATCGCGCACGTACCGGAGAACCGGCGCCTGTTTCCGCGTCTCTCGGTGGAGGACAACCTGCGCATGGGCGCGTACGTGCCCTCGGCCCGCGCGAACTTCGCCGAGCGGCTGGAGCGGGTGTACGCGCTGTTTCCGCGCATGAAGGAGCGCCGCAAGCAGCTCGCGGGCACGCTCTCGGGCGGTGAGCAGCAGATGTGCGCAATCGGCCGCGCGCTGATGTCCGGGCCGAAGCTGCTGCTGCTCGACGAGCCCTCGGCGGGGCTGGCGCCGGTCGTGGTGCAGGCGATCTTCGAAGTGGTGCGCAAGATGTCGGCGGAGGGCTACACGGTGCTGATCGTCGAGCAGAACGTGCAGCAGGTGCTCAAGGTCGCCGACCGGGCCTATCTGCTCGAGACCGGACGCATCAAGCTCTCGGGGCGCGCCGACGAGCTGCGCGAGAACGACGCGATCAAGAAATCCTACCTGGGGCTCTGATCGATGCAGATCTTCAAGTTCGGATCGGGGGGTGCTGCGACGCCACTTGCACCCCCCGTACCCCCCGCGGGAGATTGAGATGCAGGTGTTTGACATTTTTCTTCTCGAGGCCGTGGTCAACGGCATCCTGCTCGGCGGCATTCTGGCGCTGCTCGCGCTCGGCCTGAATCTGGTTTTCGGCGTCATCGACGTGGTGTGGATCTGCTACGCCGAGTTGATCATGCTCGGGATGTACGCGGTCTACTACGGGCACAACGTCTTCGGCTGGCCGCTTTGGCTGGCCCTGGTTTTCGGCGTCGCGGTCGTGGCTGTCCTTGGCGCGCTGCTGCACCAGTTCGTCATCCGGCCGGTGCTCGCCGCCGAGCCGATCAACCAGCTGCTGGTGACCGGCGGCGTGCTGTTTTTTCTGCAGGCGGTGGCGACGCTCGCGTTCGGCATCGAGTTCAAGAACATCGGCATCCGCCTGCCGCAGCTCTCGGTGGGCGAAATGTACCTGAGCGTCGCGCGGCTGATCGCGTTCCTCGTCGCGCTGGCGGGGATGATCGGGATGTACCTGTTTCTCACGCGCAGCTATCTCGGCACGGCGATCCGCGCGATCTCGCAGGACCGCGCGATCATGCCGCTGATGGGCGTGAACCCGAACCGCATCTTCCTCATCACCTCGGCGCTCGGCGGCGGCCTTGCGGGGCTTGCGGCCTGCCTGCTCGTGCTGCAGTACGACATTCACCCCGCGATCGGGCTGACCTTCGGCCCGATCACCTTCATGGTGTGCGTCATGGGCGGGCTGGGCAACATGATCGGCGGCTTCATCGCCGCGTTCATCTTCGCCCAGTTCATTTCGGTGGGCGGATTTTTCCTGCATATCGAATGGGGCTATGTGATTGCCTTCGTGTTCTTCATCGGCATGATGTTCTGGCGGCCCCAGGGCATCCTCGGCAGCAAGTAGCGCCATGAAGTGGGCCGCCCTCGTCGTTCTCGCGCTCGCGCCGCTGGCCGGGATGGGCAACTATCCGCTGCACCTGCTCATCATGTGCCTGCTGTGGGGCTTCGTGTACACCAGCTGGGCGATCATGGGGCGCCTGGGCATGGTGAGCCTCGGCCATGGGGCGTTCCTCGGCATCGGTGCCTACGTGGTCGTGCTGCTCTGGAATCACGCCGGCATCTCGCCCTGGCTCGGCACGCCGATCGCGCTGGTGCTGACCGCCGTGGTCGCCTTCGTCATCGGCTATCCCTGCTTCCGCTTCAAGATCGTCGGCCACTATTTCGCGCTGGTGACGCTGGCGCTGACCGAGGTCGCGCGTCTTGTGATCGTCGCGCTGCGCGACCAGACCGGCGGTTCGCTCGGCGCGACACCGAACACGGCGCTCGCCGACAGCGCCTGGTCGCTCGGCGCGCTGCAGTTCTCCTCCAAGCTGATCTGGTTCTACATCATCCTCGTGGCCTGGCTTGCGGGACTGTGGATCTGGGGACGCGTCGACCGCTCGATGACCCGGCTCGCGCTCGAGGCGATCAGCCAGGAGGAGGACGCGGCGGCCTCGGTCGGCATGAACGTGACCCGGCTCAAGCTCGGCGTCACCCTGCTCTCGGCGCTGATGACCTGCTTCGGCGGCGTGCTGTACGCGCAGTACCAGCTCTACGTGAATCCGGAGACGGTATCGGGCATCGGCATCAGCCTGCAGATCGTGTTCGGCGCGATCGTCGGCGGGATGTTCGTGCGGCTCGGGCCGACGGTCGGTGCGGCGATCACGCTGCTGCTCGCCGAGGTGCTGCGCCTGGCGATCGGCCACGACGTCCATGGCCTCGACACGACGATCTACGGCCTGATGCTGGTGCTGTTCATCATCTTCATGCCCAAGGGCATCCTCGGCGCCATTCTCGAGGCGCTCGAGAAGCGGCGCGCGGCGAAGACGGCGGCGGCGACCGCCTGAATTCCTAGATCACGCGCTCGACGCTCACGCGCCGCAGATCCATCTCGTACTCCAGCCCCTCGATCGGCGGGCGGCAGTAGTGCCAGGTGAGGCCGGGGCCGTTGCCGGCGCGGGCGAGGATCTCGTCACCGAGGAAGGGGTGCAGGTCGTGCACCGTGTAGACCTGCGTTGCGCTCGCCGCGCGCCAGTCGCCTCCCAGCCCGGCGAGGCGCGCCTGCATCATGTCGCAGACCCAGTGCGCCTTCGCGCGCAGCCCGGCGGGTGACAGGTCGCCGCGCGCGACGATCGCCTCCGGAAAGCGCCCGCCCTCCGGCCACTCGCCGCTGCCGGCGACGACGAAGCTGTCTGCCGGCGCGGTCGTCGGCACGGTGTAGCAGAAGGCGTAAAAGCAGGGCTCGGCCGGCGGCTCGATTTCGGGGGCGACGTTCGAGCGTGCGACCGGGTTGAGGCCATCGCGGTAAAGGGTCCAGGCCTTGAGGACATCGACGTACCCCTCATTGAACGCGCCGAAGCCGCCGAAGCTGAACGGCCGCGGTGAGCGCAGCTCGGCCGCGCAGAGCGCGGTCGGCGGCCGACCGCGCGCCTTGAGCTGCGCCTCGATGGCGCGGAAGCCTTCGGTGATGGGCGGCGGGCGCAGGAAGCGCAGGCGCTCGATCGCGTACCCGGGCAGGGCCCGGACGCCCTGCGAGTAGGGGAACACGCCCTTGAGGAACGCGTACCCGCCATCCTGGAATGGAATCAGCTCAGTCATTCGAACCTCCTGGGGAGCGAACTTTACAGCGCCCGCGCGCTGGGCAACACTGCGCGCGCATGCCCGATGACGTCTTTCAGCGTTCGCTGTGGTACGCGACCGCGCCGCCAGCGCCCGAGACCCGGCCCCTCGCCGATGCGGTCAAGGCCGACGTCGTGGTCATTGGTGCGGGATTTACCGGACTGTCCTGCGCGCTGCACCTGGCCGAGGCGGGCACGAGCGTAATCGTCATCGAGGCCGGCGAGATCGGGGAGGGCGCTTCGGGTCGCAACAACGGGCAGGTGATCCCGACGCTCTCGCGCGCCGAGCCGCGCGAGCTCGAAGACGGCTTTGCACAGCTGGTCTGCGATTCGGCGTCGTTTACCTTCGATCTCATCCGCAAGTACGCCATGCAGTGCGAGGCGGTGCAGAACGGCTGGGTCCAGCCGGCGCATACGCCCGGCCGGTTGCGCCTGACGGAACGCCGTGCGCGCGAATGGGGCCTGCGCGGCGCGCCGGTCGAGATGCTCGACCGTGACGGCGTCGAGCGCGTCACCGGATCGCGCTTCTGGCACGGGGGCTGGGTGAACAAGACGGGCGGCAAGCTCAATCCGCTCGCCTACTGCCGCGAGCTGGCGCGCTGCGCGATCGCGGCGGGCGCCGTGGTGCATACGCAGAGCCGCGCCGAGCGCATCGAGCGCGCCGGGCTGCGCTGGCGCGTCGTCTGCGCGCGCGGCGAGGTGACCGCAGAGCGGGTGGTGGTCGCGACGCATGCCACGACCCAGGGACTGTGGCCGGGGCTGGCGCAAAGCATCTTCCCGGTGCGCAGCTATCAGATGGCAACCGCGCCGATCCCGCAGGACCAGCGCGCGACGGTGCTGCCGTTCGATCACGCCTGCTCGGACACTCAGGGCGACCTGCACTTCTTTCGCTGGGATGCGGCGGGACGGCTGGTCACCGGCGGTGCGCTTGCCGTGGGCTGGGACTGGGAGCCGCGCCAGCGCGAACGGATCGGCCGGCGTGTCTCGGCGGTGTTTCCGCGCATCGGCGTGCCGGTGTTCGACTACCTGTGGTTCGGCCATGTCGGCATCACGCTCGATCGCAAACCGCATGTGCACGAGCTCGGCCCCGGGGTGCTGGCCTGGCTCGGCTGCAACGGGCGCGGCGTGGGGCTGGCCGGCGCGATCGGCGCGCAGTTCGCGCGCGCCTGCCTCGGCACGCCGCTCGGCGAGCTGCCGCTGCCCTTCACGCCGCTGTCGCCGGTATTCGGTCATGCCATCGGCAAGCATCTCAGAGGGTTCGGCATCCTGTACTACCGCTACCGCGATTCGCAGGAGGTGGCGTGAAGCCCGACGATCTCCTGGGGGCGCGGCGCGTGCCGCCCGACGGTCTGCGCTCGGGAGGGGCCGTCATCAACGGCAAGACGGTGCGCGTCGAGTGGACGGCGCCGGCGGAGGACGCGCTGCGCTCGCGCGGCCGCCCGCTGATCGTCGAGCTCGAGCTGTACTTTTCCTGCCTGGTGAAGAAATTCGTGCATGTGCGGGAGGCGGCCGGCGGGCATGCGCTCGCCTGGGTGGACGATCGCCTGGCCCTTTATTTTCGGCCCGTGACGTCGACCACCTGCACGCCGCAGACTGCGGAACGCCTGGGCCGACAGCCGGAAGTGGAGATCGACACACCGGCGACGCGTCGCATGGCGCCGAAACGCGTCCTGCTCGACTTTCGCGACGGCGCCTGGAACGGCACGTTCTGGCTCTGAGCCTGAGCTCGACGCGTTCCGGGGAAACGCAGCCCCTGCCGCTATAATCCTGCGGCACCATGTGGGACGTCGCCGCCCTCCTTGCGCTCGCCATCGGGGCGCTTTTCTGGGTCGACAGTTTGCGCGCGCGGGAGCGCGCAGTGGCTGCCGGGCGCGCAGCCTGCCGGCGCTACGGCGTGCAGTTGCTCGACGACACGGTCGCGTTCGCGCAGCTGCGCTTTGCGCGCGACGATGATGGCCGCCTGAAGCTTCGCCGGACCTATGCCTTCGAGTTTTCCGACACGGGCAACAACCGACGCCGCGGAGCGATTGTGATGCTCGGCGGCGTGCTTGCCGACCTGCAGCTCGAACCCTATCCACTGCAATGAGCGCTGCGACGAAACCCGCGGCCGGCCGCTGGCTCGAGGGCCGGGTACTGGAGAACCGGCGCTGGACTGACGCGCTGTTCTCGCTGCGCGTCGAGGCGCCGCGCCTGCGGTTCGAGGCGGGGCAGTTCGTCAGGATCGCGCTCGACGTAGAGGGCGAGCGCGTTGCACGGCCGTTTTCCTTCGTCAATGGGCCGCAAGACGCGGTGCTCGAGTTCTACGGCGTGATCGTGCCCGAGGGGCCGCTGTCGCCGCGGCTGGCGCGCCTGGCTGCGGGCGAGGCGCTCTACATTGCGCCCAACCCGTCCGGGTTCCTGGTGCTGTCGGAGCTGCCGGACGCTGACACGCTGTGGCTGATGTCCACGGGAACCGGCATTGCACCCTTTCTGTCGATCCTGGCGGGCGACACCGTGTGGGCACGCTATTCGCACGTGGTCCTGGTGCATGCAGTGCGGCGCGCCGAGGAACTGACCTATCGCGAGCACCTCGATGTGCTGCGCGCGCGCATGGGCGAGCGCCTGCGCGTGGTCAGCATGGTCAGCCGCGAGGCGGCGCCGGGAACGCTGGCGGGGCGCATCCCGGCAGCCATCACCGACGGCCGCCTGGCCGCCGCCGCGGGGCGGAGCCTGTCGGTCGACGGCTCGCAGGTGATGCTGTGCGGCAATCCCGACATGGTTCGCGACGCGACGGACGCGCTCAAGGGTCTCGGCATGCGCAAGCACCGGCGTCGCAGCCCCGGCCAGATCACCGTGGAGAACTTCTGGTGAGGCGCGCGATGCAGGCCTTGCGCGACGTGCTCGCCGGGCTCGCGCTGCTCGCGCTCGCGGGCTGCAGTGCAACGCAGGTGGTGTACGACAATGGCGCGACGCTGCTGCGCTGGCGCGCCACGAGTTATCTCGATGTGCACGGCGCGCAGTCGAAGGCGCTCGACCAGCGCATCGAGAAATTCCTCGCCTGGCACCGTTCGGCCGCCTTGCCGAAGTACGCGGCGCTCGCCGAAAGCTGCGCACGTCGCGTCGAGCGGGGACTCACGCGGGCGGACCTCGAGTGGGGGTACGATGCGTTTCGCGCGGAGCTCGACGAGGGCCTGCGCGCCGCGGCCCGGGAGCTCGCGCCGATCCTGGACGGCCTGACGCCGGAGCAGATCGCGCACCTGGCGCAGCGCATCGAGGAAGACAACGAGACGTTTGCGCATGAACAGCTGGATGGAGACGAGGCCGGCCGCCGCAGGCGCCGCATGGAGCGCAACGTGACGCGTCTGGAAGAATGGTTCGGTGCGCTCACGGCCACACAACGCGACGCAGTGCGCCGCTACACCGAATCCGCACCGCTCGTCGGGGCGCTGCGCGCGCAGGATCGGCGCCGGCGCCAGGCCGAGCTGCTGACCATCCTGCGCACGCGCAGCGCGCAGCGCAGGCTGGTGGACTGGGCGGCCGGATGGGATCGGGGCCGTGCGCCCGCGTACGCGAAGGCCAGCCGCGTGCATCTCGAGGCCTACTTCGACATGCTGCTCGCGATCGACCGCACGCTGAGCGCCGAGCAGCGGGCCGCGACCGCGACGCGCTTTCGCCGTTTCGCGCAGGACTTCGAGCAGCTCGCGCGGGCCGACGGCCGCGAGGCCGGCAGGTGATGAACGAACCCACGCCCTACGCCGGGCGCACGCGCTACACGCACCTCGAATACGAGGCCGTGCTCGCCAACGCGTCGATCGGCATCGCCTTCACGCGTGAGCGAAAGTTCTTTCTCTGCAACCCCAAGTTCGCGCAGATGTTCGGCTGGGCGGCCGACGAGCTGATCGGTCAGCCCGGCGAGGTGGTCTACACCTCCCATGACAGCTACCAGGCGCTGGGCGATATCGCGATCCCGATTCTGGCCACGGGTCGCCAGCTGGACATCGAGTGGGAAATGCGGCGCAAGGACGGTACAACGTTCCTTTGCCGCGTCGTTGCGAGCGCGATCGATCCGCAGAACACGCAGGCCGGCACGATTTGGATCGCCGAGGACATCACCGAGCGCAAGCGGCTTGGCGACGCGGTCGAGCGGCGTCTCGCCGAGCAGCACCAGATCCTCGACAACGTCGCCATCGGCATCGTCTTCGTGCGCGATCACGTCATCGCGCGCTGCAACGCGAGCTTCGAGCGCCTGTACGGCTACGCGCACGGCGAGCTCGACGGCCAGCCCACGCGTGTGCTGTACGCCGACGACGCCTTCTACGACGAGGTGCGCGCCGGCTACGCGCAGCTGGCGTCGGGCCGCACCTTTTCCACCGAGGGCCGCGCACGGCGCAAGGACGGCAGTACGTTCGTCGCGCGCATTGCGGGGAACGCCGCGGATCCGCTGGACCCGAGGCGTGGCACGGTATGGATCGGCGAAGACGTCACCGAGCGCAGGCGTACCGAGGAGGTCCTGCAGCAGGTGCTCGCCGAGCAGCAGGCGCTGCTCAACAACGTGGTGATGGGCATCGCGTTCATCCGCGACCGCAGGATCCAGCGCTGCAACCGGCGTTACGAGGAGATGTTCGGCCACCCGCCGGGCGGCGTGCTCAATCTCGACACCCGTTTCATGTACTTCACCGATGCGGAGTTCGACGACGCCGCCAATCCCTACGCCGATCTCAACCGCGGCGAGACGACTTCGCGCGAGCAGTTCCTGCGCCGGGCGGACGGCTCGGGCTTCTGGTGCCGGCTGTGGGGGCGCGCGGTCGAGCCGGGAAATCCGGACAAGGGCTACGTCTGGCTGTTCGAGGACATCTCCGCGCGGCGTGCGGCACAGGAGCAGGTGCGCCGGGCGCTCGCCGAGCAGGCGCTGATTCTCGACAATGCCACGGTCGGCATTTGCTTCCTGCGCGACAACGTCTTCCAGCGCTGTAATCCCCGCCTCGAGGAGATGTTCGGCTACGCGCCGGGCGAGATGGTCGGCGAGAGCGCGCGCATCCTCATGCCGGACGACGAAACCTTTGCCGAGATCGGTCAAGCCGCGCTCGAAGCCCTGGGCGCGGGGCGCACGCATGTCGAGCAGCGCGAGCTGCTGCGCAAGGACGGCAGCCGGTTCTGGTGCAGGCTCACGATGCGCGCGATCGATCCGGAAAAGCCGCGCGAAGGCGCGATCTCGATCTACGAGGACATTACCGTCGAGCGCGCCGAGCGCGAAGCGCTCGAGCGCGCAGTGGCGGAGCGCACGGCCGAGCTGAAGTCGGCTAACGAGCGCCTCGAGGCCGAGATCGGCGAGCGCCGGCAGGCCGAGGCGCGCGCGCTGCACATCGCCGACCACGATTCGCTGACCGGACTGCCCAACCGGCGCCTGCTCGAAGACCGCCTGACGCAGGCGCTCGCGCTCAGCAAACGAAATCGCAAGCTGACGGCGACCATGTTCGTCGATCTCGACCGGTTCAAGACGATCAACGACACGCTGGGCCATGCGGTCGGCGACATCGTTCTGAAAAAGGTCGCCGAACGGCTCGTCGGCCAGCTACGTGTCGGCGATACCGTGTGCCGCGTCGGCGGCGACGAATTTCTCGTCGTGCTGCCGGAGATCAAGCGCGTGTCGGACGCGGCGCATGTCGCCCGCAAGGTGATCGAGAACCTCGCGGTGCCGATCCAGGTCGATGAGCACGAGCTGAGCGTGACGCCATCGATCGGCATCGCGATCTTTCCGGACGACGGGCGCGATGCCGAATCGCTGATCCGCAACGCGGATGCGGCGATGTATCACGTCAAGGAGACGGGCCGCGCCAGCTACCAGTTTTTCACCGATCAGATGAACAAGGCGGCTGCGGGCCGCCTCGCGCTCGAGAACGAGCTGCGGCGCGCCTTCGAGGGCGGCGAGCTGCAGCTGCATGCGCATCCCATGATCGAGCTGGCCGGCGGTCGCTGCGTCGGGCACAGGGTCGCGCCGCGCTGGCAGCATCCGGTGCGCGGGCTTGTGCAGGCGGCCGAGTTCACGCAACTCGTCGAGGACACGGCGCTCGCGCCGCGCATCGGGCAGTGGATCCTGCTCGAGGCCTGCCGCTGGTCCGCGGCGCAGGGCGATGACGGGCTGCGGGTCACGGTCCACCTCCCGGCGCGCCAGTTCCGGCAGCCCGCCCTGCTCGAGGGCGTCAAGCGTGCGCTGAGCAAAAGCGGCCTGCCGGCACAGCGCCTCGAACTTGAGCTGAGCGAGTCCACGCTGATGCCGGAACCCGAGGCGGCGCTCGCCATCTTGCGCAAGCTTGACGCGCTCGGCGTGACGATCGCGATCGGCGGCTTCGGTGCCGGGGCGTCGAGCCTGCCGATGCTGAAGCGCTACCCCGTGCGCAAGCTGAGACTGGATGCGGGCATCGTCGCGCAGATACCGGCCGGCGCCGAGCAGGGCGTGGTCGCCGCGGCCGCGGCTGCGCTCGGCCACGCACTCGGACTGCGCCTCGTCGCGGAGGGCGTCGAGAGCGAGGCGCAGCGCGAGGCGCTGCGCGCCGCAGGCTGCGATGAGATCGAGGGACCGCTGGCGGGCGAGGCGATCGCCGTCGAGGCGGCGCCGGCGGGCGGGGCATAGGGGCCCGGGCCCCGGCACCCTTCCGAGCGCGCTGGTCGGCGTCCGCCCCCTACAGCGTCAACGTCGCACGCCGCACCGTAGGATCGTCGGGCGATTCGGCCACGTTGAAACCGAGGCTCGCGGCCAGCGTCACCATGCCGCGATTCGTCGCCAGGATATGCCCCACCATGCGCGCCAGGCCGCGCGCGCGGGCAACCTCGATCAGCTGCGTCATGAGGCGCCGGCCGAGGCCGCGGCGCTGCCAGTCGTCGGCGACCACGATGGCGAACTCGCAGGAGCTGCCGTCGGGGTTGGTGACGTAGCGCGCGACCCCGACCTCGGTTTCAGCGTTGCCCTCGCGGGTGACCGCGATGAAAGCCATCTCGCGGTCGTAGTCGATCTGGGTGAAGCGTACGAGCATCTGCGGGGTGAGTTCGCGGATCGTGTCCATGAAGCGGAAGTAGCGGCTCTCGGGTGAGAGCTTGCGCACGAACGCCTGCTCGATTTCCGCATCCTCCGGGCGGATCGGCCGCATGACGACGCGCGCGCCGTCCGCCGCACGCCATTCGGCGACCAGCCGCGACGGGTAGGGGTGAATCGCCATATGCGCGTAGCGCGACAGCGTCGCTGCGGGTCGCTCGACCACGATGCGTGCATCGAGCACCATGGCGCCGGCTTCGTCGAGGACCAGCGGGTTGATGTCCATCTCGCGGATCTGCGGCAGCTCGCAGGCCATCTCCGATACCCGCAGCAGCACGGCGTCGAGCGCCGCGCGGTCGACCGCGGGCATCTGGCGGAATTCGCCGAGAAGCTTTGACGCCCGCGTGCCGCGCACCAGTTCGTCGACGAGCACGCCGTTCAGCGGCGGAAGGGCGACGGCGCGATCGGCCAGGACTTCGACCGCGGTACCGCCGAGGCCGAAGGTGATCGCCGGGCCGAACACCACATCGCGCACGACGCCGACCATCAGCTCTCGACCGTTCGGCCGCGCGACCATCGGCTCGACGATCACCCCGTTCACGTGGGCGTTCGGGCGCAGGCGGGCGACGTTATCGCTGATGATCTGCCAGCTCTCGCGCACCGCCTGTGCGTTGCCGACGTTCAGCTTCACGCCGCCGGCATCCGTCTTGTGCGTGATGTCGGGTGAATCGACCTTCATG
Source organism: Betaproteobacteria bacterium SG8_39 (assembly GCA_001303445.1). Classification (GTDB taxonomy): domain Bacteria; phylum Pseudomonadota; class Gammaproteobacteria; order Burkholderiales; family SG8-39; genus SG8-39. The sequence continues at coordinate 9,499 of LJTQ01000007.1, read as the reverse complement.
GCCACCGGGAAGCCGAGTTCCTGCGCGATCACCATGGCCTCATTCGCCGAGCGTGCGAGCACGGCGCGCGCGATCGGCACGTGAAACGCCGCGAGCAGGGCCTTCGACTCGAGCTCCGACAGCACGCTGCGATGCTCGGCGAGCGCCGACTCGATCAGGATGCGTGCGTTTTCGAGATCCGGAAGCGCGTCCTGCGACAGCGGGCCGGGCGTCTGCAGCAGGATTTTCTGGTTGCGGTAGAACGCCGAGACGTGCGCGAACATGTCGACCGCGGGATCCGGGGTGCGGAAACTGGGGATGCCGTGCTCCGCGAACAGGGCGCGGCTTTCGGTGACCTGCGCTTCGCCCATCCAGCAGGTGAGCAACGGCTTGTGACTCTTGCCCGCGCGTTCGACGAGCACCTGCGCCACCTCGAGCGGCGGCGTCATCGCCTGCGGCGTGAGGATCGCCAGCACGCCGTCGACCGCCGGGTCGGCGAGACAGGCGTCGAGCGCGATCGCGTAGCGCGCGGCGTCCGCATCGCCGATGAGATCGATCGGATTGTCGTGCGACCAGTTCGGCGGCAGGACCTGCTTCAGCGTCTCGACGGTTCCCGGCGAAAGCTCGGCGAGCGGAATGCCGAGGTCCGCTGCGCGATCGGCGGCCATTACGCCGGGTCCGCCGCCGTTGGTGATGATGGCGAGGCGATCGCCGCGCGCACGCACCTTGCGCGAGAGCGCATGGGCTGCGGCGACGAGCTGCCCGATCGTCGCAACCCGAACCACGCCTGCGCGACGCACGGCGGCCTCGAATACGTCGTCCGACCCGATCATCGCGCCGGTGTGGGACACCGCAGCGCGCGAGCCCGCCGGCCGGCGACCCGACTTCATCAGGATCACGGGCTTGACGCGCGCTGCAGCGCGCAACGCGCTCATGAAGCGTCGCGCATCGCGCACGCCCTCGATGTAGAGGAGGATGTGTTCGGTGCGCGGATCGCTCACCAGGTAATCGACCAGCTCGCCGAAGTCGACATCGGTCGATGCGCCGAGCGAAATGACGCTGGAAAAGCCGATGCCGTGCGGTGCGGCCCAGTCGAGAATCGCGGTGCAGACTGCACCGGACTGCGAAATCAGCCCCAGCGCGCCGGCGTGAACCTGGCCATGGGCGAAGCTCGCGTTCACGCCCGCGTGCGGACGCATCAGGCCGAGACAGTTCGGGCCGAGCATGCGCATGCGGTAGCGGCGCACGATGTCGCGCAGCGCACGCTCGAGCTTTGCCCCGGCCGGTCCGGTCTCGCCGAAGCCGGCGCTGATGACGCAGACCGTGCGCACGCCCGCCTCGCCACAGTCCTCGAGCACCCCCGGCACCGTCGCCGCGGGGGTCGCGATCACCGCCAGGTCGATGCGCTGCGGGACTGCGCGCAACGAGGCGAAGCAGGGGACGTCGGACACCGAACGATGCTTCGGATTGACGGCAAACAGCGCGCCGCGAAATCCAGCGCCCCGCATGTTCTCGATCAGCACCGCGCCGACCGAGCCGGGCCGCGGGCTGGCGCCAACGATGGCGACCGAAGCCGGTTCGAGCAGCGGCGTGAGGTAATGGCGGTCGAGGCTGTCGCGCGGCACGGACGGGATTCTAGGGCCCCGTCGTGAGCGGCGGTTGATCGGGGTCAGACCCCGCCTAGATCGCCTGCCCCTTGCGCTGCTTCTCGAAGGCGTCGATCTTGCGGATCATCTCGGCGACGCCGCTCATGTTCGGGTTCACTTCGAGCGCGCGCCGCAGGTACTCGCGCGAGCGGTCCAGCTCGCCGAGCGCAAGCCAGTTCTGCCCGACGCCGGAGAGCGCGCCGAAGTGTTTCGGATTGCGCTTGAAGACCTCTTCGCAGTCGTCGATCGACTTGCGGTATTCGCCGGCGAGGAAGTAGGCCGTGGCGCGCTTGTTCCAGCCTTCGGCGAATGCCGGTTTGCGCTGGATCACGGCGCTGAACACGTCGATCGCCTCGGCGTAGGCGCCGTGCTGCATGATGTCGGTGCCGCTTTCAAGCAGTCGGTCGGTTTCCGGATCGCCGGAGCGGGTCCAGAGCGCCCAGAGACCCTGCTCGGCGACCTGGCGCAGCACCGGCTCCTCGTCGCGCAGCCGCTCATGCAGCAGGTCGGCGTCGGCGAACTGGCCGTTCTCGGCGATCCAGACGATGCCGAGCAGGCGCTTTTGCGGATCGGCATCGTGCAGCGCAGCGACGGCGCCGTCGCGATTCTGCACTTCCTGGGGGAATGCCGGTGCGGCAAGCGCTGTTAACGCTGCAAGTGCGCAGGCGATCAGCCAGTACGGAATCCTTGCCAGGACAACGCTGTTAGCGGTCACTTTTCGTCTCCATGCCAAAGGGGAAACACATGGGCAACCGTTTCTGTTCCGTGATTCTCGCAGCTTTGTTCCTTCCGGCCCTGGCCCTGGCCGCCGGGGACAGCGTCGACAGCGACAGCGAGGGCAGGCCGCGCGACCCGGTGATCGCCGAGTTCGAGCGCGCCAAGGCGGACAACGACTGGACCCGTGCCGCAGGCGTTGCGCGCGAGGCGCTGGCACGCAGTCCCGAGAACGCCGAGTACCACAACCGTTATGCCTTTGCGCTGCGCAAAGGCCCCAGTCCGGACATGGATCTGGTGTTCAGGCACTACCAGGAGGCGCTGCGGCTCCAACCGGAGCATCGCGGCGCGCACGAGTACATCGGCGAGGCCTACCTGATGGTCGGTGACCTGGTCAGGGCGAAAGAGCACCTCGCGGTGCTCGACCGCCTGTGCCTATTTGGCTGCGAGGAGTACGACGACCTGAAAAAGGCGGTCGCCGCCTACGAAGCTCGGGGTCAGACCCCTGTGGATAAGTCTGCCAGATAGCGCGGCGAGTCGACGGACTTATCCACAGGGGTCTGACCCCAGTTACTTCTTCAACCGCGGATACACCTTGCGCGCGTTGTCTTCGTAGATCTTCTTGCGGTCGGCGTCGGTCAGCCACTCGATGGCGTCGACGTAGCGCTTGGTGTCGTCGTAGTGATGCCCGGTCTCGGGGTCGATGCCGCGCACCGCGCCGACCATCTCGGAGGCGAACAGCACGTTGTCCACCGGCACCACCTTGAGCAGCAGCTCGATGCCGGGCAGGTGGTAGACGCAGGTATCGAAATACACGTTCTTCAGCAGCAATTCCTTCAACGGCGGGCGCTTCATGTCCTGTGCGAGGCCGCGGAAGCGCCCCCAGTGGTAGGGGGCGGCGCCGCCGCCATGCGGGATGACGAACTTGAGCGTCGGGAAGTCCTTGAACAGGTCCGAGGTGAGGAACTGCATGAACGCGGTGGTGTCCGCGTTCAGGTAATGCGCGCCGGTGGTGTGGAAGCAGGCGTTGCAGGAGGTGCTGACGTGCACCATCGCCGGGACGTCGAGCTCGACCATCTTCTCGTACAGCGGATACCACCACTTGTCGGTGAGCGGCGGCTCCTTCCAGTGCCCGCCCGAAGGATCCGGATTCAGGTTGCAGCCGACGAAGCCGAATTCCTTCACGCAGCGCTCGAGCTCGGGAATGCAGGTCTCGGGACGCACGCCGGGTGACTGCGGCAGCTGGCAGACGCCGACGAAGTTGTTCGGATACAGCCCGCAGACGCGGTGCACCAGCTCGTTGCAGATCTCCGACCAGGCGCGGCTGGTCTCGAAGTTGCCGACGTGGTGCGCCATATAGCTCGCGCGCGGCGAGAAGATGGTGAGATCGGTGCCGCGCTCGCGCTGCAGCTTCAGCTGCGCACCCTCGACGCTCTCGCGCAGCTGGTCGTCGGTGATCTTGAGCGCGGCTTTCGATGGCGCCTTGGCCGGATCGTCGAGCGTGGCGACCTGCAGCTTGCGCCAGGCCTCGAGCTCGCCGGGCGTGGTGGTGTAGTGTCCGTGGCAATCGATGATCATGGGGCGTTCCTTCCTCTCGGTCGCGCACAGCATGCCAGAGCTTCGCGCGGGCGGCGATGCCGCCCGATTGAAAGCCGGGCACCCGGTATTGGATTGGAATCGGGATTACGCGGTCGTTTCACATCCGAGTCCCGGCGCGCGCCTCAGTCCCGCGCGCGACAGATCTCGCGCAGGATAGCGATGAACTCGGCCTGCAGGCGGGTCGGCACCCAGTTGGCGCGCGTGGTGATCCCGATCGGGCGCGCGGTGTCGCCCAGATCGAGCTTCACCGCCTCCAGCAGGCCCGCCGCCTCCTCGTAGCGCACCTGGTGGCGCGAGATCAGCGTCGCCATGTCGTTTTCCAGCAGCAGCCCGCGCACCGCGATCAGCGAGCTCGCCTCGACCGCGGGCTCGGGCGCGGCGAGGCCCTTTTCGGCGAAGATGCGCTCGAAGTGCTGGCGCGTCGGCGTGCCGGCGGCGGGCAGCACCCAGCTCTGCTGCGCGAGCATCTCGATCGACGGCTTGCGCGCGGCCGCGAGCGGGTGACCCTTGCGCACCACGACCGAAAGCGGCTCGGAAAAGAGCGCGGTTTCGACCACGTCCTCGACCGGCGGCGGCTGGCGCAGCGCGCCGACCATGACGTCGATCGCACCGCTGCGCAGCTGGGCGAGCAGCGGGTCGTAGCTGGCGTCGGCGATGCGCACGCGCGAGCCCGGATAGCGCTCCAGCAGGCTGGCGATCGCGCGCGGCACGATGTAGGTGCGCGCGAGTGGCATGGAGCCGATGGCGATGCGCGCGGCCACCGTGCCCTGCTCGTCGCGGATTTCCTCGCGCGCCTGGTCGATCTCGTGCGCCGCCAGCTTGAACATGCGCGCCAGCTCGGCGCCCTCGCGGGTCGCCACCACGCCGTGACCGGCGCGCTCGAACAGCGGTCGGCCGACCAGCCGCTCGAGGTCGCGCGCTGCGCGGTGCAGCGAAGGCTGCGCGACGCCGAGCGCTCGCGCGGCGAGCGTGTAGCTGCCGGCATCGGCCACCGAGATCAATGCGCGCACCTGCGTCGCGGTGAGATTGCGCTCGACCGGCGGCGCCCACTTCTCGTCCTGCGGCCCGCGGCGCACCGCCGCCGCCGCGTGCCCGAGCTGCTCGAGCGCGCGGTCCACGCGCCGTTGCAGGATCTCGCCGATACGGGTCGGGTACACGCCGGTGCTGCGCCGCACGAACAGCGGCGCGCCGACCTCGCTTTCGAGCTTGGCGATGGCCTGCGTCAGCGCCGGCTGCGAAAGGTGCACCTCGCGTGCGGCGCGGTTGACGCTTTTCAGGCGCGCCGCCGCGCTGAACGCGCGCAGGTGCCGGATGTTGGGGAAATCCGGAAGCACGGGCGTGCTCGCCTGGACCGGGCCCGTGCCGTCCGCCGCGCCGGCTAGCGCAGCGACTTCTCGAGGCGGTCGAGCGTCTGCATCGCAGGCAGCACCTGGGCGACGCTCGCGTTGGGCTCGCGACCCTCCTGGATCGCCGCGATGAACTCGCGGTCTTGCAGCTCGATGCCGTCCTTCGATACCGCGACCTTCGAGACGTCGATCGGCTTCTCGCTGCCGTCGAGCAGGTCGTCGTAGCGCGCGATGTACGTGCCGTTGTCGCAGATGTAGCGAAAGAAGGTGCCGAGCGGGCCATTGTTGTTGAACGACAGGGCGAGCGTGCACACCGCCCCCGACGGCGTCTTCATGCCGATCGACATGTCCATCGCAATGCCGAGCTCGGGGTGCATCGGGCCCTGCAGCGCCTGCACGGCCGAGGCCGTTTCCCCCGTCTGGTACTGAAACAGGTCCACCGTGTGGCAGGCGTGGTGCCACAGCAGGTGGTCGGTCCAGCTGCGCGGCTTGCCCTCCGCGTTCATGTTGCTGCGGCGAAAGAAGTAGGTCTGCACCACCAGGTGCTGCAGCTTCAGCTCGCCGGCCACGATCCGGTTGTGGATCCACTGGTGGCTCGGGTTGAAGCGCCGGGTGTGGCCGCCCATGGCGACCCTGCCGGTCTTTTTCTGCGCGGCGACCAGGCGCTCGGCGTCGGCCAGCGAATCGGCGATCGGGATCTCGATCTGCACGTGCTTGCCCGCCTCCATCACCTGGATGCCCTGCGCGGCGTGCACCTGGGTCGGCGAGGTGAGGATCGCGGCCTCGACGCCCGGCTGCGCGAGCGCCTCCTCGAGCCGGGTGCTGTGATGCGGAATGCCGTACTGCCTGGCCACCGCCGCGGTCGACTCGGTCGTACGCCCGACGATGCTCACGACCTCGGCGCCGGGAATGCGCTTGAGGCCGTCGAGATGCTTCTTGGCGAACGCGCCGTTGCCTACCATGACGAGTTTCATGAGCTGCTCCGCTCGGATTTGAAATAAGGGGGTATCGCGCTCTGCAGACGGCGGATCATCGCGCCGAAAGCGCCGCTTCGGACCGGACTATAGCAAGATTCAATGGGCCGGCGCGGCGGATCGAAACCCCCTGGTCGCCGGCGCTGGCATCATGTCAGCCGCTATGAAGATCGCATTCATCGGCTTCGGCGAGGCGGCGCAGGCCTTCACGCGCGGCTGGCGCGAGGCGGGGCTCGCGCGGCCGCTGGCGGTCGCGGCCTACGACATCCTGTTCGACGCCGGTGCCGACGCGGCGGCGAACAAACGCGCCGTGCGCGAGGCCTGCGACGCGCTCGAGGTGCGCGCGGCGGCGGATGCGTGCGACGCGGTCGCCGGCGCCGAGCTGGTGTTCAGCGCAGTGACCGCGGAGCAGCAGCTCGCGGCGGCGCGCAGCGCGCTTGACGGCCTCGGCGCGGGGCAGCGCTACTGCGACATCAACTCGGTGGCGCCGTTCCGCAAGGTCGAGGCTGCGGCGCTCATCGCGCAGCGCGGCGCGCAGTACGTCGACATGGCGGTGATGGACCCGGTGCTGCCCAAGCTGCACCGCACGCCGCTGCTGCTCTCCGGGGTGAACGTGGCGCAGGCGGTGCCGCAGCTCGAGGCGCTCGGCCTGCAGTTCGAGATCGTCTCGGAGCGTGTCGGCGACGCCTCGACCCTGAAGATGATCCGCTCGGTCGCGATCAAGGGGTTCGAGAGCGTGACCATGGAATGTGTGGCCGCCGCGGTGAAGCTCGGCATCGATGCGCGCGTGCTGCCGTCGGTCGGCAGGACGCTGTTCCGGCACGCGGACATCGACAACCTGGCGAACCACGTCAGCGAGCGCGTCGCGGTGCACGGCAGGCGCCGCGCCGCGGAGATGCGCGAGGTGGCGGCGACGCTCGAGCACATCGGCCTGCCGCCGTTCATGGCGCAGGCGACCGCGGCGCACCAGCAATGGGTCACCGACCTCGGGGTGCGCAACGCGTTCTCCGGCGAGGTGCCGAAGGACGCGCGCGCCATCGCGCGCGCGCTGCTCGCCTGCCTCGACGAGAAACAGGAAAAGTAAAGGAAACGCACCGCCGATGCCGCCGAAGTCGATCCCCGCGCCCGATCCGAACACGCGCAAGCCGAAGTTCACGCCGCCACCCGGCGCCTGCGACGCGCACTGCCACATCTTCGGCCCGGCGGCGAAGTTTCCGTACGACCCGAAAGCGGCCTACCACCCGCCCGATTCGCCCTTCGAGGACCTGGTCAGGCTGCACGCCACGCTCGGCCTCGAGCGTGCGGTGATCGTGCATGCCAGCTGCCACGGCGCCGACATGCGCGCCACGCTCGACGGCATCGCGCGCTCGGGCGGGCGTTTCCGCGGCACCTCGATCATCGACGAGAGCGTCACCGACAAGGACTTCGAGCGCATGCACGAAGGCGGCATCCGCGCGGTGCGATTCAACTTCGTTCAGCACCTGGGCGGGCGGCCGGAGTTCGGCTTCTTCCACCGCACGGTCGAGCGCGTCAAGGCGCTCGGCTGGCACCTGATCCTGCACCTCGACTCGCGCGACATCGTCGAGTTCGAGGACATGTTCAGGAAGCTCCCGGTGCCGATCGTGATCGACCACATGGCGCGCGTCACCGCAGCCGACGGCCTCGAGCAGAAGCCGTTCAAGGTGCTGCTCGACTTCATGAAGAGCGACAACGTCTGGGTCAAGGTCTGCGGCGCGGAGCGGGTCTCGTCGATGGGACCGCCGTTCACCGATGCGGTGCCGTTCGCCAAGGCGCTGATCGCGGTGGCGCCCGACCGCATCCTGTGGGGCACCGACTGGCCGCACCCGAACGTCAAGCACATGCCGAACGACGGCGACCTGGTCGACCTGATCCCGCTGATGGCGCCCGACCCGGCGATCCAGAAGAAAATCCTGGTCGACAATCCGGCCCGCCTCTACGGCTTCGAATAAGGACAACGCCACATGAACGGACTCTGCATCAAGAACATCCAGCGCGCCGACGCGCAGTCGGTCCAAACCCTTGCGCGCCTCGGCGTCGCCACGGTGCACGAGGCGCAGGGCCGCCTCGGGCTGATGCACCCGGAGATGCGTCCGGTGTGGCGCGGCGCGCGCATCGCCGGCAGCGCGGTCACCGTATTCGCCCATCCCGGTGACAACTGGATGATCCACGTCGCGGTCGAGGTGGTGAAGCCCGGCGACGTGCTGGTGGTGGCCTGCTCGAGCGAGAACCGCGACGGCGCGTTCGGCGAGCTGCTCGCCACCTCGCTCAAGGCGCACGGCGTGGTCGGCGTGGTCCTCGACGTCGGCTGCCGCGACGCCAGCGAGCTGACCGAGATGAAGTTCCCGGTCTGGTCGCGCGCCATCTCGGCCAAGGGCACGGTCAAGGAAACCGTCGGCTCGGTCAATGTGCCCGTGGTCTGCGCCGGCGTGCACGTCGTGCCGGGCGACGTGGTGGTGGCGGACGACGACGGCGTCGTCGTCGTGCCGCGCGCCAACGCGGCGGCGGTGGCGAAGGCGGGCGTGGCGCGCGAGGACAAGGAGGCCGCCAACCGCAAGCAGCTCATCGCCGGCAAGCTCGGTCTCGACCTGTACGGCATGCGCAAGCCGCTCGCCGACAAGGGCCTGCGCACAATCGAAGGGCCGGTGGACTACGGGACCTTCGAGCCGCCGGCCAAATAACGAAGGAGGCGCGATGCAGACGCGGATACCCTGCTCGATCATGCGCGGCGGCACCTCGAAGGGGGCCTACTTCGCGGCCTCCGATGTGCCCGCGGACCGTGCGATTCTCGAGCGCATCCTGCTCGCGGTGATGGGCTCGCCCGACGAGCGCCAGATCGACGGCATCGGCGGCGCCAACCCGCTGACCAGCAAGGTGGCGATCGTCGGCCCGGCAACGCGCCCGGACGCGGACGTCGACTACCTGTTCGTGCAGGTGGTGGTGAACGAGCCGCGCGCCGATTACAACCAGAACTGCGGCAACATCCTGGCCGGCGTCGGGCCCTTCGCCATCGAGCGCGGCCTGGTCAAGGCCGCGGACGGCGAGACGCGCGTGCGCATCCACATGGTCAACAGCGCAAGCATCGCCGTGGCGACGGTGCAGACCCCGGGGCGGCGTGTCGCCTACGACGGCGAGGCGCGCATCGATGGCGTGCCGGGCAGGCATGCGCCGGTGCTGATCGATTTCCTCGACGTCGCCGGCTCGACCTGCGGCGCGCTGCTGC
>LJTQ01000105.1 GCA_001303445.1 Betaproteobacteria bacterium SG8_39 | reverse complement strand
GCGCAGCGCGAGCGGCGCGTAGCCGGCGCCTGCGCGCAGGCGCCGCGTGCGGGTGAACAGTTCCTCCCACAGGCTTTCCGTGTCCTTGCGGAACACGGTGTCGATGTCCGCGCCGAGGACCGACCACAGGCCGCGGTCGAGCTCGCGGCGCAGCTCTCCCGGACGCCAGGCCACGTAGCCGATGTAGTAGCGCGCCTCGTTCGGCGTGGTCTCGATGATCTCGTCGATCGTGGTTACGCGGAACGCGAGATAGAGATTCTTCATCAGGTAAACGGTGCCTTCGCCCGGGTCGTCCTTGCGGCGCACCAGGGCGACCAACGCGCTGCGCGAAAACGGTCCGCCGTAATACACCGGTTCCTTGACCTGTTTGGAGGGCTCGTGCTCGGGAAACAGACTGAACAGCGAGCGCTGGGTCGGCCGGTTGAGTATCACGCCGATGTGCCCGCCCGTCGGTGCCGGTGCGGCGATCAGCACGCTCTGCCGGTAGTCGGCGTCGCGAAAGGCCGGGTGCGCGATGAGCAGCACCGCGTCGTCATCGTCGGTTTGGGCCTGCGCCGGCGCGACGACGCACAGGGCGATCAGGGCGAGTGCGCGAATCGTCAGCACCTGGGCACCCATGCGTTGAGCAATAAGCGAAAAACGCCGATCGAAGGGTGGAGCGGCGCAGTATACCCTCGGCGTTTCGGGTGGGAATGGAAGCTATTTCACGTCAGCGGCAACGAGGCGTCGAATTGCCTGCGTCCGCAAGTTGAGCGGCCTCAAAGATCGCCTGGGATTCCCCTTGACTTCATTTCGCGTGGTGCTAACGTGGCTACACGAGCACGCGACACGGCACATGCGCAAGCAGCTGCCGCGCGATCGGTGCAAACTCGGGCGACATGTCCGGGCAAGCGCCCAAATCATCGGGCCGTCTAAGGGAGGCGGCCACTCGCGGTCTCGACAGGGCGGCATCAGCCGTCCATAAGTGTGCCGCTCTATGGCGGCACTGCCCGGCGCAGCCGGGCCCCCAAAGCCCCGCGACAGCGGGGCTTTTCAGTTCAGGGCCCGCGACAGCGGGGCTTTTCAATTTCGGGTCTGCGACAGCGGGGCTTTTCAGTTCAGGGCCCGCCACAGCGGGCGCGCAATACGGCCGCGCCGCCCTGGCCTGCCGTCCGAGGGCGCGCGCGACGAGTTCTTCCCACAGGCCGCGCGTGTCGCGGCGAAACACGACCTGCGGATCGGCGGGCAGGACATACCAGCCCTCGCGCTCGAGCTCGCTTTCAAGCTGGCCCGGCGCCCAGCCCGCGAAGCCGACGTAGACGCGGTAATGCGGGGCGCCGGACTCGAGCAGCTGCGCGATGTTCGCCTCGTGCATGCTGAGGTAGATGCCGCGCAGCACGTGAAAGGCGCTCGACGCGGGCGGCGTCGCCGACTCGAACACCGCCACCACGCTGCGGCGCATGACCGGCCCGCCGAAGTACAGCGCGTCCTTGTAGTTCGCTGCCGGCATCCCCGGCACCAGCGGCGCGAGCTCGAGCTGCGTCGGTCGGTTGAGGATCACGCCGACGGTACTGCCGTCCGGGCGCTGCGTCACCAGCACCACGGTCTGGCGGAAGTTCGGGTCGAGCAGCCCGGGCCGTGCGACGAGCACGGCGCCGTTCGGCGCCTCGCGCTGCGGCGCTGCATCGTCCGCGCCCAGCGCCGTGCTCGCGATCGCACACCACAGCACCCAGCACAGCCGTCGCACCCGCATGAGAGCTGCATTATGGCGGCTGCCGCCGCGCGGCCGCAAACGTATACTGCTTCCCTTTTTGTGACGAGGACCGCGCACCATGTACCGTCCCTTCGATCTCAGCGGCCGCAGCGCGGTCGTGACCGGCGGCAATGGCGGCATCGGCTATGGCATGGCAAAGGCACTGCTCGCTGCGGGTGCACGTGTGGCAATCTGGGGTTCGAACCCCGAGAAGACCGCGAAGGCCAAATCCATGCTGGCCGCCGAGGCGGGTGCGGTCGAGGCCTTCGTCTGCGACGTCACGGACGAGGCGCAGGTCGACAAGACCTTTGCCGCTTCGGTCGAGGCGCTGGGCAAGGTCGACGCCTGCTTTGCCAACGCCGGCGTCTCGGCCCGGCCGACGCCGCTGCTCGAGATGACGCTGGCGGAGTTTCGCCGCGTGCTGCAGGTCAACCTGGACGGCACCTTCCTGACCTTTCGCGCCGCGGCGCGCCACATGGTCGAGCACGGCGACGGCGGGGTGCTGGTATCGACCGCCAGTACGGCGGCAATCGAAGGCGCGGCGCGCAACAGTCACTACGGCGCGTCCAAGGGCGGATTGACGGCCTACGTACGCGCCTTGGCGGTCGAGCTTGCGCGTTACCGCATCCGCGTCAACTCGATCCTGCCGGGCTGGATCGAGACCGAGATGACCGCGCGCGCGATGGGCGATGAGCGGTTCCGTGCCGCCGTGCTGCCGCGTATTCCGGCGCGGCGCTGGGGCACCTGGGACGACTTCGGCGGCATTGCCGTGTATCTGATGAGCGACGCTTCGGCCTACCACACCGGCGAGCAGATCGTCATCGATGGCGGCTATACGAAGTTCTGACCTTGATCAATCGTGCCGGTCGGCGAGGAGAGTAGCTTGAGGAACTTCGCCCGGTTACGGCCGGTCGAAGCGTTGGTTTCCCACCGTCTGTTCAACCCTTTTTGATCGGAGTCGCACATGCGTAGTGTTGTGGGCTGGATTGCCGCCGCTTTTCTGTCGTTCGCCGTTGCCGTGCCGGTGGCCGGCGCGGGGGAGGTCAGTAGCGCCGACGTGAAGAAAACGATCGCGGCATTCGAATTCAAAGATCCGACGATGAAGGCGCGCTTCAAGAGCGCGCACGGCTACGTCGTGTTTCCGACCATCGGCAAGGGTGGCCTGATCGTCGGCGGTGGCGCGGGCGATGGCCAGGTTTTCGAGCGAGGCCGGATGATCGGCACCGCCGACGTCACGCAGATCACGGTCGGCCTGCAGGCCGGCGTGCAGGAGTTCAGCGAGGTGATCTTCTTTCAGAACAAGGCGGCGCTCGATCGCTTCACCGCGGGCAAATTCGAGCTGTCGGCGAATGCCTCGGCAGTGGTCGCCAAGGCCGGCGCCTCCGGCGGCGCGGACTACCGGGACGGCGTGGTGGTGTTCACGCTGGCGAAGGAAGGCGTGATGCTCGAGGCGGCCGTCGGCGGGGTCGGTCAGAAGGTCAATTTCCACCCGAATCTGAAGTAGCCACCCCCGACCCGGGTTTGAGCGCGGCCGCCGCGGCCTCGAGCGCCGCGGCACGCGTTTTGTGCACATTCTCCGGCGGCACGCGGCGCAGCACGCGATCGCGCTCGAGCACGTTCTGCACTTTCGTACGCAGGCCGCAGAGATGCACGGCGCGCTTGCGCGCCAGGGCGTCGACGATGATGTCCTCGATCGCGCGCGAGGTGGTGTAGTCGATCGCCGAAACGTCCGTGAGGTCGAGCACCAGAACGCCGACGTCGGCGACACTCGATGCGCGGCGCACGAGTTCCTTCGCCGACGAGAAACTGATCGCGCCGCTGAGGTGAAACAGCAGCAGGCGCCCGCCGGTGGCGCGGAGCAGCGCCCGCTCGTCGTCCGACAACGGCGCCTCGTCCTCCGGGCGGCTCACCAGACGCATGCTGGCGATCTGCATGTCGGTCATGCGCTTCATGAAGACGAAGCTCGCGATGATCATGCCGACCGCCACGGCGGTAATCAGGTCGACGAACACCGTCATCAGCAGAACCGTCGACATGATCGCCAGGCCGACGCGCGGCGCCGAGCGCAGGCGCTTGAGATAGTCCCAGTCGATGATGTCGACGCCGACCTTGATGAGGATGCCGGCGAGGACGACATGCGGGATGTGCGCGGCAAGCGGCCCGAGGCCAAGCACCAGGGCGAGCAGCACCAGCGCATGCAACGCGCCCGAGAGCGGCGTGCGACCACCCGAGCGTACGTTGATCACCGTGCGCATGGTGGCGCCGGCGCCCGGCAGGCCACCGAATATCCCCGCAATCGTGTTGCCGATGCCCTGGCCGATCAGCTCGCGGTTCGAGTCGTGCTGGGTACGGGTGATGTTGTCGGCCACCAGTGAGGTGAGCAGCGAGTCGATCGCGCCGAGCAGGGCGAGCGTGATCGCCGATTCGAGGATCTTGGGCAGCAGGGCAACCGTGATCGTCGGTGCGTGCGCCTTGGGAAAACCGCTCGGAATATCGCCGATCAGCGCGACGGCAGGACCCGGGTCGATGACCGCGACGGCGAGCGAGATGACCACCAGTGCCACGAGGGGTGCAGGCACGACACGTGCGATGCGCTGCGGCAGGAAAAACACGATCGCGAGCGTCGCCAGGCCGAAGGCGAACACCACGGCTTTGGGCTGCGCAAAGAGCGTCGCGAGGCCGGCCGCGGCCTTGATCGGGCTGGAGGCGACCGGATAGCCGAGCAGGGGGTAGAGCTGCAGCAGGATGATGATCACGCCGATGCCGGACATGAACCCGGAGATCACCGGCGCAGGCACGTAATCGATGTAGCGCCCGACGCGCAGCAGCCCGAGCGCGATCTGCAACAGGCCACCGAGCATGACGACGGTGAACGCGACGGCTGCGCCCTTCGCCGGATCGTCGGGAAACATCGCCAGGTACTGCGTCAGGACCGCGGCCATCACCACCGTCATCGGCCCGGTGGGACCCGAGACCTGTGCCGGCGTGCCGCCGAACAGCGCGGCGAAGAAGCCGACGAAGATCGCGCCGTAGATGCCGGCGATCGGACCGGCGCCCGAGGCGACGCCGAAGGCCATGGCGAGCGGCAGCGCAACCACGGCCGCAGTCAGGCCGCCGGTCACGTCACCGTAGAGGTTGCGGAAATGAAGCCCGTGGAAGAGCTTCATTTCATTAGAGCCCGGACGGGCACTCGGACATAAGGGCGCGGATTCTAGCGCTTTATGGCGCGCCGCACAATCCAGACTCGGATGGCGCGCCGCCGCGCCTGCGTCAGCTGAATGCCTGGATGCCGGTGATCGCGCGTCCGAGAATCAACGCGTGGATGTCGTGCGTGCCTTCGTAGGTATTGACCACCTCGAGGTTGACCAGGTGGCGCGCGACGCCGAACTCGTCCGAAATGCCGTTGCCACCCATCATGTCGCGCGCCAGGCGCGCAATGTCGAGCGCCTTGCCGCAGGAGTTGCGCTTGAGAATCGAGGTGACCTCGACCGCGGCGCCGCCGTCGTCCTTCATGCGTCCGAGGCGCAGGCAGCCCTGCAGCCCGAGGGTGATCTCGGTCTGCATGTCGGCGAGCTTTTTCTGGATCAGCTGGTTCGCGGCGAGCGGCCGGCCGAACTGCTTGCGGTCGAGCACGTACTGGCGCGCGCGGTGCCAGCAGTCCTCGGCCGCGCCGAGTGCGCCCCAGGCGATCCCATAGCGCGCCGAGTTGAGGCAGGTAAAGGGCCCCTTCAGACCACGCACCTCCGGAAAGGCGTTCTCTTCCGGACAGAACACATCGTCCATCACGACTTCGCCGGTGATCGAGGCGCGCAGACCCACCTTGCCGTGGATCGCCGGCGCCGACAGGCCCTTGGCGCCCTTGTCGAGGACGAAGCCGCGAATCGCGCCCTCGTCGTCCTTCGCCCAGACGACGAACACGTCGGCGATGGGTGAATTCGAGATCCACATCTTCGTGCCGCTGAGGCGGTAGCCGCCGTCGGCTTTCTTCGCACGCGTGACCATCGAGCCCGGGTCGGAGCCGTGATTCGGCTCGGTGAGGCCGAAGCAGCCGATCCACTCCCCCGACGCGAGCTTCGGCAGGTATTTCTGCTTGGTCGCCTCGTTGCCGAACGCGTAGATCGGCAGCATGACGAGCGAGGACTGCACGCTCATCATCGAGCGGTAACCCGAATCGACGCGCTCGACCTCGCGCGCGATCAGGCCGTAACTGACGTAGTTGAGCTCCGGGCCGCCGTACTGCGCCGGGATCGTCGGCCCGAGCAATCCCAGCTCGCCCATCTCGCGAAAGATCGACGGGTCGCTCGACTCGTTGCGAAACATGTCCAGCACGCGCGGCGTGAGCTTGTCCTGGCAGTAGGCCGCGGCTGCATCGCGCACCATGCGCTCGTCTTCGCTCAGCTGGTCGTTCAGCAGCAGCGGGTCGTCCCAGACGAAGGCCGCCTTGGTCTTCGGTTTCTCGGGCGCGTTCATGAATTTCTCCTCAGTTCAGCTTCTCGAGAATCACGGCCAGGCCCTGCCCGACCCCGATGCACAGCGACACCGCGGCATAGCGCGCGCCGCTCTGCTGCATCTCGCGTGCCACGGTGAGCGCGAGCCGCGCGCCCGAGCAGCCGAGCGGGTGGCCGATCGCGATCGCGCCGCCGTTCGGGTTGACGCGCGGGTCCTTGAAGTCGACCTTCAGCAGCTTGAGGCAGCCGAGCACCTGGCTGGCGAAGGCCTCGTTGATCTCGATGATGTCCATGTCCTTCAGCGCGAGCCCGGCCCGTTCGAGTGCGAGCGGGATGGCGTAGGCGGGGCCGACGCCCATGATGCGCGGCTCGACCGCGGCCGAGGCCGCCGCACGGATGCGCACCAACGGCGCCTTGCTCTTCTTCTCGCCCCAGGCGCGGCTGCCGACGACGAGCGCGGCCGCGCCGTCGTTGACCCCCGAGGCGTTGCCCGCCGTGACCACGCCACCTTCGAACAAGGGTTTCAGCTTGGCGAGCGCCTCCATGGTTGCGTCGCGCCGCGGATGCTCGTCGCGCTCGACCGACTCGGGTGCGGCATCCTTTTTCTTCGCCGGCAGCGTGATCGGCAGGATCTCGCCCTTGTAGAAGCCTTCCTGCTCGGCCTTGGCGTATTTCTGCTGCGACGCGAGCGCGAAGGCGTCGGCCTCTTCGCGCGTGATGCCGAAGTCCTTGGCGACGTTGTCGCCGGTCTGCGGCATGGCATGGTCGCCATACTGCTTGGCGAAGCGCGGATTGGTGAATCGCGAGCCGATGGTCGTGTCGTACATCTTGACGCCGCGGCTGTAGGGACTGTCGGCCTTGCCCATGACGTAGGGCGCGCGGGTCATGCTCTCGACGCCGCCGGCGATGTACAGCTCGCCCTCGGCGCAGGTGATCGCGCGGGCCGCATCCGTCACCGCCTGCAGGCCGCTCGCGCAGAGCCGGTTGACGGTCACGCCCGGCACGGTCGGCGGCAGTCCGGAGAGCAGCGCGGCGAAGCGCGCGACATTGCGGCAGTCCTCGCCCGCCTGCGTCACGCAGCCGAGCACCACGTCGCTGATCTCCTCGGGCGCGATCTGGTTGCGTGCGACGACTTCCTTGATGACCTCGCCGGCGAGGTCGTCCGGACGCACCGGCGCGAGCTTGCCGGCGTGCCGGCCGATCGGGGAGCGCAGTCCGTCGTAGATGTAGGCATCGAGCATGGGCGGCCTCTCTGGATTCAGGTTTCCGGGGTGAGCAGTGAAACGCCGAGGCGCGCGCGGCGGCGCAGCCAGGGACTGGGCCGGTAGCGCGGCTCCTGGTAGAGCGCATGCAGGGCCTCGAGGATGGTGAGCAGCTTCGCCGGGCCGATCGCGTCGCCCATGGCCAGCGGTCCCTTGGGATAGCCGAGCCCGAGCATCACGGCACGGTCGAGGTCCTCGGGCGTGGCGATGCGCTGCTGCACGATGTCGCAGCCGATGTTGACGATGTGTGCGACGACGCGCTGCGCGACGAAGCCGGCCGAATCGTGGATCACCGAAACCGGCACGCCGTCGGCGGCGAGCAGGCCGTGCGCCGCATCGCGCGCCTCGGGCCGGGTGACCGGCGTGGTCATCAGGGTGCGCCGCTTGGCGAAGCCGAACAGCGCGTCGACTGCGACCGTGCGCGCGGGATCGAGATGCAGCTGCAGGGCTGTCGTCGTCGCGTCCTGGCCGAGCGGTGCGACGAGGCAGACGACGTCCGCCGAGGGCTTGGCGCCGGTCTCGACGCGCGCCCCGAGCTTGCTGGCGAGCTCGGCCAGCGCCGGCGCGTTCGGCGCGACCCATACAGACTCGGCCTTGTGCTGCGGCACGGGCTGCTCGGGCAGCTTCTCGGCGCCGTCCTTGCCGTAGACGTACCAGCCGCGCTCGGTCTTGCGTCCCAGCAGCCCCGCGGCGACGCGCGGCTCGAGCAGGTAGGAAGGCCGGTAGCGGGGCTCCTCGAAGTACTGCTGGTAGAGCGACTTCATGACGCCGTAGTGCACGTCGAGACCGACCAGATCCATCAGGCCGAAGGGCCCGAGGCGAAAGCCCGCGGCATCGACCAGGATGCGGTCGATCGTCGCGAAGTCGGCCACGCCCTCGGTCAGCACGCGCATCGATTCGGGGGTATAGCCACGCCCGGCGTGGTTGACGACGAACCCGGGCGTGTCCTTGCAGCGCACCGGCGTGTGGCCGAAGCGACGCGCCAGCGCGGCGAGCGCCTCGCCGACCCAGGGCTCGGTGAGCGCGCCGTCGACCACCTCGACGATCTTCATCACCGGCACCGGGTTGAAAAAGTGATAGCCGACGACGCGCCCCGGCCGGGCACAGGCCGCCGCCATCGCGGTCACCGAAAGCGACGATGTATTCGAGGCGAGCACGCAGTCGTCGCCGACCACGCCCTCGAGCTGGCGGAACAGGGCGCGTTTGGCCTCCAGATCCTCGAAGATGGCTTCGACCACCAGCTGGCAGTCCGCGAACTGCGCGAGGCTGTCGGCGATTTCGATGCGCCCCAGCGTGGCATCGGCCGCCGCCGGGTCGATTCGCCCCCTCTGCACCAGACCGGCGAGGGCCTTGCCGATGGCGTCGCGCGCGGCCTGCGCCGCGCCGGGCTGGGCGTCGAACACCCGCGCGCGGGCGCCGCACTGGGCGAGCACCTGGACGATCCCCCGGCCCATGGTGCCGCTGCCGACGATGCCGGCGCATAAGTCCTTGCGATTGGGGTCCAGCATGGCAGCCTCTCGCCGAGCCGTAGTGGCAAACTGCAATTTTACCGGCGCCTCGGGGCAGGGCGGCCGCGCCACGGCGAAACCGCGACCCCGGCGCGCGCTGCTTGCCGGAGTTCACCGGCCGGGCTATAACCTGCTCCAGGGGACGCGTGTCGCGAAGGAGGACCCGTGAAATATCAGAAGATCCTGCTCGCCTACAACGGATCGGAGGACGGCAAGCGTGCGCTCGTCGAGTGCGGCGAGCTTGCCAACTTCCTCGGCGCCGAAACGCACCTGCTCGCCGTGGCGAGCATGCCGCCGAGCCTGTTCCTCACCGAGGGCTTCGTCCCGGAGGAGTTGCTCGAGGAGGAGAAGAAGCGCACCCAGGCCGTGCTCGACGAGGGCATCCGCGCGCTGCGCGAAAAGGGATTCAACGCCACCGGCCACCTGGCGGTCGGCGAGCCGGTCGAGGAGATCTGCCGGCTGGCGAAGGAGCTGAGCTGCGACCTGATCGTGGTCGGGCATAACCAGAACACATCGTTCGCGGCGCGCTGGTGGAAGGGTTCGGTCGGCGCCACGCTGTCCGACTACGCCCCCTGCAGCCTGCTGATCGCGCTGTCGCACGCCTGAAGCGGCTCGCCGCGCGTGCGGCCCGCGGGGTCGCGGTGGCGCTGCTGGCGTGCGCCCTTGCGGCGGCGCTCGCGCGCAGCGGCGGGCATCGCGCGCTCGAGAACCTCTACACCGACAGCTGGCACCTGCTCGCCGGCCAGCGCTATGTGCCGAGCCACACCGCGCTGATCATCGTCGACGACGACACGCTGGTGGCGCTGAAGGACGACCCGCTCGCGTTCTGGGCACCGCATTTCGGCCGCGTGCTCGAGGTGCTGATGCGCGCGGGCGTGAAGGTCATCGGATTCGACTTCCTCTACCTGGTGAGCGCGGAAGGCTGGCTGAGAAAGCTCGAGCTGCCGGACAGCGCGGCGAGCCGCAGCTACGACGCCCCGCTGCGCGCCGCGCTGGCGCAGGGCCGCACGGTGCTCATCACGCAGCTGGTCGAGCGCAGCGACGGCCAGCCGGAACTGCTGCTGCCGCCGCAGGACCAGATGCTGCTCCTGCCGCGCGGCATCCACGACCTCGGCGTGGCCAACCTGCACCCGGACGAGGACAAGCATGTGCGGCACTTCTATCCCGCGGTCGTGCCGGATCCGGCGTTTCCCGGGCTGAGCCTCGGCCTGCAGCTGGCGCTGCGCATGGTCGACGCCGATCCGACGCTGAGCGCCTGGGAGATCGCCGGCGCGCGCCTGACGCGCGCGCCCGAGCTCCGCACCATCGGCTTCGCCGGGCCGCCGGGCACCATCCCCGCGCTGTCGATGATGCGACTGCTTGCACCCGGGGCGCTCGACGACCCGCAGGTGCGGGCGCTGAAGGGGCGCGCAGTGATCCTCGCCGCGGAAAACAGCGGCACCCTGGACCGGCACTTCACGCCGTACTCGCGCGGTCCGCGCGCGACGCAGATGTCGGGCGGCGAGATCCATGCCAGCATCGTCGAGACCCTGCTCGGCGCGCGCGACCTGCGCGGATTGCCGGCGCTCGCCGCATGGGCCTGGCTGATCGCCGTGGCCGGGCTTGGCACGGCGGTCTTTCTGCGATTCGGTCCGGGCGCGGGCGCCGCGCTCGGGCTGGCCCTTGCGGCCGCGGTCGCGCTCGCCGGCTACGCGCTGTTCCGCGCGAACTGGCTGCTGCCCGTGGCCGAGCCGCAGCTCGCGCTGCTGGCGGCCTATCTGATGACGCTCGGCCTGCGCCTGACCGGCGAGGCGCGCGCGCGGGCACGGCTGCGCAGCCTGTTCGGACGCTACGTCTCGGACGAGGTGGTCGAGAAGCTGCTGTCGCAGTCCGAGCGACCGGACCTCGAGGGCGAGGCGGCGACGGTGACGGTGCTGTTCGCCGACATCCGCAACTTCACCACGATTTCGGAAAAGCTCACCGCGCACGAAGTGGTCGAGATGCTGAATGCCTACTTCACGCGCGTCTGCGAGCCGATCCTCGCGCAGGGCGGGACCGTCGACAAGTACATCGGCGACGCGGTCATGGCGGTGTTCGGCTCGCCGGTCGCGCATCCGGACCACGCGCGTCGCGCGCTGCGCGCCGCGCTCGGCATGGCCACCGCAGCGGCCGGCTTCCGCGACTGGATGCGCGCGCGATTTCCCGAACGCGGGCTGCCGGAATTCGCCATTGGCGTCGGTCTGCACAGCGGCGAAGCGGTCATCGGCGATATCGGCACGCCCCGCCGCCGGGAGTTCACCGCGATCGGCGACACGGTGAACGCGGCCGCACGCCTGGAGGGCGCGACCAAGCTGCTCGGCTGCACCATTGCGGCGAGCCAGGCCACGGTGCGCGCCGCCGGGGCCGGGGTGCGAACGGGTAAGATGGAGACCCTGCAGGTCAAGGGGCGCGCCGAGCCCATCGCGGTGCTCGAGGTGACGACGATCGATCCCGAATAAGCAGTCAACGAGGAGGCTATGCAGCAGCGTATTCTGTTCGCGGTTTTGATGCTGCTCGTCGCGCCGGCCGGCGCGCAGGTGCGCGACGTCGGTCTGGTCAATCTGGTGGCGGGCGACGTGCGCTTCGCGCCGGTGAGCGGCGCCAGCGCACCGGTGACGCCGTTCATGCGGGTGCGCGAGGGCGATCGTTTCAAGCTGGCGGCGGGGGCGCAGCTGCGCGTGGTGTTCTTCGAGGGCGCGCGGCAGGAGCGCTGGTTCGGTCCGTCGAGCTTTCGCGCGGCGCGCGCGCAGGCCGAGGCCATTTCCGGTGCGGTGACCGAGGTGACGCGTCTGCCCGCGGGCGCGCCACAGCGCATCGCGCGCATCCCGGAGCTGATGCAGAACGCCAAGCTCGGCGGCATCCGGGTGCGCAGCGCGGCGCCCGCGGCGGCGCCGGCCGACAAGCCCGCGCAAAGCCTGGCCGAGGCGCGCACGACCTACCTGACGATGCTGCGGGCGCTGCCGCCGGACGACATCGCGCCGGAGCTCTATTACTATGCGGCGCTCGAAGAGCACGGCGAGTACGACACGATGCGGGCCGTGGTCGCGGAAATGCAGCGCAAGCAGCCGGAGAACGCCGACGTCAAGGCGCTCGCCGACTGGGTGAAGAAGAAATCCGGAGGATGAGAGTCTCGGTATGAAATTCGGAATCAAGGGAAGACTCGAAGACGAGCGCATGCTGAAGGGCGCCGGGCGTTACGTCTCGGACTGGAATGTCGAGGGGCAGGCCTACGGCCATTTCCTGCGTTCGGACCGTCCGCACGCGAAGATCGTTTCGA
>LJTQ01000122.1 GCA_001303445.1 Betaproteobacteria bacterium SG8_39 | reverse complement strand
GCCAGCGGCGAGCGCCTGCGCCATCTGCTCGGGCCCCATGAAGTTCTCGCCGATCTGGATCGGCGTCGCAACCTCGCGCGCGACCTTCGCGTTGCCGGCGAAATCGTCCGCACGCACCGGCTCCTCGATCCAGCTCACGCCGCCTTCGTCGTCGATCATGCGCCCGCGCTTGATCGCTTCGGCGACGCTCAGGCCCTGGTTGAAGTCGGTCATCAGTGTGACCTTCGGTCCGATCGCCTTCTTGACTGCGCGCAGTGCCTCGATGTCCTCCTTCGCCGTAGCGCGGCCGAGGCGCAGCTTCACCGCCGAGAAGCCCTCGGCGACCAGCGTCTTGGCTTCCTTCAGCAGGGGTTTCAGCGGCTGGATGCCAAGGCCCTTGGAGTTATACGCAGCCACCGGGCGCGGCGTACCGCCCAGCAGCCGCACGACCGGCTGGCCGAGCGCCTGGCCAAGCGCATCCCAGGCCGCCATGTCGATGCCCGACATGGCAAACAGCACGATGTTGTGCACGCCGAGGAGCGTGTACTTCGCGCGCAGCTTCTGTTCGATGGCCAACGGCGCCAGCGTGTCGCCCTTGATCATGGCAGCCATGACCTCGACCAGCGCGGCCATCGGCTTGAGATGCGGCTGGCCGATGCCGAACAGGTAGGACCGCCCCGTGATACCGCCGTCGGTTTCCAGATCGAGCAGCAGCAGCGGCGCGATGGTGACTGCGCCGGTTGCGGTCGCCAGGGGCCGCTTCATCGGCACCGCCACGGCACGCGCGCGCAGTGCGCGGATCTTCAGCGTGTCGAGCCTCATGCCACGCCTTTCGGCTTTCCGGACAGCCCCCAGATCGAGGCCGGCGCCGCGCGCGGATCGCGCGGCATCCAACGCCCCGACTCCACCTGATGCAGGAAGCTCTCGAGCAGCCGATTGAAGAGCGCCGGCTCTTCCAGATTGATGCCATGGCCGCTGTTCGGCAGCACCGCAAGGCCCGCCGTGCGGATGCAGCGTTTCATCAGCAGGTTGGCCTCGAGTGCCGGCTCCTCCTCGTCGCCGAGCATGATCAGCGTCGGCGCCTCGATCGCCTGCATCTCGGCGGTAAGGTCGTAGATCGACGGGCGCCTGCCCTGGTAGCCACGCATCGTGTTCGCCGAGCCGAGCGCCGAGTGCTCGCTGAACTGCCTGATGTACTCGGCGAAGCCGCGCGGGTCCTTGTTCTGCAGCTGCACGCGGGTCGGGCCATGCCCGTAGGTCGCGGCAAAATGGTCCATGCCCTTTTCCAGGATCTGCGCGGCGTTGTCGGCGCTTGCCTTCTGGAAGTCGCGGTAGTGCGCCGGATGGGCGCCGTAGGCACCCCCTGCGATCGTGAGCGACAGTGCGCGCGCGCCGTAGGCCATGCCGAAGTGCAGCGTCGCGAATGCGCCCATCGACAGACCGACGATGTGCGCACGCTCGATCTTGAGGCCGTCGAGCACGCAGCGCACGTCGTCGCGCGCGCGCGCCTGCGAGTAGCGCTCAACGTCCTCGGGTACGTCGGAGGGCGGATAGCCGCGCGCGTTGTAGGTGATGCAGCGGTAGCGGCGCGAGAAATGCCGTACCTGCGGCTCCCAGCTGCGGCAGTCGCCGGCGAACTCGTGGACGAACACGATCGGCGTGCCGCCGCCGGTCTCCTCGGTGTACAGCTTTACGCCGTCGTCGGTGGTGACGTAGGACATACGGTATCTTTCCGTCGGTTGCTGAGTTCTGCGGATTGCGGCAAGGGCCGCGGGCCTGCAAGACTAGCAAGAAACATTGCCCAGAGGAGGCCCGTTTCATGGATCTGGAACTGAAGGGAAAGCGCGCCCTGATTACCGGCGCATCGAAAGGGATCGGCCGTGCCTGCGCCGAGGTGCTTGCAGCCGAAGGCTGCAGCGTACGCATCGTCTCGCGTACCGCCGAGGCCCTCGAGTCCGCGGCGCAGGAGATCCGCAGCCGCCACGGCGTGGAGGCACAGTGGAAGGCGGCCGACCTTTCGCAGCGCGGCGCCGCCGAGGAGGTCGCGACCTGGGCAGGCCCACTCGACATCCTCGTCAACAACGCCGGGGCGATCCCGGGCGGCGACCTGCTGCGGGTGGATGAAGAGACCTGGCGGCGGGCCTGGGACCTCAAAGTGTTCGGCTACATCAACCTGTCGCGCCAGGTGTACGCGCAGATGAAGGCGCGCGGCAGCGGCGTGATCGTCAACGTCGTGGGCAGCGCCGGGGAAAAGATGAACGCCGCCTACATCACCGGCAGTACCGGCAATGCCGCTCTCGGCGCCTTTACCCGCGCGCTCGGCGGCGCATCGCATGCCGACGGCGTGCGCGTGCTCGGCGTCAACCCGGGCCCGATCGCGACGGACCGCCTGGTGGGGCTCTACAAGCAGATGGCGCAGACGCAGCTCGGCGACGCCGCGCGCTACGAGGAGCTGTTCAAGGGCATGTCGTTCGACCGCCCGGGCACGCCCGAGGAAGTCGCCTGGACGGTCGCCTTCTTCGCCTCGCCGCGCTCGTCCTACACCAGCGGCTGCATGCTGACCATCGACGGTGGGCAGGTCAACCGCTAGGCCCAGCGCAAGGGATCATCCCGCCTTCTGCAGCTGAAAACCCATGCGCGGGAAGTGCACGACCACGGTTCCCGCGCGCGGATCGCTGCGGCGCACCGCGATCTCGTCGGTCGTGGCGTTGAGCAGCTCGCCGCGCACCGGATCGAGCGCGTAGTCGACCGGCATCACCTCGACCGTATCGCCCAGCGCGGCGCCGTCCGTCTCATAGGCCTGCGCGCCCTTGATCGGCGCAGGCTTGGCCGCTTTCGAGATTTCGAGTGCCTGGCTGCTCGACAGCGTGGTCGATTTGCCGTGGCCGATCGCCTGCATGCGCGCCATCCAGGCAATGAGCCTGGGCATCGGCTTCAACAGGGCCGCGAGGGCCGGCACACGCCCGACCGGCCACACCGTGTGATACACGGAAAAGTCCGCCGTACAGGGCGCATTGCCGAGCAGAAAGACGCGTCCGTCGGCGAACTGATTCTCGAGCTTCTGCGCCAGATAGACGAACACCGATTTGCTCTCGCCAAGCGGACCGCGACGTACCGTGCCGCCCTTGCGCATGGCGACGCGGTCGGCACCGAACGACGGCAGGAAATCGGGCTTCGCGTCCGGAAAGAAGATCTTGATGTTGTCCGGCTGGAACGCGATCGGCACCGCGGTGTTGAACAGCGCGCTCTCGGCCAGTGACGACATCGCCTGCACCGCGAACGTGTCGCCGAAGGGATTGAGCGTCGGCGACGGTGCGCGTCGCTCGAGCTCGAGCGCGATGCGCGCCGTATCGCAGTAGACATCGGCGCCGATCTGCAGCAGCGGCGTGCGCCGGTAGCCGCCGGTGAGCGCGATCACGTCCGGCTTCGGCATCATCACCGGAATGATGACCGACTTCCACCTCAGCCCCTTGAAGCCGAGCATCAGGCGGATCTTCTCTGCGTAGGGCGAGGCGGGATAGTGATGCAGGATGAATTCGTTCATGGCAGCGCTTTCGCGGGGAAACGGGACGCATTCTACGCGCGCGGGCTATCATCCGCCCTCCTTCGTATCGAGCCGCGAGACCGAATCATGAAAGCCGTCGTCTGCAAAACCTTCGGGCCACCCGAATCCCTGGTCATCGACGAAGTGCCCGCGCCGCAGCCGGGTACGGGCGAAGTCGTCGTCGCGGTCAAGGCAGCGAGCGTCAATTTCCCCGATGTACTCGTCATCCAGAACAAGTATCAGGTGAAGCCGACGCTGCCGTTTTCTCCCGGCAGCGAGATGGCGGGCGTCGTCAAGTCGGTGGGCGAAGGCGTGAAAAACGTGAAACCCGGCGATCGCGTGATCGCCTTCAGCAGCTACGGCGCGTTCGCCGAGGAGTGCCGGGTGCAGGCCACGCGTCTCGTGCCGATGCCGGATGCGATGGATTTCGCCACCGGTGCCGCCTTTCTCCTCACCTACGGCACATCGCATCACGCGCTGCGCAACCGTGCCACGCCGAAGCCGGGCGAGACGCTGCTGGTGCTGGGCGCCGCCGGCGGCGTCGGCATCGCCGCGATCGAGATCGGCAAGATCCTCGGCCTGTGCGTCATCGCCTGCGCCTCGAGCGAGGACAAGCTCGCCGTGTGCCGCGCGCACGGCGCAGATGAGACGATCGACTATTCGCGCGAGGACTTGCGCGAGCGCATCAAGACCCTCACCGGCGGCCATGGCGTCGACATCATTTACGACCCGGTCGGCGGCGCGTATGCCGAGGCGGCGCTGCGCTCCTCGGCCTGGCGCGCGCGTTTCCTGGTGATCGGCTTCGCCGCCGGCGAGATTCCGAAGATACCGCTCAACCTGCCGCTACTCATGGAGCGCTCGATCGTCGGCGTGTACTGGGGCGAGTGGACGCGGCGCACGCCCGCAGAGTTCGCCGCCTCGGTGCGCGAGCTGATGGACTGGTTCGTGCAGGGCAAGCTCAAGCCGCATATCACCGATCGCTATCCGCTGGAGCGCGCACCCGAGGCGATCGCGCTGATGGCGGCGCGCAAAGTGAAAGGCAAGGTGGTCGTCACCGTCGGCGATGGCTGAGACGCCTTGTCGCGTTCTGGTGCTGGGCGCGGGCGCGCTCGGCGCATTTTACGGCGCGGTGCTGGCGCGCGCGGGCTGCACCGTCTCGGTCGTCGCGCGCTCCGGAATCGACGATATCCGGCGCGACGGTTACCGCATTGACAGTTCGCTCGGCGACTTGTCGTTCAAGCCGCAGCGCGCACTCCGTGCAGGCGAGACGCTCGATACGCCGCTCGACTACGTGCTGCTGGCATTGAAACTCGTGCCCGGAACCGACCGCGTCGAACTGCTGAAGCCCTACCGCAAGGGAAAGCCCGCGATCGTGCTGATCCAGAACGGCATCGCGATCGAGGACGAGGTCGCAGCGGCCTACCCGGACCGGGCACTCATCTCCTGCGTGGCCTATGCGGCCGCGAGCCGCACGTCGCCCACGCACATCGTGCACAACTCGAAATTCACGCGACTGATCCTCGGACCCTGGCCGCGGGGTGCAGCGCGTGCCCCAGCCGATCGGCTCGCGGCGCAGCTCAAAACCGGTGGCGCGAGCGCAGTGGTGAGCGACGACATCACCGGCGAGCGCTGGAAGAAGTGCGCCTGGAACGCGGTGTACAACCCGATCTCCGCGCTCGGGGGGCTCGGGACCCGAGCCATTCTGTCGGGCGAGCCGCAGACCGCGTTCGTGCGGGGCGCAATCGGTGAAGTGTGCGCGACTGCGGCTGCGGACGGCCACCCGCTCGCGCCGGATACCGTCGAAAAACAGATCGCCGGTACGCGCACGCTGCCCGACATCGTCTCGAGCATGGGCCAGGACTGGCGCGCCGGAAGGCCGCTCGAAATCGAGCCGATCCTCGGCAATGTGGTGCGCATCGCGCGCCGGCTCGGCGTGGCCGTCCCGCGGCTCGAAGCCCTGTACGCGCTCGCCCTGATGGCGCAGGCCAGGCGGTCAGACAAGCAGACAAGGGGTCAGACCCCTGTGGATAAGTCGTGCAGGCCGTGATTCACGTTCTCGCTCGAGACTTATCCACAGGGGTCTGACCCCGTGAACGACGCTCTCGCATCAATCCTCGCGACCGCCTCGGGCCCGTGGGGGCTCGCCCTGAGCGTGGTGGGCGTTTTCGCCGGTTACGCACTGCGCGGGGCCACGGGCTTCGGCGCGGGGCTCGTCATCATTCCCGTGCTCGCCTTCGTCATGCCGTTCGAAGTCGTGGTGCCGCTGCTCAGTGCGATGGGGGTCTTCGCATCCTCGGGCCAGGCCTGGCACCAGCGCCGGCATCTCGATGCGAGCTCGCGCAAGGCACTCGTCGCGCTGCTCGGCTGGGCGCTGGTCGGCGTCGCGCTGGGGCTGACGCTGTTCGCGGTGCTTGCATCACGGCTACTGCTGAACCTGTTCGGCGTATTCCTCGCCGCGTATGCCCTGTGGAGCCTGCGTCCGCATGCGCCGCCGCGCGCGCAGCCGCGGCGGCCGGTGGTCATCGGCTCCGGAATCAGCGGCGCGGTCGTCGCAACGCTCTTCGGCGGCATGGCGGGACCGTTCTTCGCCGTCTATCTCGATGCGCTGCAGCTCGGCCGGGCGCGTTTCCGGGCGACGATGTCGACGGTGCTGTTTCTCCTGGCGATCGTGCGCATCGCTGGCTACGGCGGATTGGGACTGTACGACGCGCGCGTTGGCGCTCTGCTCGTCGTGCTCATGCCGCTCATGGTCCTCGGCATGCTGGTCGGTGAGCGCGTGCACCAGCGCCTGTCCGACGCGCGATTCCAGAAGGTGGTGGCGGTGATGCTCGTCGCAAGCGGGATCGCGCTCGCGCTGAAATAGTCGCTAGTCGCGCGCCGCCTTGGGGTCTGACCCCGGTTTCGAGCCGTCGCCCGCGCCCAGCGAGCGCTGCATGATCACGGTGTCGACCCAGCGGCCGAACTTGAAGCCGACCGAGCGCATGGTGCCGACGCGCAGGAACCCTGCGTCCGCGTGCACGCCGATCGAAGGCGCGTGCGCGCTGTCGCCGATCACCGCGATCAGCTGCCGGTAGCCGAGCGCAGTGCAGCGCTCGATCAGCGCGGCGAGCAGCGCACGGCCGGTGCCGCGACGCTGCACTGCGGGATCCACGTAGACTGAATCCTCCAGCACGTAGCGGTAGGCCGAGCGCGCCCGGTACGGTGCGCAATAGCCGTAGCCGGCGACCGCCTCGCCGATGCAGCCGACCAAATACGGCAGCCCTCGCGCAACGATGTCGTCGAAGCGCCGGCGCATCTCATCCACATCGGGCGCCTGTTCTTCGAACGACGCCAGTCCCTGTTGAACGTGATGCGCGTAGATGGCCTGAATCGCGGCGAGATCCGCCGGCTGTGCGTCGCGCACCACGACGCGTCCAGCAGCGGGTGGAATCGTCGGTCCTTTCATATGCTTGAACGGTAGCACAGCGCGCGCATACGCCCATACGCCCCGGCAACGCCAAAAAAAGAGGCGCCCGCGGGCGCCCCTCCAGCGACTGCAGCGCGCCGAGCGGCTTAACCGCCGCCCGCTGCGCCCTCGGTCGCCTCCGCGGCGGGCGCTTCCTCGCCCGCGGGGAGCATTTCGAGAGGGGGTTCCTCGGCCTGCGCCTTGCGGATGTTGTGGTACGCGAGACCGGTGCCCGCCGGAATCAGGCGGCCGACGATCACGTTTTCCTTCAGTCCGCGCAGCTCGTCGCGCTTGCCCATGATCGCCGCCTCGGTGAGCACCCGAGTGGTTTCCTGGAACGAAGCCGCCGAGATGAACGAGTCGGTCGACAGCGAGGCCTTGGTGATGCCGAGCAGCATGTAGAGATAGGCTGCCGGCTTCTTGCCCTCGGCTTCCACCTTTTCGTTTTCGACCAGAACGTCCGCACGCTCGACCTGCTCGCCCTGAATGAAGCGCGTGTCGCCCGGATCGTCGATCTGCACCCGGCGCAGCATCTGGCGAACGATCACCTCGATGTGCTTGTCGTTGATCTTCACGCCCTGCAGGCGGTAGACGTCCTGCACCTCGTCGATGATGTAGCGCGCCAGCGCCTGCACGCCGAGCAGACGGAGCAGGTCGTGCGCATCCACCGCGCCGTCGACGATCAGCTCGCCCTTGTTGACGACCTGCCCGTCGTGCACCAGCACGTGCTTGTCTTTCGAGATCAGGTACTCGTGCTCGACGCCATCCACGTCGCGGATGACCAAACGCTGTTTGCCTTTGGTTTCCTTGCCGAAGCTGACCGTGCCGGTGACTTCCGCGAGCATGCCCGCGTCTTTCGGACTGCGCGCCTCGAACAGCTCCGCGACCCGTGGCAGACCACCCGTGATGTCGCGCGTCTTCGAAACTTCCTGCGGAATCCGCGCCAGCACATCGCCGACCGTGACCTGCTGCCCGTCGCGCACGGCGATCACCGCGCCCACCGGGAAGCTGATGTTCACCGCGTGGTCGGTGCCGGCGATCTTGACCTCGTCGCCCGCCTCGTTGATGAGCTTGACCGAAGGACGCTGGCCCTTCGCCGCAGTGGTTCCGCGCCGCTTGGCATCGATCACCACCATCGTCGACAGGCCGGTCACGTCGTCGATCTGCTTCGCAACGGTGACGCCATCCTCGACCGCCTCCAGACGCACCGTGCCCGCGTACTCGGAGATGATCGGCCGGTGGTGCGGATCCCAGTTGGCAAGCGCCTTGCCCGCCTTGGCCGTATCACCATCGGCGGCGTGCAGGGTGGCGCCGTAGGGCACCTTGTGCCGCTCGCGCTCGCGGCCGGCATCGTCGGCGACGACGATCTCACCCGAGCGCGAAATTACGACTTTGTCCCCTTTGGCGTTGCTCAGATAACGCATCGCCGGGTTGAAGCGCACCGTGCCATTGGACTTCGCCTCGACATGGCTCTGCACCGCGGTCCGCGATGCAGCACCACCGATGTGGAAGGTCCGCATCGTGAGCTGGGTCCCCGGCTCGCCGATCGACTGCGCGGCGATCACGCCGATCGCCTCGCCGACGTTGACGAGCGAGCCACGGCCCAGATCGCGGCCGTAGCAGTGCGCACACACGCCCCAGCGGGTGCTGCAGGTGAGCGGGGTGCGCACCTTCACCTCGTCGATGCCGAGTTCCTCGATCTTTTCGACGTGATCCTCCTCGAGCAGCGTGCCCGCGACATAGAGCTCGTCCTGGGTGTCCGGGTGCACCAGCTCCGTGGCCAGCACGCGTCCCAGAATCCGCTCGCGCAGCGGCTCGACCACCTCGCCGCCTTCGATCAGCGCGCGCATCACGATGCCGTCCTGCGTGCCGCAATCGTCCTCGGTCACCACCAGGTCCTGCGTGACGTCGACCAGGCGGCGCGTGAGGTAGCCCGAGTTCGCGGTCTTCAGCGCGGTGTCCGCCAGGCCCTTGCGGGCGCCGTGCGTCGAGATGAAGTACTGCAGCACGTTCAGGCCTTCGCGGAAGTTCGCGGTGATCGGCGTCTCGATGATCGAGCCGTCGGGCTTCGCCATCAGGCCACGCATGCCGGCGAGCTGCCGGATCTGCGCCGCCGAGCCGCGCGCACCGGAGTCGGCCATCATGTAGATCGAGTTGAAGGCTTCTTCCCTCACCTTCTTGCCGTTGCGGTCGACCGTCTCTTCCGAGCCGAGCTGGTCGAGCATCACCTTGCCGACCTGGTCACCGCAGCGCGACCAGATGTCGACCACCTTGTTGTAGCGCT
>LJTQ01000104.1 GCA_001303445.1 Betaproteobacteria bacterium SG8_39 | reverse complement strand
GGTGGCGGTAGACCACGGCCTTGACCTGCGACCACAGCGCCTCGAGCAGGCGCTCCGATTCGTCCAGCGCCAGCCCCATCACGTAGGCGTTGCGTCGCCGCCCGAGATACAGCGCGCGGGCGCCCGAGACCGGGTGCGCGATGACGATCGGGTGCGGCGTACCCACCGAATTGCGCGGGTCGTCCGAAGGCGCGAGGCCCTTGCGTACGTTGCCGCCCGAGTCGTAGGTGCCGTCGTGCTTGATGTCGAGGCTGCGGATCCTGTCGAGCAGGGCCGAGGGCAGCTTTTCCAGCGCGGCCTTCATGCTGCAGAACGAGGTGTCGCCGCCGGCCGGCGGAATCTCGAGCGCGTAGAGCATCGACGCGTCCGGCGGCTCGGCGGCATAGCTCATGTCGGTATGCCAGGCCGCCTCGCCGTCGCCGAGCGCGCCAATCGGCTCGCCCTGCGCGTCGCGCACGTTGGAGACGACGTACACCTCCGGGTAGCCCGGCGGCGACTTGCGCCCCGCGCCCTGGTTCGGCGGCGGGTCGAGCGCGCCGAAGTGGCGTGAAAAGGCGAGCAGGTGGTCGTCGCTCAGGCGCTGGCCGCGGAAGACCAGCACGTCGTGCCGATACCAGGCCTGCTTGATGGCCTCGATCTGCGTCGGCGTGACCGCCGCGAGGTCGACGCCGCGCACTTCCGCGCCGAGCGTCGGCGTGGGAAGGATCTCGAGCCGGGTCTGCGATTCGGCTGTGGGCATGAGGCGCGAGTGTAGCCGGCCGGCCCCCGTCGTGGGGCTGGATGGATATACAGTCCTCGGCCATAATCGCACCGTGGACGTCACCACCCATTCCGAGACCCCGGCGAGCGCCTTCGACCGCCTGAACCCCGCGCAGCGTGCGGCGGCGCGCTTCGGCGAACGCGGCCGCGATGGGGCGTTCCATGCCAGGCCGCTGCTGGTCATCGCCGGCGCCGGCACCGGCAAGACCAACACCCTCGCGCACCGCGTCGCGCATCTGGTGCTCGAGGGCGTCGCGCCCGAGCGCATCCTGCTGCTCACCTTCACGCGCCGCGCCGCCGAGGAGATGACGCGCCGCGCGCAGAAGATCGTCGCCGAGGTGCTGCGCTCGCGTGGCGGCGCGCCGACGGTGCGCCTGCCCTGGTCGGGCACCTTTCATTCGATCGCCAACCGCCTCATCCGGCGCCACGCCGCGCGCCTCGGCCTCGAGCCGAGCTTCAGCGTGCTCGACCGTGGCGACGCGGCCGATCTGATGGACGTCGAGCGCCACGCCCAGGGCTTGTCGGGGCTGGAGAAGCGCTTCCCGCGAAAAGATACCTGCCTCGCGATCTACTCGCACCGCGTCAACACGCAGGGCACGCTCAAGGCCACGCTCGACACGGTGTTTCCCTGGTGCGCCGAGTGGGAGGCGGAGCTCACCCGGTTGTTTCGCGCCTACGTCGAGCGCAAGCTCGCCAACCAGGCGCTCGATTACGACGACCTGCTGCTCTACTGGCACGCGATGCTGGCCGATCCCCCGCTGGCGCGCGAGATCGGTGACGCGTTCGACCATGTGCTGGTCGACGAGTACCAGGACACCAACGCGCTGCAGGCCGAAATCCTCAAGGCGCTCAAGCCCGACGGCCGCGGGCTGACCGTGGTCGGCGACGATGCGCAGGCGATCTATTCCTTTCGCGCCGCCCGGGTCGAGAACATCCTCGAGTTTCCGCAGCAGTATTCGCCCGCGGCCGAGGTGATCGCGCTCGAGGAGAACTACCGCTCGACGCAGGCGGTGCTCGATGCGGCGAACGCGCTGATCGCCGAGGGCACGCGGCAGTACGCCAAGACGCTGCGCGCGACGCGCGGCGCCGGCGCGCGCCCGCGCTATGTTTCGGTCGCCGACGACACGGCGCAGGCCGGCTACGTGGTGACGCGCGTGCTCGAGGCGCGCGAGCGCGGCGTGCCGCTCAGGCACCAGGCGGTGCTGTTTCGCAACTCGCATCACAGCGACGTGCTCGAGCTCGAGCTGGTACGGCGCAACATTCCCTACGTGAAGTACGGCGGACTGAAGTTCCTCGAGGCCGCGCACGTCAAGGACCTGCTCGCGGTGCTGCGCTGGGCCGACAACCCGAAGAACCGCGTCGCCGCGTTCCGCGCGCTGCAGCTGCTGCCGGGCATCGGCCCGGCCACCGCCGAGCGCTGCGTGACGCATTTCGAGGCCGCGGGTCATCGCTGGGAGGCGCTCGCCGCGTTCGCGCCGCCGCCGCTTGGCGCCGAACCGTGGCCGGCGTTCGCGGCGCTGATGCGCGCGATCGCCGCGCCCGAGGGTCCCTGGCAGGGGCAGATCGGCCGGGTGCGCGACTGGTACCTGCCGATCCTCGAGCAGAAATACGAAGCCGCTCAGGCGCGCGCCGGCGACCTGTGGCAGCTCGAACGCATCGCGATGCAGCACGCGACGCGCGAGCATTTCCTCACCGAGCTGGCGCTCGACCCGCCGCGCGCCACCGGCGACCTCGCCGGCGCGCCGCTGCTCGACGAGGACTACCTGATCCTGTCGACGATCCACTCGGCGAAGGGACAGGAATGGGATTCGGTCTACCTGCTGAACCTCGCCGATGGCAACTTTCCGTCCGAATTCGCCACCGGCAACCCGGCGCAGATCGAGGAGGAGCGCAGGCTGCTCTACGTCGCCATGACGCGCGCCAAGCGTGAGCTGCACCTCATCGCGCCGCTCAAGTACTACCTGCCGCAGCAGACGCGGCGCGGCGACGCGCATGTCTACGGCGCGCAAAGCCGCTTCATGACGCGCGCGGTGATGGCGCGGCTCGAGCCCGCGGTGTGGCTGCCGGCCGAGGCGGCCGAGCCGGCGCCCTCGGGCGCGGTGCGCGTCGACGTCGCGGCGCGGCTGCGCGGGATGTGGCAGAGCTGAACCCTGCGCCGCGTGCTGCGGTGCCGAAAGCACAGGCCGGCACGCTGAATTTGACTCGAGATTGACGCAGCGCAAGCAAATGCGGCGTCGGGGGCTTGCGCGGCGCCAGCCACAGTGACGGAATGGAAACCGGTTCAAGCCGAAAACCCGGAGGTGACGGATGGACCCGATTGCTCTGTTTGCGGTCATTGGGCTTGCTCTGGCGGCCTATGCGTTGTTCAACGGCGTCGTGTCGATGGCCCACGGGGGCATCGAAGACCAGCGCGCCAGCCACGTCTACATGTTCAAGCGTGTCGGCTGGCAGGGCCTGGCGGCGCTGTTCGTGCTGCTCGGTCTGCTCTCGCAGATCGCCTAGCTGCTTTACGGGCTGGGCAACGGCACGGTCGTTGCGATCGCTGCGCGGGCGCGCAGCGGGGAGGGGGTGTGCGCCCGTGGCGGCCCAGCAGGCCGCGTGCGAGCGCGCCGGACGCGCGGGCCGCCGCTGAGCATGCGCCCGTCGAAGCACGCAGAAATCCGCGCCGCTCCAGCACGGCCGACTCTGACCCGCCGGCCATGACTGTCGCGCTAGACTTCACGCCCATCGTGTTGACGCGTCTGCTTTTCGCGCTCGCCCTGCTCATGGCCCAGGCATCGACTGCCGCCGAATCGCGCCTGTTCCCGCCCGCGCCGGGCGCGGCGCTCGAATGGCGCGCGATCAACGACGGCGTCATGGGCGGCGTATCGCAAGGTGGCTTCGAGATCACGCGCGACGGCCGGCTGGTGTTCGCCGGCGTGGTTTCGCTCGAAAACAGCGGCGGCTTTGCCTCGGTGCGCAGCGAGCCGGCGCGGATCGGCGCGGCCGCTGCGCAGGCGGTGCGGTTGGAAGTGCGCGGCGACGGCAAGCGCTACAAGCTGAACCTGAAAACTGACGCAGCCTTCGACGGCGTGCAGTACCAGGCGGCGTTCGTCGCGCCGGCGGGCGAGTGGACGACGCTGACCCTGCCGCTCGCCGCGTTCGCGCCGAAGCACCGCGGGCGCGACGTACCGGATGCGCCGCCGCTCGATGCCGCGCGCATCGTCACGCTCGGTTTCCTCATTTCCGATCGCCAGGCTGGCCCGTTCCGGCTCGAGGTGCGCGCGATCGATCTCGTTGGTGACCTGCGATGACGTGGCTGGATCGGGTTCCGCTCGTCCCGCTCCTGCTGGTTGCGGTGTTCATGGCCCTGGCGCCGTTCCAGCCCGAACCGCATCTGCTGGAAAAGCTTCGCATGCTCCGGGCGGGCGCCCTGCAGCGGCCGATCGACATCTTCGATCTGGCCTGGCACGCCGCGCCGCTCGTGCTCCTCGCGCTGAAGCTCGGGCGCTGGGCGCGGACGGCCCGCGCCGAACAGCGAAATCGCTCGCACGCCGACTAGCTAGCGTCGACGCCGGCCCGCGGTGGCAAGCGCCGCGTGCGCGGCAGCGAGCCTCGCGACCGGCACGCGAAACGGCGAGCAGCTGACGTAGTCGAGCCCGACGCGGTGGCAGAAGTCGATCGATTTCGGATCGCCGCCATGCTCGCCGCAGATGCCGATCTCGAGCGCCGGGCGCGTCTTGCGTCCGAGGCGCACGCCCATTTCGACCAGCTTGCCCACGCCGCGCTGATCGAGCGTCGCGAACGGATTCTCCAGCAGGATGTGCTTTTCCAGGTACTCGGACAGGAACCCGGTCTCGGCGTCGTCGCGCGAGATGCCGAAGGTGGTCTGGGTGAGGTCGTTGGTCCCAAAGGAGAAAAACTGCGCGTGCTGCGCGATACGGTCGGCGACCAGCGCGGCACGCGGGATCTCGATCATCGTGCCGAGTTCGTAGCGCACGCGCACGCCGCGCTCCTTCATCACCGCCGCGGCCTCGGCGGCGAGCAGCTCCTCGCCGATGCGCAGTTCGGCGGTGTTGGCGACGAGCGGGATCATGATCTTCGGCTTGACCTTGATGCGCTTGCGCGCGCACTCGCAGGCCGCCTCGATGATGGCGCGCAGCTGCATGCGCATCAGGGCCGGCAGGTGCAGGCCGAGGCGCACGCCGCGCAGCCCGAGCATCGGATTCTGCTCGCGCATGGCATCGACGGTCCCGAGCAGGGACTTCTTTTCTGCCAGCGTCGCCGACAGGCCGAGCGGGTCATTGCCCCCGGCGATCGTCATGCGCGTTTCGAGCTCGATGACCTCGCGCAGCAGGTCGTCGTGGCTCGGCAGGAATTCGTGCAGCGGCGGATCGATGAGGCGGATGGTCACCGGCAGGCCGCGCATGGCCTTGAACAGGCCGACGAAATCCTGGCGCTGGATCGGCAGCAGCTGCGCGAGCGCCGCGGCGCGCTCGGCCTCGCTCGAGGCGAGGATCATGCGCTGGACGATCGGCAGGCGATCGGGCTCGAAGAACATGTGCTCGGTGCGGCACAGGCCGATGCCCTCTGCGCCGTAGCCGCGCGCGCGCTCGGCATCGCGCGGGTAGTCCGCGTTGGCCCACACGCCGAGCCGGCGAAAGCCGTCGGCCCAGCCGAGCAGCTTGATGAGGTAAGGGTCGTTGAAGTCGGGCACCACGCTTTCGAGCTCGCCGGCGTACACCTCGCCGGTCGTGCCGTCGATCGACACCGCGTCGCCCTCGCGGAACGTCCGGCCCGAGATGGTGAAGCTGCGCGCCTCCGGATCGACGTCCATCGCCGAGACGCCGACCACCGCCGGCTTGCCGAACTGGCGCGCCACCAGCGCGGCATGGCTGGTGCGCCCGCCGCGACTCGTCAGGATGCCGCGTGCGGCGAGCATGCCGTGCACGTCATCGGGCCGGGTTTCCGGGCGCACCATGATGACGGCGCGCTTTTCCTTCAGCCCCCAGCGCTCGGCCGTGTCGGGGTCGAACGCGATCACGCCGCTCGCCGCGCCGGGTGAGACGTTGAGTCCGGTCGCCAGCAGATCGCCGCGCGCCTTTGCGGCCGCTTTCACGCGCGGGCTGAACTGGTGATGGAGAAAAAAATCGATGTGCTCGGGCGCGATGCGCTGCACCGCTTCGGTGCGGCTGATGCGCTTTTGCGCGGCAAGTTCAACGGCGATGCGCACCGCCGCCTGGGCGGTGCGCTTGGCATCGCGCGTCTGCAGAATCCACAGCTTGCCGCGCTCGATGGTGAATTCAACGTCCTGCACGTCGCGATAGTGGCGCTCGAGCTTGGCGCAGATCGCCTCGAACTGTCGGTAGATCCGCGGCATCGCCTTCTTCAGTGCGGCGATCGGCAGCGTCGGCCGCGTGCCGGCGACGACGTCCTCGCCCTGCGCGTTCATCAGGTAGTCGCCCTCGATCTCGGGCGCGCCGGTGGTGACGTCGCGCGTGGTCACCACGCCGGTGCCGGACTCGCTGCCCATGTTGCCGAACACCATGGTGATGATATTGACCGCCGTGCCGAGGTCGTGCGCGATGCCGGCGGCGTTGCGGTAGTCGATCGCGCGCTTGCCGTTCCAGGAGCGGAACACCGCCTCGATCGCCAGCCTCAGCTGATCGTGCGGATCGTCCGGGAAGGGGCGCCCGGTGTGTTGTTCGACGATCGCCTTGAAGCGGCGGGTGATGTCGGCGAGCGTGTCGGGCTTGAGATCGGCGTCGTTCTCCACACCCTCCGCCTCGCGCGCAGCCTCGAGCACCGCCTCGAAGGGCTCGTCGGGCAGGTCGAGCACCACGCTGCCGAACATCTGCACCAGACGGCGGTAGGCGTCATAGGCGAAGCGCGCGTCGCCGGTCAGCGCGGCGAGGCCCTCCGCGGTCGCGTCGTTCAGGCCGATATTGAGCACCGTGTCCATCATGCCGGGCATCGAGAACTTGGCGCCCGAGCGGCAGGACACGAGCAGCGGGTCAGCGGCATCGCCGAAGCGCTTGCCTGCCGCCCGTTCGGTCGCCGCGAGCGCGGCACGCACCTGGTCCCATAGCCCGCGCGGAAAGCCCCCGGCGGCGAGCGTCGCGTTGCAGGCCTGCGTCGTCACGACGAAGCCCGGCGGCACCGGCAGGCCAAGGCGCGTCATCTCGGCGAGGTTCGCGCCTTTGCCGCCGAGCGTATCGCGCATGCGCGCGTTGCCCTGGGTGAGCAGGTAGACCCACTTTGCCGACTTGGCTGACTGCGGCCTGCGCGCGGTCGTCTGGCGCGCGCGGGATTGTCGGGCGGTCGAGCGGCGTCGGGCAGCAGGCATGGCAGAACTCCCCCTCGTGCGCATCCGCCGACGGCGCGCGGCCGAACCGGCCGGCGCCGACGAATGCACAGCCCAGAGCGTGCCGCGCGCGGCGCGCCCGACGTCTGACCGGGGTCAAATGCGCGCGTTTTGCCGCGCTGGCATACTCTTGCGTCATGTCCGGGCCCGCGGAGCACGACGCCCCTTTCGTCTGGCCGACGGTGCGCCGCGTCGATGCGCGCGCCCCATGGCGCTGGCTGCGCGCGGGCTGGAACGACCTGCGTGCGGCGCCCGCGCCCGGCCTGTTCTACGGCGTAGTGCTCACCGTGATGGGCTTCGCGCTGACGCGCTACTACGCGGGCGCGGTCGGTCTCGCGCTCACCACGGGCTTTCTGCTGGTCGGCCCGTTCCTCGCCATCGGCCTGTACGAGGTCAGCCGGCGGCGTGGAAAGGGCGAAGCCGTCGCGCTGGCGCCGACGCTGACGGCCTGGAAAGCCAACTTTCCGTCGATCGGCTTCTACGCGCTGATCCTCACGCTGTCGCTCGCCGTGTGGATCCGCGTCTCGGTCGTGGTGGTGGCGCTGTTCTTTCCCGACGGCACGCCGACGGTCATCGAATTCATCGCCGAGCTCGGCCGCTCGCCCGACGCCTGGGCCTTCCTGCTCGCCTACGCGGCCGCGGGCGCCGGGCTCGCCCTGCTGGTGTTCGCCACCTCCGCGGTGTCGCTGCCGATGCTGCTCGATCGCGAAAAGATGGACTGTGTCTCGGCGATGATCGTCAGCTTCAACGTGCTGCGCACGAATTTCAGCCCGATGCTGGTGTGGGGCGCGATCATCGTCGCGCTCACCGCGCTCGGCTTCACCTCGCTGTACCTCGGGCTGATCGTCGCCCTGCCGGTGATCGGGCACGCCACCTGGCACGCCTACCGAGAAACGGTTGCGCCTGCCGAGCGCTCGGGCTAGCGCGCGAGCCGCGCGCGGCGCAGGAACGCGTCCACCTCGCCCCACAGCCCTGGCGATTCGACCTCGGCGAATTCGTAGCGCGCGCGCAGCACCGGCAGGGTGAGGCCGAGCAGCGCGGCGAGGTCGTGCGGCGTGCCGCTGACCACGAGCTCGGCGCGGCTCGCCTCGATCGTTGCGGCGAGCGCGGCGCGCTCGGACGCGGAATAGCCCATCGCCGGCAGCACCGGGCCGAGTTGCGGGTAT
The DNA here is from genome assembly GCA_001303445.1 of Betaproteobacteria bacterium SG8_39. Taxonomy (GTDB): domain Bacteria; phylum Pseudomonadota; class Gammaproteobacteria; order Burkholderiales; family SG8-39; genus SG8-39. The sequence continues at coordinate 4,748 of LJTQ01000104.1, read as the reverse complement.
TGCGCATAGAGGGGCGCGATGGCCGGGGCGGCGCAGGCGCGCGGATCGATGATCTCGGCACCGGCGTGCAGCGCGGCCGCGTAGCCGGCGCCATGCGCCATCCCGCCGTGGGTGGTCGTCGGCCCGTCCTCGACCACGAGCACGCGTCGGCCGCGCGCCGCGCCGGGATCGTCGAGCGTCACCGGCGAGGCGCCGCGCAGGCGGCGTGCCCGCGGGTTGATGCGCCGCACCGCAGCTTCGACGCGCGTGACGTCGGCGCGCGGCGCGGCGTCGCTTTTCGCGATGACGACGACGTCGGCCATGCGCAACACCGCTTCGCCGGGATGGTGGGTCGCCTCCTGACCGGGGCGCAGCGCGTCGGCGAGCACGATGTGCAGGTCGGGGCGGATGAAGGGAAAGTCGTTGTTGCCGCCGTCCCAGAGGATCAGGTCGGCGTCCTGCGCGGCGGCGTCGAGCACGCGCTGCGTGTCGATGCCGGCGTGCACCACGCTGCCGAGCGCGAGGTGCGGCTCGTATTCCTCGCGCTCCTCGATCGTGCAGTCAGCGGCGTCGAGATCGGCACGCGTCGCGAAGCGCTGCACGGCCTGCCGCGCGAGATCGCCGTACGGCATCGGATGGCGCAGGACCGCGACGCGCAGTCCGCGCTCGCGCAGCCGGCGCGAGAGGTAGCGCGCGGTCTGCGATTTGCCGCAGCCGGTGCGTACCGCGGATACCGCGATCACCGGCAGGCGCGCGGCAAGCATCGTGCGCCGCGGGCCGAGCAGCGCGAAGTCGGCGCCGCCGGCCAGCGCGCGCGAGGCGATGTGCATGACCTGTGCGTGGCTGACGTCGCTGTAGGCGAACACGACCTCGTCGACGTGCTGCGTGGCGAGCAGGGCGTCGAGCTCGGCCTCGGCGACGATCGGGATGCCCTCGGGGTACCGCGGCACCACGTTGAAGTTGTGGAAGTCGCGGCCCGCAGCGCCGACGATCACGATACGGCGGCGGTGGGCTTCGATCACGGGGGCGGGCATGCGTTCTCGGCGCGCGACGGGGCTCGACCCACAATCTCGCGTCGGTGAGCCTGCGTCGGGTTGACCAGGATCAACCGCGCCGGGCGCACAGCGTGTGAAACATACGCTTGGAGTGGGCCGAGATGTCGGAACTGAGACAGGATCCGATTACCCACGACTGGGTGATCATCAATCCCGAGCGCGCCAGGCGGCCGCACGACGGCGACGGCGGCGAGTGCCCCTTCTGTCCCGGCAACGAGTCGCAGATGCCGGAGGAGACCGACCGCATCGACGACGCGCAGGGCCGCTGGATTGTGCGCGCGGCGCCCAACCGCTACCCGACGCTCGACGTCGAGCGCCGCGCGGCGGTGCGCTATTCGGAAGTTCCGGAGGGCTGGCGCCGCCTGCCGGCCTACGGCCAGCACGAGGTGATCGTCGAATCTCCGCTGCACGACGCAACCCTCGCCTCGCTGCCGGTCGAGCGCCTGCGCGACGTGCTCGAGATCTACGTGCGGCGCTTCCGGGTGCTTGCCGCGCTGACCGGGGTCGCGCGCCACGTGGTGCTGTTCAAGAACCAGGGCCGGCGCGCCGGCACCAGCCTGTCGCACCCGCACGCGCAGATCGTCGCCACGCCGGTGGTTTCGCCCGAGGTGCGCGTGCGCACCCAGGAAGAAGTGGCGATTTTCGACAGCACCGGGCACTGCGGCATGTGCCACGTCGCCGGCCGCGAGCTGGGCGGCGGCGAGCGCGTCGTGCACCGCAGCGCGCACTTCGCGACGCTTGCGCCCTATGCCTCGCGCGTGCCCTGGCAGATCCAGATCGTGCCGCTGCGCCATGCGCCGAGCTTCGGCGAGGTGAAATCGGTCGAGCTCGACGACCTTGCGCCGCACCTGCACGCGGTGCTCGGCGCGCTGCATGCAGTGCTCGAGGACCCGCATTACAACCTCGTGGTCATGACGCCGCCGCTCGATCAGGTGCATCGCCTGGCCAACCACTGGTTCATCGACGTGCAGCCGCGCATCACGCTGCGGGCAGGTTTCGAACTCGGCTCGCGCATCGTGGTCAACGTGCAGACGCCCGAGGCGGCGGCGCAGGCGCTGCGCGCGAGGCTGCCGCAGGCCTGAGGCGCATCCCGGATGCTGCACACCGTCGAAACCGGCGTACGCTCGATCGAGGCCTACCGAGGCGTCGTGCCGGACGAGATTCTCGACGGCCTGATCGAGGCGGCCGAGCCGCTGCGTGGCGCGCGGGTGGTGCATGTCAACGCGACCGCCTACGGCGGCGGCGTCTCGGAGCTGCTGAACGCCGCCGTGCCGCTGTGGAACGGGCTCGGCGTCGTCACCGACTGGAAACTGATTGCCGGCGACGACGCGTTCTTCCGCGTCACGAAGAAGCTGCACAACGCGCTGCAGGGCGCGGCCGAGCCGCTCTCAGCGGCCGAGCGCGAGGTCTACCTGGCCAACGCGGAGAAGAACGCGCGTGCCTTCGAGGAGCGCTACGACTACGTCGTGATTCACGACCCGCAGCCCGCGGCGATGCTGGCGCGCGGCCGCCGCAACAGCGCGCGCTGGATCTGGCGCTGCCATATCGACACCGGCGAGCCGAACGCCGAGGACTGGCAGTTCCTGCGCGGCCTGCTCGAGGGCTACGACGCGGCGGTGTACACCATGCGCGAGTTCGTGCCGCCGGATCTGCCGATCGGCAACGTGCAGATCATCCCGCCGGCCATCGATCCGCTCTCGCCGAAGAACCTCGAGCTGCCGCGCCACCTTGCGCACCAGATCCTGGCCTGGATCGGCATCGATTTCGAGCATCCGCTGGTGACGCAGATTTCGCGTTTCGACCGCTGGAAGGATCCGCTCGGCGTGATCGAGGCCTACCGCATTGCGCGCGAATCGGTACCGAACCTGCAGCTCGCGCTGGTCGGCAGCATGGCGCTCGACGATCCGGAAGGCTCGGAGATGTACCGTCAGGTGTGTGCCGCGACGCGCAATGAACCCCTGATCCGCGTGTTCACCAATCTCACCGGCGTGTCGAACATCGAGGTCAATGCCTTCCAGCGGCTGTCCGACCTCGTGGTGCAGAAGTCGATCCGCGAGGGCTTCGGGCTGGTCGTGTCGGAGGCGCTTTGGAAGGGCACGCCTGTGATCGCCGGGCGGGCGGGCGGCATCCCGCTGCAGATGGCCGACGGCGCGGGCGGCGTGCTGGTCGACTCGGTCGCCGAATGCGGCGCGTCCATCGTGCGCCTGCTCGAGGACCCGGATGCGGCGCGCGCGCTGGGCGCCTCGGGACGCGAGCGCGTTCGGCATCGCTTCCTGCTGCCGCGCCTGCTGTTCGATTTCGCCAAGCTGCTGGTCGAGTTGGGCGGCACCGAGCGGCGGCCGACGGCAGCGGTGGCCCAGGCGCCGCGCGATCCGGTCTGCGGCATGACCGTGGCGCACGACACCTTCAAGCTGGCGCACGACGGGCAGATCGTCCACTTCTGCTCCGAAGAATGCCGGCGCCGCTTCCGCAAGAACCCGAGGCGCTTTCTAGCGGGCGGCGCAACGCCGTAAGCGGGGCGCGCCTCAGTTGCGGGCGCCGGGCTGACGCGGCGCATTGGGGCGCCGCGTCAGCCATTGCCAGATCCAGCCGCCCGGCCGGTCGATGCCACTGACCACGTAATCGCGCACGTTGACGTTGCGCAGGGTCTGCAGTTGCGCGCGGCGCGCCGCCGGCTTGCCGGCGAAGAGCAGCTCGTCGCCGGGCGCGAGCGCAATGTCGTCGGTCGGCAGCAACGCCGCTGCCCTGCCGCTCGACAGGTAGAGCACATCGCAGGCGAGCTGGGTCTCGCGGTCGCCCGGGTCGCGCCGCAAGTCACCGACGCGGATCGTCGTACCCTCGAGCAGCAGCGCGCGATGCAGCGCATGCGCGCCCGATGCCGTCATCGCCACGCTCCAGATTTCGGGGGTCGCTTCGCCGAGCGAGGTCTTGAGGCGCGCGACGAGCAGGTCGGACCATTCTTCGCCCTGCTCGCGCGCGAGCAACAGGAAGCGCGCGAGCAGCGGGGTGTGAATGCGCGCCAGGCATTCGTGCGCGACGATCTCGCTCGACACCATGGTGATGTCGGCATCAAAGGCATCAAACAGCGCGTGGTTGGCCTGCAGGTTCTGGCGCACGACGGTAAACAGGTCGCGGGTGATCTGGCGCGCGGTGACCACGATCGACAGGTTGGTCACGTCATCGTCGGTCCCGGCGACGATGCCGACTGCGCCCTCGACGCCCGCTGCGCGCAGCGGCTCGGCCTCGGTGCCGACGCCGCGCACCGCGTGGATCCCGTCTTCGGGCTTTGCATTCGGATCGATGATCGTGACGTCGAGCCCCTGTTTGCGCAGCGCGCGCACGCACTCGCGCCCGAAACGTCCGTAGCCGCACACCACCCAGTGGCCGTGCGGCGGCGCGGTCTCCGGGCGCAGCGTCCAGCCCGGCATGCCGGTCAGCCAGCGCAGCAGCTGCGAGGCGCCGGGCGAGGCGACGGCGAGTGCGAGATAGCGGCCGAAGGTGGCGAAGGGATTGATGATGTGGTCGGTGTCGAACGATGCGAGGTTGGCGGCGGTTTCGCGGTTCATCGCGCGCGCGAGCACCGGAACCTTCGGATTGAGCAACCGCACCGACATCGCGACCGCCAGGTTCGCCTGGTCGTCATTGGTCAGCGCGATGACGCCCCGGCAGTAGCGGTTGCGCAGGCCCGCGGCGAGCAGGTTGGCAGGCAGCTTT
>LJTQ01000121.1 GCA_001303445.1 Betaproteobacteria bacterium SG8_39 | reverse complement strand
TAACGTTGAATAGTCGGTTTTGCTGCTAAATATCATAGACCCGGCTGGCCAGCCGGGGGTGTCAACGACCTTCAGATCAATGCGTTGGATGAGGAGTGGCCGACAGGCGCCAGCGATATCCGACGCACAATGCGCGAACGTTCTGATTCCGCAGCTCAATCCGATTCGGCGCCGGACAACCGGCCAAATCGCCGCCTGATCGAGCGCTTCCGCGAGGCGATCCGCTCGCGGCATTACAGTCGCCGCACGGAGCAGGCGTACTGGTACTGGATCCGCAATTTCGTCCGCTTCCACGGGATGCGCCATCCGGAAGCACTGGGGGCTGCGGAGGTCACGGCGTTTCTGAGCTGGCTTGCGACCGAGCGCGACGTCGCTGCGGCGACGCAGAATCAGGCGCTATCGGCGCTGCTTTTTCTCTACAAGCAGGTGCTGGGTGCGGAGCTGCCGTGGCTTGAGGGGATCGCCCACGCGAAGCGGCCGGTGCGGCTGCCGGTGGTGCTGACGACGGCCGAGGTGGCGCGGCTGCTGGGTGCGCTCGAAGGGGTGCCGTGGCTGCTGTGCGCGCTGCTCTACGGTTCGGGGCTGCGGCAGATCGAGTGTCTGTCGCTTCGGGTGAAGGACGTGGATTTCGCCTATCGGCAGATCCTGGTGCGCGACGGCAAGGGCGGCAAGGACCGGGTGACGATGCTGCCGCAGAATCTCGTCGAGCCACTGCGCGCGCAGTTCGGCCGCGTGCGGATCCTGCACCGGCGCGATCTCGCCGAGGGGTACGGCGAGGTCTGGCTGCCGCATGCGCTCGCGCGCAAGTACCGGCGCGCGGGCTTCGAGTGGGGCTGGCAGTTCGTGTTTCCCTCGGGCAAGCGCTCGGCGGACCCGGAGTCGGGCGTTATCCGCCGGCATCACCTGCACCCGGACACGGTCGGCCGCATCGTCAAGCGCGCGGCGCGTGCGGCGCGCATCGTCAAGCCGGTTTCTTCGCACACGCTGCGCCACTCGTTCGCCACGCACCTGCTGGAAGGCGGCTACGACATCCGCACGGTGCAGGAGCTCCTGGGGCACTCGGACGTGTCGACGACGATGATCTACACGCACGTGCTGAACAAGGGCGGGCGCGGCGTGGCGAGCCCGCTCGATCGCGTTACGTCGTCGTCCGGCTGAATCGCTTCGGGTCGAGCGTCGCGGGATCGACGCCCTGGGCGGCGAGCGCCGCCGGCAGCGCGTCGCCCCTGACGAGCGCGGCGACGAGCTGGCCCATGGCCGGCGCGGTTTGGATGCCGTAGCCGCCCTGGCCGGCGAGCCAGAAGAAGCCGGGGCGCATGGGATCGAAGCCGGCGACGAGCGCGCGGTCGGGCGCGAAGGTGCGCAGTCCCGCCCAGCGCGCGGTGATGCGCGCGATGTCGAAGGTGGTGGCGGCCTGCAGGCGCTCGATGAGCAGGGCGATGTCGAGCTCCTCGGGCTGCGCGTCGCAGGGCGGCGAGGGCGTCTCGTCGGCGGGCGAGGCGAGCAGGCGCCCGGCCTCGGGTCGGAAGTAGAGGTCCTCGGTGGCGTCGACAGTCGCGGGCCAGCGCGCGGTGTCGGTGAAGCGCGGGCACTCGAACACGATCACGGTGCGCCGCAGCGGCGCCAGGCCGAGCGGCGTCGCGCCCGCGAGGGTTGCGACTTCATCGGCCCAGGCGCCCGCCGCATTGATGACGATGTCGGCGCGGATGTCGCCGGCGCGCGTGTGCAGTGTCCAGCGCCGGCCGTCGTGCTGCAGGGCTTCGAGCGCAGCGTCGGTGAGGAGCTGCGCGCCCGCGGCGCGTGCGCCGCGCAGGAAGCCCGAGAGCAGCGCGTGCACGTCGATGTCCTCGGCGTCGGGCTCGTAGAGGCCGGTCGCGGCCCATTCGGGGCGCAGCGCCGGCGCGCGCGCCAGGATCTCTTCGGGCCGCAGCCACTCGACGCGCCCGCCGGTGGCGCGCAGCTCGGCGGCCTGCGCTTCGAGCCGCGGGCCGTGTTCCTTGCGGCCGAAGAACAGCACGCCGCGCGGCGTGAGCAGCGGCTGCGCGGCGAAGCCGGGCGGCGGCGCGTCGTAGAACGCGCGGCTGGCGCGCGTCAGGCTGCGCACGCTGGCGTTGCCGTAGGTCTCGGAAAACAGCGCCGCAGAGCGCCCGGTGGTGTGGTAGCCCGGCTGGGCCTCGCGCTCGAGCACGACGACGCGCGCCCGCGGCGCGAGGAAGTAGGCCGCCGAGGCGCCGGCGATGCCCGCGCCGACGATGGCGACGTCGTAGTGCGCGCCGCTCAAAGCGCGTCGAAGTGCTGCGCCATGCGCGCGCGCATCGCGGCGTCGGGCAGCGCGCCGATGCCGGCGTTGAGGTTGTCCGCCATGTGCTTCGGGTTGCCGGTGCCCGGGATGACGCAGGTCACCGCCGGATGGCCGAGGATCCACTTGAGGAAGTACTGCGCCCAGCTCGCGATGCCGAGCTCGGCCGCCCAGGGCGGCAGCGGCTTGCCGCGCACGCGCGAGAACATCCCGCCCTGGCCGAAGGGCCGGTTGATGAGCACCGCGGTGCGCTTGTCCTGCGCCAGCGGCAGCAGCCGCGCCGCGGCCTCGGGCTCGTCGAGCGAGTAGTTGACCTGCACGAAGTCGTAGTCGCCGCTGTCCAGCCGGCGCGCGAGCGCGTCGTGCGCCGAGGCGGTGTAGTGGGTGATGCCGAGGTAGCGCACGCGCCCCTTGGCCTTCCAGTCCATCAGTGTTTTGGTGTGCGTGGCGACGTCGACAAGGTTGTGCACCTGCATCAGGTCGAGCATGGCGCCGGCCTGCAGCCGCGCGATCGAGCGCTCCATCTGCGCGATGCCGTCCTCGCGCCCCGAGGTCCACACCTTGGTGGCGAGAAACAGCTTCTCGCGCAGGCCGAGCGCAGCGCTCAGGTCGCCGACCACGCTTTCCGCGCTGCCGTACATCGGCGAGCTGTCGATCAGCGTCGCGCCGCCCGCGGTGAACTGCGTCAGCACCTCGCGCAGCCGCGCGCGCGCCGCACTGTCGCGGCCGACGTCGAACACCTGCCAGGTGCCGAGGCCGATGACGGGCAAGCGTTCGCCGCTGCGCGGGATCGGGCGCGTGACGAGCGGCGTGGCGGCGGATGCAGAGGGGTTCATCGCGAGCAGGGCGGGCGTCGCCGCGAGCCAGCGCAGCACGCGGCGTCGTGAAGAAACGTCATGACGGTTCGGCATGCGGTCATTCTAGAGCGGTCGCGGTGTATATTAGCCGCGCGCCGGCGATGCTGCGCGCGAGGTGACACGCGACAGGGAGGATGCCATGGAATTCGGAGGTTGGATCGGAATCGGCGTGGTCGTCGCGCTCGTTTTGTGGGCGATCGCGATCTACAACCGGCTGGTCACGCTGCGCAACCGCTTCAAGAACGCGTTCGCGCAGATCGACGTTCAGCTCAAGCGCCGCTATGACCTGATCCCCAACCTGGTCGAGGCCGCCAAGGGCTACCTGCAGCACGAGCGCCAGACGCTCGAAGCGGTGATCCAGGCGCGTTCGGCCGCGGTCAGTGCGGAAGGCCGCGCGGCGGCCGCGCCGGGCGATCCCGAGGCGATGCGCGCACTGTCGCAGGCCGAAGGCGCGCTGGGCGGCGCGCTCGGCCGGCTGCTCGCGGTGTTCGAGGCCTACCCCGACCTGAAGGCGAACCAGAACGTGATGCAGGTGCAGGAAGAGCTGGTCAGCACCGAGAACAAGGTCGCCTTTTCGCGCCAGGCCTACAACGACTCGGTCATGGAGTACAACACCGAGCGCGAGTCCTTCCCGCAGGTCGTGGTCGCGGGTCCGCTCGGCTTTGGACCGGCCGCGCTGCTCGAGTCCACCGAGTCGGCCGAGGAGCGCAAGGCGCCGAAAGTGTCGTTTCAGTAAAGCGGCGGGCACGACGGCCGCCGACGCGCAGGCGCGACCAGGCGCGTGAATTTCTTCGAGCATCAGCAGCTCGCGCGGCGCAACACGCGCGTGATGGTGGCGCTCTACCTGCTCGCGGTGCTCGGCGTGATCGTCGCGGTGGACGCCGTGCTCGCCGGCGTCTACCTGTGGACGCAGTCCGGCTCGACGCTCGAGGCGCGCCGCGCGCCGCTCAGCCTCGCGGCGGTGCCGCCGATGCTGCTGCTGTGGGGCGCCGCGGGGACCTCCGCGGTGATCTTTCTCGTCAGCCTGTTCCACACCCTGCGCCTCGCCGGCGGCGGCGAGGCGGTGGCCAAGCTGGTGGGTGCGCGCCGCGTGGCGCCCGAGACCCACGACCCGCTCGAGCAACGCTACATGAACGTGGTCGAGGAGATGGCGATCGCCTCGGGCATGCGCGTACCCAAGGTGTACGTCATGGACCAGGAGCCGGGCATCAACGCCTTCGCCGCGGGCTACGAGGTGTCGAACGCGGTGGTCGCGGTGACGCGCGGCGCGCTCGAAACGCTCACGCGCGACGAGCTGCAGGGCGTGATCGCGCACGAGTTCAGCCACATCCTGAACGGCGACATGCGGCTCAACGTGCGCATGCTGGGCATCCTGCAGGGCATCGTGTTTATCGGCGCGATCGGCGAATTCATCCTGCGCACGGTCGGCCGCGGCAGCGGGCGCAAGGACGGCGCCGCGCCGCTGCTCGTCGCGGGCATCGGCCTGTTCGCGATCGGCGCGATCGGGCTGGTGTTTGCGCGGCTGATCAAGGCCGCGGTGGCGCGCCAGCGCGAGTTTCTGGCGGACGCCTCGAGCGTGCAGTTCACGCGCAACCCGGAGGGCATCGCCGGTGCGCTCGACCAGATCCGCCTCGCATCGGACGGCGCGCGCATCGCCAGCCGCCGCGCCGAGGAGCTGTCGCACATGTTCTTCGGGCCCTCCGTCAAGGTCTGGATCTCGGGCGTGTTCGCCACGCACCCGCCGCTCGCCGCGCGCATCCGGCGCGTGGATCCGCGCTTCGACGCCGAGCGCTACCGCCGCACGCGTGCGGCGGCGCGGCCGCACGAGGCCGACGCCCGCCGCGTGCCGGAAAAGGACGACGCGCGCCGCGCGCAGGCGGCGCGCTGGGCGCTGACCCACGCCGTGCTCAGCGGGCTGCCCGCGGGACGGCGGCTCGGCGACCTGAGCGCCGCCTGGGGACGCTCGGCGGACGAAAGCGCGGCGCTCGTCGGCACGCTCGACGCGGACAAGGTCGATTTCGCCGCGCGGCTGATCGACGCGCTGCCCGAGTGGCTGCGTGCGCAGCTGCGCGAGCGCGCCGGTGCCGAAGCGATGCTGATCGCGCTGATGCTCGCGCCGCAGGACGACGTGCGCGAGCGGCAGCTCGCTGCGCTGCGCGCGCTGGGCCTCGACGCCCTCGCCGAGGCGGCGCGGGCCACCGATCGGCGGCTGACCGAGGCGCGCGATCCGATCGCCGCGGCTTTCCGCCTGCCTCTGCTCGATCTTGCGCTGCCTGCGCTCAAGCAGGGCGGCGCGGACGAGCGCCGGCAGCTGCTCGCGGCCCTCGAGGCGGTGATCCACGCCGACCGTCGAGTCACCCTGCACGAGTTCGTCGTGCTGACGCTGATGCGCCATCAGCTGCAGGACGGCGGCGAGGCGACCCGGATCCGCTACCGCTCGCTCAAGGCGGTGCGCGAAGCGGTGCATGCGCTGCTGTGGCTGCTCTGCCTCGCCGGTCGGCCGAGCGGTGCGGACGCGCAGGCCCGGCTGGAGGGCGCGTTCCGCGCCGGTCTGAAGGAAATGATGCTCGAGGCGGCGCCGCCGCCGCGCGAGGCGACGCCGAGCCTCGAGGCGGCGCAGCAGGGGCTCGGGCGCTTGCGCGCGCTGGCGCCGCTTGCCAAGGCGCGGCTGGTGAAGGGCCTGTTCGCCGCGGCGAGCCATGACGGCACGCTGCGCGTCGCCGAGGTCGATCTGCTGCGGCTGACGGCCGCGGTGCTCGATTGCCCGCTGCCGCCGCTGGTCACCGAGATCGATCTGGCCACGCTCGAGGCCTGAGGCGTGCTGCGCCCCGACACCGCCGATTTCTTCGAGCTGCAGGACGCGGCGCGTCGCAGTACGCGCCGCCTGGTGCTGGTGTATGTCGCGGCGGTGATCGCGGTGGCGTTTGCGGTGAGCGCCGTCGCCGGCCTGCCGTATGCCGCGCTGCTGCTGTACTGGGGCGGGCCGCTGCCCGAGGGCGTGACGATCGACTACGGCCAGCTGCTGCGCAGCTTCTTCGCGGTGTGGGTGCACGGCGTGCCGCCGGCCTTCTACGCCTGGACGGCGGGGATCACGCTGGCGGTGATGGTCGGCGCCACGCTGTGGCGCAGCTGGCAGCTGCGCCACGGCGGCGAGGCCGTGGCCGAGCTGCTCGGCGCGGTGCGCCTCGATCGGTCCTGGGGGACGCCGCTGCAGACGCGCCTGCTGAACGTCGTCGAGGAGATGGCGATTGCCTCGGGCATCGCGGTGCCGCCGGTGTACATGCTGCCGGGCGAGCGTTCGGTCAACGCGCTGGTCGCCGGCACCACGCCGAACGAGGCGGTGGTGATCGTGACGCAGAGCGCGCTCGAGAAGCTCACCCGCGACGAGCTGCAGGGCGTCGTCGCGCACGAGTTCAGCCACATCCTGAACGGCGACATGCAGCTCAACCTGCGCCTGCTGGGCCTGCTCTACGGCATCGTCTTCATCGGCCAGAGCGGCCAGTTCCTGCTGCGCATGGCAACCGCCGGCGCGATCGGCGTCGAACGCGAGAAGCAGATGATCGGCGTGCCGCAGCTGTTCGCCGGCGCCGTGCTGGCGAGCGTCGGCTATGCGGGACTGATGGCGGCGCGCTTCATCAAGGCGGCGATCGCGCACCAGCGCGAATACCTCGCGGATGCGGCGAGCGTGCAGTTCACGCGCAATCCGGACGGTATCGCCGGCGCGCTCGATTCGATCCGCTCGCTGCGGCTCGGCAGCCAGGTGATGAGCCGGCATGCCGAGGAGCTGAGTCACATGTTCTTCGCCCAGGCGGTGTCGACGGTGCTCGGGCCGGCCTTCGCGACGCACCCGCCGATCGACGCGCGCATCCGCCGGGTGCATCCGCGCTTCGATTCGCGCGAGTACCGGCGCACGCGTCCGGGGACGCAGGAACGCAGCGAGGTTGCGGTGCTCGACGGCCTGGGCAATGTCGTCAAGGTCATCGGCGCCCGGGACGCCGCACGCTCGATGACCGCGCTGGCGGCGACCGCCGCGGTCGCCGAGCAGGTCGGCAAGCCGACGGCCGCGCACCTCGACCTCGCGGGACGCGTGCTGGCCGCGCTGCCGGCGACGACGCGGCAGCGCATGGCCGTCGCTGCCGGGGCGGCGCAGGTGATGTTCGCGTTGGCGCTGGAGCGCGACGACGCGGTGCGCGCCGGCGAGCTCGCCGTGCTCGAGGCGCGCTGCGGCGCGCTCGAGCGCGCCGAGACCGAGGCGGCCTACGGCGAGCTGCGGGGCCTCGGCCGCGCCTTCGTCCTGCCGCTGATCGAGCTCGCGCTGCCGGCGCTGAAATCGCAGAAGCAGGCCGCGCGCGACGCCTTCCTAGCCGATCTCGGCGCGCTGGTCGAGGCGGACCGGCGGGTGACGCTCGGCGAATTCGTGCTGCTCACCTTTCTGCGCCAGCATCTGCGCGAGGGCGCCGGCCGCGCGATCGCCACGCGCGTGCGCGCGCTCGCCGACGTGCGCGAGGAGGCCCGGCTGGTGCTCTCGCTGGTGGCGCACGTGGCGCGCGGCGATTCCGCGGGCGCGTTCGCCAAAGGCGCGCACTGGCTCGAGCTGCCGGCCGACGCGCTCCTGCCGCAAAGCGGGATCGCGCTCGCGCCGGTCAGTGCGGCGCTCGAGCGGCTGCGCGTGCTCGCGCCGCTCGTCAAGCCGCGCGTGCTGCGCGCCTGCGTCGACGCTGCGGCCGATGGCGGCTTCACGCTGCGGCAGGCCGAGCTGCTGCGCGCGGTCGCCGCGACGCTCGACTGCCCGGTGCCGCCGGTGCTCGCCGCGCTCGATCCCGCTACACTCGCGGGCTGACGGCAGGCGCCGCGGGCGCCAGTAGAGGACGCAGATCCATGGCGGCGACGACATCCGGCCCCGCGCCGGCGGCACTCGAGCACGACCTGAAGCGCGCGGTCGCCGGCGAGGTGCGCTTCGATGCCGGCACGCGCGCGGTCTACGCGGCCGATGCGTCGAATTACCGCCAGGTGCCGATCGCCGTGGTGGTGCCGCGCAGCGTCGAGGACATCGTCGCGGCGGTTGCGGTCTGCCGCCGGCACGGCGTGCCGATCCTCGCGCGCGGCGGCGGCACGGCGCAGAACGGGCAGAGCGTCAACGTCGCGGTCATCGTCGACTGCTCGAAGTATCTCAACCGGGTCGTGTCGATCGACCCGCAGGCGCGCCGCGCGCGCGTCGAGCCCGGCGCGGTATGCGACGCGCTGCGCGACGCGGCCGAGCGGCACGGGCTCACCTTCGCGCCCGATCCGGCGACCCACTCGCGCTGCACGCTCGGCGGGATGATCGGCAACAACTCCTGCGGCCCGCATTCGGTCATGGCGGGCAAGACGGTGGAAAACATCGCGCGGCTCGAGGTGCTGACCTACGACGGCGCGCGCTTCTGGTGCGGGCCGACCGACGACGCAAGCTACGCGCGCATCCTGGCGGCCGGCGGCCGCCAGGCCGAGATCTACGCCGGCCTCAAGGCGCTCGCCGAGCGCTACGCCGATCTCATCCGGGCGAAGTTTCCGCAGATCAAGCGCCGGGTCTCGGGCTACAACCTCGACCAGCTGCTGCCCGAGAACGGCTTCAACGTGGCGCGCGCGCTGGTCGGCTCCGAAGGCAGCTGCGCGCTGACGCTCGCCGCCGACGCGCTGCTCGTCAACAGTCCGCCCGAGCGCGTGCTGCTGGTGCTCGGCTTTCCCGACATCTACCAGGCCGGCGACGTGGTGCCGGAGATCCTCGCCGCCGCGCCGATCGCCTGCGAAGGGCTCGACGAAAAGATCATCGGCGGCCTGCGCGAGCGCGGGCTGAAGCTCGACGACCTGCGGCTGCTGCCGGAGGGCCGGGGCTGGCTGATGTGCGAGTTCGGCGCCGACAGCCGCGCCGAGGCCGTGGCGCAGGCGCGCGCGCTCGAGGCGCGCTTCGCCGGGCGCCGCGAGGTGCGCTCATGGCTGATCGAGGATGCCGCGGGAATCGCGCGCATGTGGGGGCTGCGCGAGACCGGCGCCTCGGCGACCGCGCTCGCGCTCGCGGGGCAGGGGCCCGATCCGGTGGTCGGCTGGGAGGATGCCGCCGTCGACCCGCTGCGCCTCGGCGATTCCCTGCGCGAGTTCCAGGCGCTGATCGACCGCTTCGGCTACCGCACCTCGCTCTACGGCCATTTCGGCGACGGCTGCATCCACGCGCGCATCAGCTTCGAGCTGCGCACGCCCGAGGGCGTGGCGCACTGGCGGCGCTTTCTCGA
>LJTQ01000233.1 GCA_001303445.1 Betaproteobacteria bacterium SG8_39 | reverse complement strand
CCGGCCGAGATCCGCGAGTACGAGTCGGCGGTCCTCGAGACCACGCTGTGGAACGCCGCCGACGAGACGCTGGTGTGGACCGCAACGACCTCCACCTTCGCGCCGTCGGACGTGAAGTCGGCGACCACCGATTTCTCCAAGGTGGTGATCGAGGAGCTGAGGGCGCGCAAGCTACTCTGAGGCGCCGAGCAGCATCCGATTGAGCCGTTTGACGAAGGCCGCCGGGTCCTCGAGCTGGCCCCCTTCGGCGAGCTGCGCCTGCTCGAGGAGCAGCTGACCCCAGTCGGCCAGACGTGCGTCGTCGGTTTCGTCGCGCAGGCGCTCGATCAGGGCGTGGCGTGGATTGACCTCGAGGATCGGCCTGGATTCGGTGCCCGGCAGCTTATGGCCAGCCGATTTCAACAGCCGCTGCAGGTGCCCGCTCATCTCGTCGGCATCCGCCACCAGGCAGGCGGGTGAATCGGTCAGGCGGAAGGTCGGCCGTACGTCCTTGACGCGCTCGCCGAGCGCCGCCTTCAGCCGGGCGATGAGGTCCTGGGCGTCGGCGGCGGTCTTTTCCTGCTCGGCTTTCTCGGCCTCGTCGGCGAGCGCGTCGAGATCAAGGCCGCCCTTGGCCACCGATACCAGCGGCTTGCCGTCGACCTCATGCAGGTACGACAGCATCCATTCGTCGACGCGGTCGCCGAGCAGCAGGACTTCGATACCTTTCTTGCGGAAGATCTCCAGATGCGGGCTGGCGCGCGCGGCCTCCCAGCTGTCCGCGGTGACGTAGTAGATGCCGGTCTGCTTGTCCTTCATGCGGCCGATGTAGTCGGCGAAGGACACGCCCTGCTCGGGGCTCTCGTTCGCTGTCGAGGCGAAGCGCAGCAGCTTGGCGATGCGCTCGCGGTTGGCCGCGTCCTCGCCGGCGCCTTCCTTGAACACCTGACCGAACTGCGTCCAGAAGGCGGCGTACTTGCCCGGGTCGTTTTCGGCCAGGTCCTCGAGCATCGACAGCACGCGCTTGGTCGAGCCCTCGCGAATCATGCGCACGTCGCGCGATTCCTGCAGGATTTCGCGCGAGACGTTGAGCGGCAGGTCGTTCGAGTCGATCACGCCGCGCACGAAGCGCAGGTAGGACGGCAGCAGCTGCTCGGCATCCTCCATGATGAACACGCGGCGCACGTAGAGCTTGATGCCGTGGCGCGGGTGACGGTCCGCGAGATCGAAGGGGGCGCGCTCGGGCAGGTAGAGCAGCTGGATGTACTCGCTGCGTCCCTCGACACGGTTATGCGTCCAGGCCAGCGGCTCGCCGAAGTCGTGCGAGACGTGCTTGTAGAAGGCACGGTACTGCGCTTCGTCGATCTCGTTCTTCGCTCGCGCCCACAGCGCGCTGGCCTGATTGACCACTTCGGGCTCTTCGCTCGGCTTCATGGCCTTGCTTTCCGCGTCCCAGGATTCCGTGCGCATGCGAATCGGCAGGGAGATGTGGTCGGAGTAGCGCGTCACGATGGCGCGCAGCCGAGCGCCTTCGAGCAACTCGTCCTCGCCTTCGCGCAGGTGCAGGGTGACATCGGTGCCGCTTTCGGCGCGCTCGGCAGGCTCGATGGTGAACTCGCCACCGCCATCGCTTTCCCAGCGTACCGCTGCATCGGCAGGCAGTCCGGCCCGGCGCGAGACGACCGTGACACGGTCGGCGACGATGAACGACGAGTAGAAGCCGACGCCGAACTGACCGATCAGCTGGGCATCTTTTTGCTGGTCGCCGGTGAGGCGGGAGAAGAATTCGCGCGTGCCGGAGCGGGCGATGGTGCCGAGGTGCTCGATCGCTTCGTCGCGCGACATGCCGATGCCGTTGTCGGACACGGTGAGGGTGCGCGCGTCCTTGTCGAAGTCGATACGCAGGCCGAGCGCAGCGTGGCCCTCGAGCAGCTCGGGCTGCGCAATCGCCTCGAAGCGCAGCTTGTCGCAGGCGTCCGAGGCGTTGCTCACCAGCTCGCGCAGGAAGATCTCCTTGTTGCTGTACAGCGAGTGAATCATCAGCTGCAGCAGCTGCTTGACCTCGGCCTGGAAGCCGAGCGTTTCCTTGGGTGCGCCCATCGTGTGGTCTCCTACTGAACCCTGCGGACAGTGGGGGCGGGGCGCCGCGGATTCAAGCCCCCTCGAAGCGGGTTTCGGGTTTCGCGCCGCCGCCTGGACCGGCCGGGCCAAGGTTATCCACAGGGGTCTGACCCCGACGTCGCAGCCGCCATCACTTCCAAAGATCGACGGTCTTGCCCTGTTCCCGCATGTGCTCGGCGCGGGCCTGCAGGAAGCGCTGGAACGACGGTTCCTTGAGGTACGCGCCGCTCGAGACGTAGGCGAAGGCGCCGGCGAGGTGGAACGGCCGCAGGTAGGCTTCGGTGCGGAATACCTCGCGGCCCTGGGCGTCGAAGAACACGATGCTCGGGGTGTAGAGGATCTTCAGCGCGCGCACCCATTGATCGAGCTCGCCGAGCGCGAAGCGCGCGATGTCGACCTTGCTGAGCTCGGCGCGCACCTCGGGGCGCTGGAAGCCCTCGCGGTGCATCTCGTCGCAGGCGCTGCAGTAGGGCGTTTCGAACAGCACGGCAAGCGGCTTGCCGCCGGGCTGACGCGCCAGGCTTCGTGCCGGCGGCAGGAAAAAGGGCTCGGCATGCAGCGTGGGGCTGGCTTCGTCCTTGACGACGCCCTTGAGGTACTCGCCGAAGGCGTGCCTGGATTCCATGCGACCTGCGACGTAATCGAGCGCCGCCTCGAAGCGGCGTGGCGGGTAATAGCCGTTCAGGCGCAGCGCGATGTTGCCCTTTTCGTCGAAGAACACCAGCGTCGGCGTGAACTGGATGCCGAGCTGCCGGGCGAAGGCCTTCTCGCCGAGGCGCGTGCCGTCGACCCAGGTCACTTCCCGGTCGCCCCAGATGTTGATGGCGATGACGACGAAGTGCTGGCGCGCCTTGTCGACGATCGGGCGCTGCGTGAAATTGGTCTGCATGAGGCGCGCGCAGTACGGGCAGCCGTCCTGGCCGAAGTACAGCAGCAGGCGCTTGCCGTCGCGGGTCGCGTCGGCGATATCCTCACGCAGGTCGAGAAAGCTGTGCGCGAACCAGGGCGGGTGCTCGATGGCGTAGGGGCTCGCGACCTGCGCGCTCGCAGCGAGCGACAGAAGAAAAAGCCCGGCGGCGGCAAGGGCGCGCAGCACGATGCCAGTATAGTAGGGTCGCTGCTCACCGCCATGTGGCGCCTTCTTCTCGTTCTCAATGCACGGCTCGCGCACCAGCGCGTGCGCGCGCTGCTTTCAGTCGTCGGCATCGCGCTCGGCGTCGCGCTCGGCTTCGGCGTGCACCTGATGAACCGTGCCGCGGTCGACGAACTTGCGGCTGCGGTGCGCGCGCTCTCCGGAGATGCGGATCTCGAGGTGCGCGGCGGACGCAGCGGTTTCGACGAGGCGCTGTACCAGAAGATTGCGCGTCTGCAGGGGGTGGCCGTTGCGAGCCCGGGGCTGGAACTGCAGGCGGGACTCGCCGGTGGCGCCGGACCCACGCAGCAGACGCCGGTCGCCTCGCTGCCCTCGTCGATCCGGGTGCTCGGTATCGATGCGCTGCGCAGCGCGCAGCTGCAGCCTGCCCTGTTTGCCGCTGATCCGGCATTGCGCTATGCGCTGCTCGAGCCCGACACGGTGCTGCTCTCGGCGGGGGCGGCGCAGGCCATCGGGCTGGGCACGGGCGATCAGCTGGTGCTGGTGGTCGGTCTCGAACGCGTCCGCCTGCGCGTCGCAGGCATTCTGGCCAGTTCCGCGCTGCGCGGCGTTGCCGTGCTGACCGACATCGCGACGGCGCAGTGGCGGCTCGATCGCCTGGGGAATCTGAACCGGATCGATCTGCGGCTGGTGCCCGGCGCACGGCGCGAGGCGCTGCAGGCGCGTATCGCCGCGCTGTTGCCGCCCGGCGTACGTGTGCGGCCGGTGCAGGCGGCTGCGGAGGCCAGCGCAGGCCCATCGCGCGCCTACCGCGTGAACCTCAACGTGCTCGCGCTGGTCGCGCTGTTCACCGGCGGCTTCCTGGTGTTCTCCGCGCAGGCACTGGAGGTTGCACGGCGGCGCGGCGAGCACGCCTTGCTCCGCGTGCTCGGTCTCGAGCGCCGGGGAATCGTTCGCCTGGTGCTCGCCGAGGCGACGGCCATCGGCGTGCTGGGCAGCGTACTGGGCATCGCGCTCGGCACGCTGCTCGCAGGATTTGCGATACGCAGCTTCGGTGCGGACCTGGGCGCCGGGATGTTCCGCGGCTTGACGCCGAGCATCGAGTTCCCGCCCGGCATCGCGCTGCTCTATGCCCTGGTCGGCGTCGCCATCGCGCTGATCGGCGCGCTGCTGCCCGCGCTCGATGCGGCACGCCATCCGCCCGCGCGCGCGCTGAAGGCAGGCGACGAGCAGGCGATGTTCACCTCGGTCGCACGGGTCTGGCCGGGCGTGGGGCTGCTTGCGCTGGGCGCGGCGCTGACGCGGTTCGGACCGGTCGGCGGGGTGCCGCTGTTCGGCTACCTGGCCATCGCCTGCCTGCTCGTCGGCAGCATCGCGCTGATGCCGCGCGCAGCGCAGCTCGCGTTCGCACTGCTGCCGCGAACGCGCGACCCGGTGCTCACGCTGGCGCTCAACCAGCTGCGCGGCGCCCCGGGGCAGGCGATGGTCAGCCTCGCGGCGATCGTCGCCAGTTTTGCGCTGATGGCCGCCATGGCGATCATGGTGGCGTCGTTTCGCGATTCAGTCGACCGCTGGCTCGAGGCGGTGCTGCCCGCCGATCTGTATTTCCGCACCACGCATGCCGGCGAGACCGCGTTCCTCGAACCGGCGTTCGAGGCACAGGTGCGTGCGCTGCCGCAGATCGCGCGCGCGGAGTTCCTGCGCAGTGCGCGCGTGTCGCTCGCAGCCGATCGGCCCGAGGTGTCCTTGCTGGCGCGCGATCTGCCCGAGGGCGAGATGCGGCGCTATCCGCTGGTCGGCGAGACCTACCGGCCGCAGGCGGGTGACCCGCCGCCGGTGTGGATCAGCGAGGCGATCGCAGATCTGCATGGGGTGGCGCCCGGCGCGCGCCTCGGCATTCCGCTCGGCGGGCGCAACCGGGCGTTCGTTGTCGCCGGCGGGACTACGTGGCGCTGACGGGCGATCGCCGCACCAACGATGCCGCGCTCTGGCTCGCGCCGGGCACGACGCCCGCGCAGGCGATGGCTGCGCTGCGCGCCTTGCCGGGTGCCGCCGAGCTCGAGATTGCAGAGCCGGGCGAAATCCGCGAAGTGTCGTTGCGCATCTTCGATCGCAGCTTCGCGGTGACGTACGCCATCGAAGCGGTTGCGGTGCTGATCGGGCTGTTCGGCCTGTCGACCAGCCTCGGCTCGATCGTGCTCGCGCGCCGGCGCGAGTTCGGCATGCTGCGCCACATCGGCATGACGCGCGGCCAGATCGGCCGCATGCTGGCGGCCGAGGGCGGCCTGCTCGCCGTGCTCGGCGCGGCCGCGGGTCTGGTGGTGGGCGGTGCGATCAGCCTGATCCTGATCCACGTCGTCAACCGCCAGTCGTTCAACTGGAGCATGGATCTGCATGCGCCGGCCGGAACGCTGGTCGCATTCGCGGCGGTGCTGGTCGTGCTCGCGGCGCTCACCGCCTACCTGTCGGGACGCGAAGCGATGGGCCTGGGCCCGGTGCGCGCGGTGAAGGAGGATTGGTAATGCCGACAAGGCGCGCTCTGCTGCGCGCGCTCGGCGCGCTCGTCGCGATGGGCGGCGCACCGCTGCTCGGCGCTGCACGCGAGGTCGAATTTCCCGATGTCGTGGGCGATCGGCCGCTCGTTTTCCCGCCCGACCATGGTGCACATCCCGCGTTTCGCATCGAATGGTGGTACATCACCGGCTGGCTGGGAGCCCGGGCGGAGGCGCGCGAGCTCGGTTTCCAGATCACCTTTTTTCGTGCGCGCAACGCGTACGCCACCGACAATCCGAGCCGCTTCACGCCGCGGCAGATCTTGTTCGCGCATGCCGCATTGGCCGACCCGCGCCACGGCCGCTTGCAGCACGACCAGCGCGCGGCACGCGAGGGGCTGACGCTCGCCGCTGCGGCAACCGAGCGGACGCAGGTCTGGATCGACGACTGGCGGCTCGAGCAGACCGCGCGCGGCTATGCGGGCGTGATACCGGCGCGTGCCTTTACGCTG
>LJTQ01000120.1 GCA_001303445.1 Betaproteobacteria bacterium SG8_39 | reverse complement strand
TCACCCCGCCCGGCCGCCTGGTTGGCGACGACTGCGATGGCTGCATACGAGAGGTCGAGCTCGCGAGCCAACGCCGCCTCCGGCATACCGGTCATGCCCACGACATCCGCGCCATCGCGCTCCAGGCGCGTGATCTCGGCGGCCGTTTCCAGACGTGGGCCCTGTGTCGTCGCGTAGACCCCGCCGTCGACGATCGCCTCGCCGCAGGCTGATGCCGCAGCCAGAATGCGGCCGCGCTCGAGCGCGGCGTAGGGCTCGGTAAAGTCGACGTGCGTGACCTGCGCCTCGGCGCCCTCAAAGAACGTGGCGGCCCGGCCCCAGGTGTAGTCGAGAATCTGATCGGGCACGAGCAACATGCCCGGCTTGAGGTCGGCGCGAATGCCGCCGACCGATGCGACCGACACCACCCGTTCCACGCCCAACTCCTTGAGGGCCCAGAGGTTGGCGCGGTAGTTGACCTGGTGAGGGGCGATGGTATGGCCATAGCCGTGGCGCGCAAGGAACACCAGCGCCCGTCCCCCAATGGTGCCGAGCGTCAGCGGACCGGAGGGCTCGCCGAAGGGGGTGCGCGCCACCTTGCGCTGACGCACCTCGAGCTCCGCGAGCTGGGAAAGCCCACTGCCGCCGATCACCGCCAGCATCAAAGGGGCCTCACGGCGCGGATCTCCGGCAGATTGCGCCAGTAGCCCTTGGCGTCCATTCCACAGCCAAACACGAAGCGGTCCGGTACCTGCAGGCCGACGAAATCAGGCCGCAGGGGCTTCGGCCGGCGCAGCGTCTTTTCGACCAGGACCGCGCAGGCGAAGCTCGCAATACCGGCTGCCTGCAGTTGATCGCGAATAGCGCCCATGGTCGTGCCGGCGTCGAGAATGTCATCCAGCACCAGCACGTGGCGGTCGCGCACCTGGTCGCCCGGACCGACGCGCCAGGTCACCTCCTGGCCGTGCGTCCGGTCGCCGTAGCGCGTCGCGTGGATGTAGTCGAAGTCGAGAGGGAAGCTGAGCCGCGGCAGGAGCTGGCCGGCGAACACGACAGCCCCGCCCATGACCGCGAGCACCAAAGGATAGGTTTGTGCGAACCGCGCGTGCACCTCGCCCGCCAGGCGCTCGATCGCCGCCTGCACGTCGTCTGCGCTGGCGATGAGGTCAGACTGCTCGAGAAACGCCCAGGCCTGCGCAGGGTCCGGCATCGCGCTCGGCTCAATAGGTAAAGGTCACCACGTCGTCGTCCATGGCTTGCGAGATGACGTAGGCGCCGCCGACCGTCTCCTCGATCTCGGGGATCAGGTCGTCACCCCAGAGCTCGAGCGTCGGCGTGCAGACCTTGAACTTGACGCCCGCCTCGTGCGCGTCCTTGATGAAGTCGTAGACGGTTTTGGGGGAACCTTGCTTGACGTGCAGTTTTTCGGCGAAGCCCCTCACCGCAAGCTGCCCGGCTCGACCCGTGAGAACCACCTCGACGCCGTACTCCATCGCCGCCGCCACGCTGGCCTGAAAGAACGGCGCACCCAGTTCCTCTGGATTTTTGGGGTCTGTATTGACCATAACAATCAAAAGTTTATCCGCCATGCGCGCACTCTCTAGCAGTTCTTGGAATATTAGAGATTCCTGATGATTCAAGTATAGCCGAGGCTCGCTTCACCGGCTCAGTCGCGTCGCTGGCGCAGAAACGCCGCGAAGGCGGCGCCAATCTCCGGGTGACGCAGGCCGAGCTCGACCGAGGCTTCGAGGTACCCCAGCTTCGACCCGCAATCGTAGCGTTTCCCCGGCAGGCGGGTCGCCAGCACGCGCTCGTGCGCCAGTAGACGGGAGATCGCGTCGGTCAGCTGTATTTCACCGCCTCGCCCAGGCTCCGCGTTCGCCAGCAGGTCGAAAATGCGCGCGGTCAGCACGTAGCGACCGACGACCGCGAGCGTCGACGGTGCTTCGTTCGGTGGCGGTTTCTCGATGATGCCCTGCACCCTCGCGGAGCGCGCCCCAGGGTCGTCCACGCTCACGATGCCATAACTCTCGGTGCGTTCCCGGGGCACGTCTTCCACCCCCAGAACGCTGCAGTCCGCGGACGCATGCACCTCGGCGAGGTGCGCCGTCGCAGGCGGCGTGCCATCGACCAGATCGTCCGCCAGCAGCACGGCGAACGGCTCGTTTCCGACAACCGGCTGCGCGCAGAGCACGGCGTGGCCGAGGCCGAGGGGCTCCGACTGGCGGATATAGATGCAGCGTACGTCGCGCGGCAATACGCTACGCACCGCGTCGAGCAGGGCGTGCTTGCCCTGTTGCTCGAGCTCGGTCTCCAGCTCGTAGGCCTTGTCGAAATGGTCTTCTATGGCGCGCTTGTTACGCCCGGTGATGAAGATCATGTCCGTGATCCCCGCGGCCGCCGCTTCCTCGACGGCGTACTGGATCAACGGCTTGTCGACCACGGGCAGCATTTCCTTCGGACTCGCCTTGGTCGCTGGCAAGAACCGGCTGCCGAGCCCGGCCACGGGAAACACCGCCTTTCGCAGTTTTGTTTTCATTGTTCAGAGCGTTTCGAGCAGTTTCAGGAACGCCCGCTCATCGAGCACGGTAACACCGAGTGCTTGGGCACGCTCGAATTTGCTGCCGGGCTCCGCGCCCGCGACGACGTAGTGCGTCTTCTTCGATACCGTGCCGGCGACCTTGTGGCCTTTCGCCTCGATCCGCTCGCGCGCCTGATCCCGCGTCATGCTCTCGAGCGTGCCGGTAAGGACGAAGGTTCGCACCTCCTCGGCCGCCCGGAGTGGCGTCCCCTCGCCCTCGCGCCAGTGCACGCCGGCCTTGCGCAGCGTCTCGATTACCTGCCGGTTATGCGGTTCGCCAAAGAACTGGCAGATGGAGCGGGCGACGATCGGCCCGATGTCGGGGACCTGTGCCAGCGTCTCCTCGTCGGCGCGCAGCAGCCGGTCGAGACTGCCGAAATGGCGTGCCAAGTCGCGCGCGGTTCGTTCGCCGACATTGCGGATGCCCAGAGCGTAGATGAACCGCTCGAGCGTCGTCTGCCTCGATTTGCCGATTGACGCCTTCAGCTTGGCGGCCGACTTTTCCGCCATCCGATCCAGGCCGGCCAGCTGCGCCTCATCGAGCGTATAGAGCTCGGCCGGGGTACGCACGAGCTCGAGCTCGACGAGCTGATCGACAATGCGCTCGCCCAGGCCGTCGATATCCATCGCGCGCCGGCTGGCAAAGTGCAGCAGCGCCTGCTTGCGTTGGGCCGCACAGACCAGCCCGCCGCTGCAGCGCGCGATCGCCTCGCCCGCCTCGCGCACGACCTTCGAGCCGCAGACCGGACAACTGCCTGGCAGCTTGAACGGGCGGGTGCTCGGCGGGCGCCGCTCCAGACGCACCGACACCACTTCGGGAATCACGTCACCCGCGCGCCGTACCACGACGCTGTCACCGACGCGAACATCCTTGCGATGCAGCTCGTCTTCGTTGTGCAGAGTCGCATTGGTGACGGTGACGCCCCCGACGAACACCGGCTGCAGGCGTGCGACGGGCGTCAGCGCCCCGGTACGGCCCACCTGCACCTCGATCGCGAGCACCTCCGTGACCTGTTCTTCCGCCGGATACTTGTGCGCAATCGCAAAACGCGGTGCGCGCGACACGAAGCCGAGCTGGCGCTGCCAGTCCAGTCGATTGACTTTGTAGACGACGCCGTCGATCGCGTACGGCAGTTTCGTGCGACGCGCCTCGATCTTGGCGTAATACGCCAGCACGCCATCGATGCCGTGGACGACGGCGCGCTCCGCACAGACCGGAAAGCCGATCGCGACCAAGTGCTCGAGCATTTCTTCGTGCGTCCCCCAGGGCGCCCGCCCGGCCCGCTCCGCCGCGTACGCGAAGAAGCGCAGCGGCCGCTGCGCGGTCACGCGCGAATCGAGCTGCCGCAGACTGCCTGCCGCGGCATTGCGCGGATTGACGAACGCCTTCTCGCCGGCTGCGCGCTGTCGAGCGTTCAGGGCGTCGAAATCGGACTTGAACATCAACACCTCTCCGCGCACCTCGAGGACATCGTCTCGCCCGGATGGCGTGGTCAGGCGTAAGGGAATCGAATGCACGGTGCGAAGATTCTGTGTCACGTCCTCGCCCGTCATGCCGTCGCCGCGCGTCGCACCCTGGACGAAAATGCCGTTTTGGTAGACCAGGCTCACCGCGAGGCCGTCGAACTTCGGCTCGGCCGCGTAGTCGACGGCCTCCGATTCGACCGCCGCCCGGATTCTGCGGTCAAAAGCACGCACCTCTTCTGCCTCGAAGGCGTTGCTCAGCGACAGCATCGGCGTGCGGTGTTGCACGGACGCAAAAGCAGTCAGCGCTTTTGCGCCAACACGCTGCGTCGGCGAGTCCGCGCTTGCGAGCTCGGGATGCGCGTCCTCGAGCTCGACCAACTCGCGGAACAGCGCATCGTACTCGGCATCCGTGATCTCGGGCCGATCCAGCACGTAGTAGAGGCGGTTGTGACGTTCGAGCGTCTCGCGCAACGCCTGTGCGCGTTCCTGAAGGGCGCGTGTTGGATGCGCCGCGCGCGCGGTCATGAAAACAGCCGCAAGGCAAGCGCGCCGCCCGGCGCGAATCCCTGCCGCTCCAGATCCCTGCCAACCGGTTCGAGCTGTGCGCCGATCGCGCTCAGGGCATGTTCATCGAGCGGCCGGGCGTTATCGTCCTGCAGCGCGCCGCCCAGCGTGGATGCCAGATCGCGCGCGAGCAGAACCATGGACTCGTAGCTACGGCGCAGATCCGGCGTGCGCGGTACGTCCATGGTGACCGTCAGGCGCGTGACGACATCGGTCTGATCGCTTTCCATGAGCACGGCGAATAGCTCGCGTCCCAGCGCATCGCTCCGCGTCCAGCGCTGTCGATCCTGCTCGGCCAGGCCATTCGTGTTCAGCGCATGTATGACCGCGTCGTTCGCGAACCCCGCCGCATCCGCCCCAACAACGTGAAAGGCGACCTGGATGTCGGCATCGGCGCACGAACGGTCGAGTGCGCGTGCCGCGTCCAGCGCTTCACGCATTTCGGGCGCGCTGACGCCTGCGCCGGCACGTGCCGCGAGCGTTTCGATCTCCGAGCGAAATTCGATCAGTTCCGCCTCGCCGACCACGCCGTTTCGCGAAACCAGCTGCAAGGCAGCACGCCAGCGGGTCTGGCTGCCGGAGGCGCCCGGCAGCGCCCGCCGCCAGCTGCCGTCCTCATTGCGCCAGGCAAGCAGCGCGCGCCGGCCGAAACGCCGCTCGAGGCCCCTCCAGCCTTCCAGCATCACCGCCGCCGCCACCGGCTGTTCGGCGCTCAGTTCGACCACGTAGTCGAGCCGCCCGTCAGGCAGATCCTCTTCACCAGGCGTGCTCGCCGCCTCTTCACGCGGCTTTGGCGGCGGACCCAGCGAGGGCTCGCGACGCGCTGGCGGATCCGCCGTCAGCAGCACATCGGGATGGCGCGAAGTGAACGCTTGTTCAGCCGTGCGCCGTACGCGGCGCTCCTGGGTGCGGTTGTAGAAGATGACCCCGGCCACCGCCAGCGCACCTACGATCAGGAGACCAAGCTGGAGCTCGCTCATGACTGATCGACAATCCGGGACGCCGTGCGTCCGCCGTCAGGCGGCCAGTTCCTCGCGCATGCGCAATGCCTCGTCTATGTCTACGGCCACGACGCGGGAAACGCCGGACTCCGGCATCGTGACACCGATGAGCTGCTCCGCAAGCTCCATGGTGATCTTGTTATGGCTGATGAACAAGAACTGCGTCTGTTCCGACATGCGCTTCACCAGATCGCCGAAGCGCAGCGTGTTGCTGTCATCGAGCGGTGCGTCGACCTCGTCAAGCAGGCAGAAGGGCGCCGGATTGAGCTGAAACAGCCCGAATACCAGGGCGATCGCGGTCAGAGCCTTCTCTCCGCCGGAGAGCAGATGGATCGTACTGTTGCGCTTGCCGGGCGGCTGCGCCATGACCTGGACGCCCGCGTCCAGGATTTCCTCGCCGGTCATGATCAGCTTGGCCTCGCCGCCCGCGAACAGCATGGGAAAGAGCGAGCCGAAATGGCGGTTCACGCTGTCGAAAGTTTCGCGCAACAGCTCGCGCGTTTCGCGATCGATGCGCCGGATCGCGTCCTCCAGCGTCTGCACAGCTTCCTCGAGGTCGATAAACTGCGAATCGAGAAAGTTCTTGCGCTCCTTGCCGGTGGATAGCTCTTCCAGCGCCGCCAGGTTGACCGCACCGAGCTCCGCAATGGCCTGACCGAGGCGGGTAATTTCACCTTGCAGCGTGGCAGGCCGGGGGGCGCCTTCAGAGGCCGCAGCCAATGCGGCCTGGTCGGCATTCGCCTCGCTGAGCTGCTGCTCAAACTGTTCGGCATTCAGCCGTGCCGCCTGTTCCTTCAGTTTCAGTTCGGAGCTGCGTTCGCGCAGCGGCGTGATTCGCTGCTCAATTTCGAGTCGCTCCTCCTCCAGGCTGCGCAGGACGCCGGCCGCCTTCTCGACCGCGTCGCGCGCCTCGCCGAGCGTCTTCTCGCAGCCGATGCGGATCTCCACCGCGGCATCCAGCGCATCGCGAACCGGGGTCACCGGGTCATCTGCCAGTTCGCGGGTCAGCTGCTCGATCTCGGCCGTCGCGCGGTCGATCTGCTGGTCGATCACCTTGACCGCGTTGTCGGTCTCGGCGATCTTCGACTCACACTCCCGCACGCCAAATAGGGCGTCCTGTACGGCCCGCTCGGACTCCTGCACCGCGCGTCGCTGCGCGGCGAGGGCAAGCTCGGCCGCGACATGGGCCGCCTTGACCGCCTCCAGTTCGCTGCGCGCCTGCGTAATCGCCTCCTCGATACGCGCCATTGCCTCCTGCAACGCCCGCTGCCGCGTTTCCTCCGTCGCCGCCTCGCGGTCGATCTCTTCGATCTCTGCGGCGATCTGCGCGCTGCGCTCCAGGAAGCTCTGGCGCGACTGCACGCGCTTCAGCATTTCGATTTCCGCGTCGTGCTGTGCGGTGCGCAGCGCGGCGAGCGCGGCCCGCGCATGCTCCAGCTCCCCCTGGCGCTCGCCGAGCGCGGCATCGGCGGCCTCGACTGCGCCGCGCGCGCGCACCGTCTCCGCGGCGAGCCCGGCACAGCGTGGCTCCAGCGCCTCGATCTCAGCCTTACGCGCCAGCAGGCCGGCATCGACGGGGTCCGGCGCGTGAAAGCTCGCCGTCCGACGAGTGAACTGATGGCCCTCGCGGTTGACCAGAACGGCACCCGATGGCAGCGCCATGCGGCGCTCGGCCGACGGCACGCCCTCGACCACGTACACACCGGCCAGCCAATCACCGAGCGGACCTGCGAGGCCGTCCTCGGTCGGATGGATCTTCTCCGCGAGCGGCTCGAAGCCCGGCGGAGGGGTCCTGCCGTCCGCACCCGCGCCCGGCACGAACACGCTCGCCTTCGATGGCGGCTGGTCGGCGGCGAGCGCGTGCAGATCGCCCGAAGCGCCCATCTCAAGCGCGTGCAGCCGTTCGCGCAGCACGCCCTCGACGGCCGTCTCCCAGCCGCTTTCGATGCGCAGCTTCTGCCACAGGCGCGGCAGCGCATCGAGCGCATGCCGCTCGAGCCATTCGCGCAGCGGCGCATTGTCCTCGGTTGCGGCCTGGATCTGCCGCAAGGTCGCCAGCTGTGCGTCTGCGGCCGCCGATTCGCGCAGCGCAGACTCCAAGTGCTCCTGAGACTGCGCGAACAGCGTCTCCTGCTCGTCGCAGGCCTCCCGCGCGCGGCCCTCGGCGCCCTGCGCATCGACAATCTCCTGGCCCCGACGCTCGCGCTCGGCCTCGAGCGTGGCGATCGCCTGCGGGTCCGGCTGCACGAGCGTCTGCAATTCCGCTCCGAGCCGCTCGCGGCGCTGCGCAAGTGCCGCGCGGCCGCGCTCCAGGTGGGAGAGATTCGCCTCTTCGAGCGCGCGGGCCGACTCCTGCTGCATGAGCTTGCCGCGTGCTTCCTGCAAGCGCTCCTGGGCCTGCCGGAATGTGCCCTCCGTTTCCGGCAGTTTCTCGGCTTCCGTGCCCTGTGTCGCGCGCGTCGCCGCCAGCTTGTCCTTCGCGTTCACCGCGCGCGCCGCCCACATATGCAGCGCCTGGGTCAGCTGTGCGCGCTGATCGCGCCACCCCGCCAGCTGCACGTGGCGCTCGGTGTGTTGACGTTCGAGTCGCGCGCGGGTCTCTTCGACATGGCGCAGCTCGGACTCGTGCCGCGCGACCTCCGCGTTCGCTCCGTACAGGGCTGCCTGGGCCGCATTGAGCGCATCGCCAGCCGCGTAGTGCGCGGCCCGGCTCGTCTCCAGGCGCGACTCGACGGCCCGCAGCGCCGCAGTTTCCTGCTCGAGGTCGCGCGCCGTGCGTTCAATCTCCTGCGTGTGACGCGCCTGCTCCGCCGAGGCGTCACGGCGGCGCAGGAACCACAGCAGCTGCTGTTTGAGCTGCAGCTCGGCCTGATGCTGTTTGTAGCGGCTCGCGACCTCTGCCTGCGCCTCGAGCTTTTCGATCTGCGCGCCCAGCTCGAGCCGGATATCGTTCACGCGCGCCAGGTTGTCTCGGGTATCGGTCAGGCGATTCTCGGTTTCGCGCCGGCGCTCCTTGTATTTCGAAATGCCTGCCGCTTCCTCGAGGAAAACCCGCAGCTCCTCCGGCCGCGCTTCGATGACGCGCGAAATCATGCCCTGCTCGATGATCGCGTATGCCCGCGGTCCCAGCCCGGTGCCGAGGAACATGTCGGTGATGTCCCTGCGGCGCACGTGCTGGCCATTGACGTAGTAGCTCGACTCGCCGTCGCGCTGCAGCACGCGCTTGACCGAGATTTCCGCGTACTGTGACCACTGTCCGGCAGCCCGGCCCAGCGCGTTGTCGAAAATCAGCTCAACGCTGGCGCGGGCATGCGGCTGGCGGTTGCTCGACCCGTTGAAGATGACGTCCTGCATCGAGTCGCCGCGCAACGCAGAGGCACGCGATTCACCGAGCACCCAGCGCACGGCATCGATCACGTTCGATTTGCCGCAACCGTTCGGCCCGACGATGCCGACGAGCTGTCCAGGCAGGTGAATGGCCGTCGGGTCGACGAACGACTTGAACCCAGCCAGCTTGATTTGCGTTAGGCGCACGGGCTTGCTTTGAACTCTAGGATTGGCTGCGCGATGGGATCGATCATCGCGGAAAAAAGCGGGCGCTATGATAACATCGCGCTGGTCTTGTTCCGCGCTTTACGCGTCCGCGGCAATGGCCCTGCGCCCCAGCAAGCAGCTCGAAGTGTTCCCCAATCCGGCTCCGGGGCGCGACTATCGGATCCATATGCAGATCCCCGAGTTCACCTGCCTTTGCCCGCTGACCGGGCAGCCCGACTTCGCGACGCTCGAGCTCGACTACGTCCCCGACCGGCGCTGTGTCGAGCTCAAGTCGCTGAAGCAGTACATCTGGTCATTCCGCGACGAAGGGGCGTTTCACGAGGCGGTGACCCACCGCATACTCGACGATCTGGTCCGAGCGCTCCGCCCCCGCTA
>LJTQ01000119.1 GCA_001303445.1 Betaproteobacteria bacterium SG8_39 | reverse complement strand
CGGCGCGGTTGGCTTCGGCGCTGCCGCAGGGACCGCCGTTGGGGCATGTTGCGTGGGTGCAACAGCCGGTTTCTCGGGCTGCGGGGGCGCCGGCACCGCCACCCCGGCTTTCGGTTTGCTCGACGGACTCTGGACGCCCGTCGTGGCCCGAGCGGCAGGCGCTGGCTGACGCGACCCAGGCACTTTGTTAGTGAGCGCCCACTGCACAAATACGCCAATCATGGCACCGACCGCGAGGGCGACGACAACATAGGCGAGGGGACGCTTGGCCTTGGCAATCGGCGGCAGCTCGGAGTCGGCGACCGCGCGCTGCACCTGCTTGTCGTCCACGGCGTGCGTATCGGCGGCAAACGTCGACAGCAGGGCCTTGTCGGCAAGGATGTTGATGCGTCGCGTCAGCCCGCCCGAGGACCGGGTCAGCAGTGCGATCGCCTTCGACGTGAACAGATCCGGACCGCGGTAGCCCGCTGCGCGCAGGCGGAACGTGACGTAACGGCTCACCTCGTCTTCGGTGAGCGGGCGCATGCGAAAGCTGTGCGTGATGCGATCGCGCAGCTGACGCATCGATGTCGCGGCAAGCATCTGGTCGAGCTCGGGCTGGCCGAAGAGCACGATCTGCAGCAGCTTGTGGCGGCTCGTTTCGAGGTTCGACAGCAGGCGCACCTGCTCGAGCGAGTCCTCTGGCATCGCATGCGCCTCGTCGATCAGGATCACGACCCGCCGGCCGCTGGCGTGCGAGGCGATGAGATGGTCCTGCAGTTCGCGCATCAGGACGCGCGCGCTGTCGCCGGTGGTCTCAATCTTCAGGTCTTCGGCGATCGCCCGCAGGATCTCGTCACGCGTCAGCGACGGGTTGGCCAGGTAGATGGTCTCGACGTTCTCCGGCAACCGCTCCATCAGCACGCGGCACAGCATCGTCTTGCCGCTGCCCACCTCGCCGGACACCTTGACGATGCCCTCGTCGTACTGGACGGCGTACAGCAGCCCCTCGAGCGTCGTTCCGCGATCGGCACCATCGAAGAAAAAATCGGTATGCGGCGTGATGCGGAACGGCGGTTCGTCGAGTCCGAAGTGCTCCAGGTACATTGCGCGCTACTTGCCCGTTCGCGGGGGAGGGGTCACAGGGGAACCGCCTTGAGCCTCCCCTGCATCGGACGACGACATGCGGCTGTACAGCGTCGTGCGGTTGATGCCGAGCAGCTTCGCCGCCTGGCTGACGTTGCCGTGCGTCAGCTTCAACGCGGCATCGACGTAGGCACGCTCCCAGGCCTTCAAGGCCTGGTCGAGGCTGAAACCGGGCGTTCGCCCGAGGGCTTCGAGCGCGGCCGCCGCGCGATCCATGTCGGGGGAGCCGCCGGCAGCCTGACCGGGCTGCGCCTCGAGGTCGAACTCCGGCTCGAGCTCTTCGACGCCCAGCTTTTGCCCGGGGTGCTTGGTCGTCAGACGGATGACGATGTTGCGCAGCTCGCGCACGTTGCCCGGGAACGGGTACGCCAGCCAGCGACGCTCGGCGGCGGGGTCGAGCTCGAAGGGCTGCATGCCCGACTGCTGGGCGTAGATGCCGCGAAAGTGCCCGAGCAGCTCGAGCTTGTCGCGTCCCAGCTCGCGTAGCGGCGGCACCGACAGCGTCAACACCGACAGGCGGTGATACAGGTCGGCCCGGAACGCGCCGCGGCGGATCTCCTGCCGCAAGTCGCGATTCGTCGCGGCGAGCACGCGTGCGCGCGAGACGCGGCGCAGCGTCTCGCCGACGCGCTGGTATTCGCCGTTCTCCAGCACGCGCAGCAGCTTGGCCTGCATCTCGAGCGGCAGCTCGCCGATCTCGTCGAGGAACAACGTGCCCTCCCCGGCATCCTCGAAGTAGCCCGACTTGTTCGTGTCGGCACCGGTAAATGCGCCCTTCACGTAACCAAACAGGGTCGGCTCGACCAGCGTCGGCGCAATCGCCGCGCAGTTGAGCGCGAAGAACGGCTTGGCGCCGCGCGCCGAGAGGCGGTGCAGGCTCTGTGCGACCAGTTCCTTGCCGCTGCCCGACTCACCCTCGATCAGCACCGAGAACGGCGACTGCGCGAACTGCGCGACCTGATCCCTCAGCTTGCGGATCGCGGGGCTGTCCCCGATCAGTCCTTCAGGCGATCCTTCGCGCCGGCGCAGCTCGGCGTCTCGCATCTCGAGCGCGCCGAGCAGCAGGCGCTTGAGCTGCGCCGGATCGCAGGGCTTGGCAATGAATTCGGCGGCCCCGAGCGCGCGCGCGTGGCGCGCATGCGCGGCTTCGTTTTGCCCGGAGAGCACGAAAATCTGCATGCTCGGCGAATGCGCCAGCAGATCCGCGATCAGGCGAAAGCCCTCGTCTGGGGCATGCGGCGTCGGCGGCAGCCCGAGGTCGACGAGCGCCAGCTGCGGGGCTTCGGGCAACTGGCGCAGGAGCTCGACGGCGTTCGGGCGCGACTCGCAGGTGTAGACCGAGAATTCATTGCCCAGCGCAAAGCCGAGCGTGTCCGCGATCAGCGTATCGTCGTCGACGATCAGCAGCGCGGGTCGGGATTCAGGCGCGGGGCGCGACGGGGTGGCCGTCATGACGGATGCAGTGCAAAAATGCGCGCTCGAGGCTTTGCTCGCCGTGGCGCGCACACAGCTCGCCCGGCGTGCCGCGAAATCGGAACGTGCCTCGGTCGAGGACCGCGATGCTGTCGCAAAGCTCTTCGACGTCGGTGAGCACGTGCGACGTGAAAAACAGCGTCCGCCCCTCGGCAATCAGGTCTTGCAGCGCCGATTTCACCGCGATGCGACTCGCAGGGTCAAGGCCGCTCATGGGCTCGTCGAGCACATACAGGTCGCGTTCGACGAGCAACACGGCCGCAAGCCCGAGCTTCTGCGTCATGCCCTTGGAGAGTGCGCGCACGCGGCGATCGAGCACTGCGGGCTCGAGCTCGAGCTGGGCGAGCCGCGCCTCGACGCGAGTGGCGTCATAGCGTTTTCCGGCAAGCGTCAGCATCAGCGCGAGAAACTCCCGCCCGGAGAGGTAGTGCGGCGGTACGAAGCGTTCGGGCAGATAGACGAGCCGTGCACGGGCACGTGGCTCGTC
This sequence comes from Betaproteobacteria bacterium SG8_39, assembly GCA_001303445.1. Classification (GTDB taxonomy): domain Bacteria; phylum Pseudomonadota; class Gammaproteobacteria; order Burkholderiales; family SG8-39; genus SG8-39. The sequence continues at coordinate 6,539 of LJTQ01000119.1, read as the reverse complement.
CGCCGGCACCCCGTAGAGGGTGATCTGGCCGGCGTCCCGGGCGCAGAGATCGAGCAGGCACTTGATCAACGTGGTCTTGCCGGCGCCGTTCAGGCCGAGCAAACCGAACGATGCGCCCGCCGCCACTTCGAGGTCCACGGCCTCGAGCACACGCTGCGTCGCGTAGCGTTTCGTCAGGCCGGAGACGCGCACTGCGGCGGCCGTATCCGCCGCGTGCATCGGCAATGCCCCGTCCTGCGCCATGGCCATAACTATATAGGGGAAACTCCTCTGTCCGCCGGCGCCCGTCTCGGCCTCCGCCGCTGTCAGCGGGGCGCTCAAGTAAAATGTCGCGTTTTTGTCGCGCGGCGAAACTTTGAACGCGAGCTCCCTCGTCAGCATCGAGAACGTCTGGTACGGCTACGACGCCGCACGGCCGGTGCTGCGTGACGTCAGCCTCGAGATCCCGCGCGGCAAGGTCGTCGGCATCATGGGGCAGTCGGGCTGCGGCAAGACCACCCTGCTGCGCATCATCGGCGCGGCCATGACGCCCTCGCGCGGCGTGGCGCGCGTGCTCGGCAGCGAAACGCAGACCCTCGATCGCGACGCGCTGTACGCGATGCGTCGCAAGCTCGGCATGCTGTTTCAGTTCGGCGCGCTGTTCACCGACATGACGGTGTACGACAACGTCGCCTTTCCGCTGCGCGAGCACACCGACCTGCCCGAAGCGCTGATCCGCGATCTGGTGTTCATGAAGCTCGAGGCCGTGGGTCTGCGCGGCGCGGCCGAGCTCACGCCCGCCGAGCTGTCCGGCGGTATGGCGCGGCGCGTCGCGCTCGCGCGCGCGATCGCGCTCGATCCGCAGCTGATGCTCTACGACGAGCCGTTCACCGGCCTCGACCCGATCTCGTTCGGCGTTATCTCGCGCCTGGTGCGCAGCCTGAACGACGCGCTCGGGGCAACGTCCATCATCGTCACGCACGACGTGCAGGAAACGCTCGGCGTGGTCGACTACGTCTACTTCATGGCCGACGGTCAGGTGGTCTGGCAGGGGACGCCGCAGGCCGTCGACGGCTCGGACGAGCCCTTCGTCGACCAGTTCGTGCACGGCAAGCCCGACGGGCCGGTGCCGTTTCACTACCCCGGGTCGAGCTTCGCGGCCGACCTGGCGCTGGCGGCGCGCTGATGTCGGGCGCCGCACTGCGCGCGATGTTCGAGCGGCTCGGTGCTGCGGTGACCGCGCGCGTCTGGCGGCTCGGGTTCGCGAGCCGCTTTCTTGTTTACCTGGTGCTGCATTCGGGCACCGCGCTGCAGCGCTTCGGGCTGACGATCCGCGAGATCTATTTCGCAGGGGTGCTGTCGCTCGTCATCATTCTGGTGTCGGGGCTGTTCGTCGGCATGGTGCTCGGGCTGCAGGGCTACCACACGCTGCAGCGCTATGGTTCGAGCGAAGCGCTGGGCGTGCTCGTCGCGCTCTCCCTGGTGCGGGAACTCGGGCCGGTCGTCGCAGGCCTGCTGTTCGCGAGCCGGGCCGGCAGCGCGATCACCGCCGAGATCGGCCTCATGAAGGCGACCGAGCAGATCGCGGCGATGGAAATGATGGCGGTCGACCCGATTGCGCGCGTGGTGGCGCCGCGGTTCTGGGGCGGCGTGCTGTCGATGCCCTTGCTCGCCGCGCTGTTTTCGGCGATGGGCATCTACGGCGGTTACCTGGTCGGCGTCAAGCTGATCGGCGTCGACGAAGGCGCATTCTGGTCGCAGATGCAGGCCGCCGTCGACGTGCGCGAGGATGTGCTGAACGGCGTCATCAAGAGTTTCGTGTTCGGCATCGCGGTGTCGTGGATCGCGGTGTTCGAGGGCTACGATGCGCCCCCGACCGCCGAGGGTGTCTCGGGCGCGACGACGCGCACCGTGGTGACCTCGTCGCTCGCGATCCTGGCGCTCGATTTCGTGCTCACTGCGCTCATGTTTACCGGAGGCAACGGCCTATGAATCGCACCACCCTCGACCTGTGGGTCGGCATCTTCGTCGCCGCAGGATTCGGCGCACTGTTGTTTTTGGCCCTCAAAGTGGGAAATTTGGCAGCGTTTTCAACGGCTCAGACGTATAAGGTGGAAGCCAAGTTTGCTAACATCGGCGGCCTGAAAGTGAGGGCGCCAATAAAAAGTGCAGGCGTCGTGGTCGGGCGGGTGACGCAAATCCGCTTCGACAACGAAGCCTTCGAGGCGGTCGTCACGATGAACCTGGATGCAGACTACAAGTTTCCGCGGGACACCTCGGCCAAGATCCTCACGTCCGGCCTGCTCGGCGAGCAGTACGTCGGGCTCGAGGCGGGGGGCGACCTGAAGACGCTGAAGGACGGCGACCGCATGCGGCTCACACAGTCGGCGGTCGTGCTCGAGAACCTGATCAGCCAGTTCCTCTATAACAAGGCGGCGGAAGGCGATACCGGCGGCAAGCCGGCGGCGCAAGAAGGAAAAAAATAGGTGACTGTGGTTCCGGTCCTGTCGAGCTGTCTGCGCCGCTGCGCGCGCGCGGTGCCGCTGGCGGTGTTCTGGCTGCTCGCGGGCTGCGCCAGCGTGCAGAACGGCGATCCGCGCGATCCCTACGAGGGGTTCAACCGCGCGATGTTCGCCTTCAACGAGGGCTTTGACGACGCGATCGGCAAGCCGGTGGCCACGGTTTACAAGGAGGTGCTGCCGTTCCAGATCCGGGTGCGGGTGCGCAACTTCTTCGCCAACATTCAGGACGTCATGATCGGGGTGAACAACCTCCTGCAGGGCAAGCCGAATGCGGCGGCCGACGATCTGGCGCGGGTTCTCATCAACACCACCTTCGGGCTGGCCGGCTTGCACGACATCGCGAGCGAGGCAGGTCTGGAAAAGCACAATGAAGATTTCGGCCAGACCTTCGCGGTCTGGGGCATGGAGGATGGCCCGTTTTTTGTTTGGCCGTTTATCGGCCCGAATACGCTGCGCGACACGCTCGGTTTCGCGGTTGATGTCGCTGCTGCGCCCGTGCGGTGGGCCATCGATGACAGTGCCACGCGCTACTGGATGGCGGGGATTTACCTGGTGAGCGAGCGGGCCGAACTGCTCGACGTCACCACGACGCTCGACGAGGCTGCGCTCGACAAGTACCTGCAAAGGCGCGACGCGTACTTCGAGCGGCGCCGCTACCTGATCTACGACGGCAATCCGCCGCGTCCGCCGCGCGAGCGGCCGCCCGGACGCGAGCCGCGCTCCGACGCTGCGCCGCTTGAGCCCGACACCGCGTCGCGGCCATCGCCGAACGCGCGGGCGGGAACCTTCGAGCCGCGCGAACCGTCGAATTATGGCGCGGTGCTCGCCGCGCCCCGGGGCAAGCTGTGATGAGGCGACCGATGAAGCGGTTATTGACGCTGCTGCTGGCAGGCTGTTTGGGGTTGTTCGCGCTGCGCGCGGCGGCGGAGCTGACACCGCCCGATGTGCTCGTGAAGGACGTCACGTTGGAGGTGCTCGGCATCGTCTCCAAGGACCGCGAGATCCAGGCCGGCAACGTGCAGAAGGTGATCGGCCTGGTCGAGGAAAAGGTGCTGCCGCACTTCAGCTTCGAGAGCATGACCGCGCTGGCAATGGGCGTGAACTGGCGTCAGACGTCGCCGGAGCAGAAGCAGCAGCTGACGCAGCAGTTCAAGACGCTGCTGGTGCGCACCTACGCCAGCGCGATCACCACGTACCGCGACGAGAAGTTCGAATTCCTGCCGCTGCGCGCCCAACCGGCCGACACCGACGTCACGGTGCACGCGCGCGTGCTGAAGCCGGGCCGCCAGCCGGTGGCGCTCGACTACGACATGGAAAAGACGCCGCGCGGCTGGAAGTGCTACAACGTCTACGTCGGCGGCGTCAGCCTGGTGCTGAATTACCGTACCGAGTTTTCCGCCGAAGTGCGCAAGAGCGGCATCGACGGCCTGATCGGCGTACTCGAGAAAAAGAACAGGCAGCTCGAGGCCGGAAAGCAGTGATGCGCCGCGAGGGCGAGCGTGCCGTGGTGAGCGGGTCGGTCACCCTGTCCAATGCGCGGGCGTTGCTCGAGGAAGGCCGCGAACAGCTTAAGGCGGGCGTGCGTACCATCGACCTGGGCGAGGTGACCGAGCTGGATTCGTCGCTGCTCGCGGTGCTGCTCGCCTGGCAACGCGAGGCGCGCGCGGCGAACGTCGCGCTCGTGGTCGAGCGTCTGCCGCAGGGGCTGGAGACCATCGCGCGCCTCTACGGCGTCGAGGCGCTGCTCTCGGGTTCACCGGCGCAGCACTGACGTCCTCCACACGGCACCGCGCGCGGCGCGGTGCATGCCTATGACCGCTGCGATCGAACTGCGTGACGTCGAAAAACGCTATGGTGCGCTGCGCGCGCTCGAGGGCGTGAGCCTCGAGATCGCGGAGGGGGAATTTTTCGGTCTGCTGGGACCGAACGGCGCGGGCAAGACGACGCTCATCAGCATCGTCGCGGGTCTGGTGCGCGCCAATGCCGGTACGGTCCGCGTGATGGGCGCGGACGTGGTGCGCGAGTACCGGCGCGCGCGGCGCATGCTCGGCGTGGTGCCGCAGGAGCTGGTGTTCGATCCGTTCTTCACCGTGCGCGAGACGCTGCGCATCCAGTCGGGCTATTTCGGCCTGCGGGCGAACGATGCCTGGATCGACGAGGTCATGCACCATCTCGACCTCGACGCCAAGGCCGACGCCAACATGCGTGCGCTGTCCGGTGGCATGAAGCGCCGCGTGCTGGTGGCGCAGGCGCTGGTGCACCGGCCGCCGGTGATCGTGCTCGACGAGCCGACTGCCGGCGTCGACGTCGAGCTGCGCCAGGGGTTGTGGCAGTTCGTGCGGCGCTTGAACCGGGAGGGCCACACGATCGTGCTCACCACGCATTACCTGGAGGAGGCCGAGCTGCACTGCAACCGGATCGCGATGCTCAAGGCGGGACGCATCGTCGCGCTCGACTCGACGCGCAACCTGCTGGAGACCTTCTCCGGCCTGCAGCTGCGCGTGCGGCTGGCGCGCGAAGGCCTGCCGGCACGGTTTCCGGCCGACGTGCTGGCACAGGACGGCCCGCTCTACACGCTGCGGCTGCGCGACACCCGGGCGCTGGAAGACGTGCTGCTCAGCCTGCGCGAGGCCGGCATCGACATCGTCGAGCTCGAGTTGCAGCCCCCCGACCTGGAAGAGGTCTTTCTGCGGCTGATGGCGCGCCATGGCTGAGCGCGACGACACGCGGTCCGCACCGGGCGAGTCGCTGACGCGCTTCGGCACGCTGGTGAGCAAGGAGCTGCTGCGCTTCTGGAAGGTCGCGCATCAGACGGTGGGCGCGCCGATCCTGACGGCGTTGCTCTTCCTGCTGGTGTTTTCGCACGCCTTCGGCGAGCGCGTGACCGTGTTCCGCGACGTGCCCTACGCGGCGTTTCTGGTGCCCGGGCTGGTCATGATGGGCGTACTGCAGAACGCCTTCGCCAACAGCTCCTCGAGCATCATCCAGTCGAAGATCACCGGCAACATCGTGTTCATGCTGCTGCCGCCGATTTCCTACGCGGAATTCTTCTGGGCCTACGTACTGGCCTCGGTGATCCGCGGGCTCGTCGTCGGGGCGGGCGTGCTCGCGGTCACCGCATGGTTCGTGCAGCTGCAGTTCGAGGCTCCGCTATGGGCGTTCGCCTTCGCGCTGCTCGGCAGCGCGCTGCTCGGCGCGCTGGGGCTCGTGGCGGGCATCTGGGCCGAGAAATTCGATCAGCTCGCCGCCTTCCAGAATTTCCTCATCATGCCCCTCACCTTCCTGTCGGGCGTGTTCTATTCGATCCATTCGCTGCCGCCGTTCTGGCAGGCGCTGTCGCGCTTTAACCCTTTCTTCTACATGATCGACGGCTTCCGCTACGGCTTTTTCGGCGTCTCGGACGTGGCGCCGGCCGCGAGCCTTGCGATCCTCGCGGTAAGCTTCGTGCTGGTGGCGATGGCGACGCTGCGCCTGCTGCGGTCGGGGTACCGGCTGCGCGGCTGAGCGGCCCGCCGCGCCATCGATTGCGAGATCCAGAAAGGAACGAGAACGGCCATGGTCACCCCCGAAAGCGTCCAGCAGGGCATCGAAGCGGGACTCGCCTGTGCGCACATCGAGGTCATCGGCGACGGCCAGCATTTCCAGGCCGTCGTCGTTTCGGATGCGTTTGCCGGGAAATCGCGCGTGCAGCGCCATCAGCTGGTCTACGCCGCGCTCGGCGAGCGCATGCGCGAGGAGATCCACGCGCTGTCGATGCGTACGCTGACGCCCGAGGAGTGGGCGCGGGCCGGCGGCGCCTGAGCGCGGCGAGCAGGGCGCAGGGCGGCACATCATGGAAAAGCTGCTGATCCGCGGCGGCGTGCCGCTTGAGGGTGAGATCACCGTCTCGGGCGCGAAGAATGCGGCGCTGCCGATCATGTGTGCAGCGCTTCTCACGCCCGAGCCGCTGCGCCTCGACAATGTGCCGCAGCTGATGGACGTGCGCACCATGACGCAGCTGCTTGAGCGCATGGGGGTTGCGGCGCGCGTCCCGGCTCC
>LJTQ01000006.1:31289-58679 GCA_001303445.1 Betaproteobacteria bacterium SG8_39 | reverse complement strand
CCTGCCTGCAGGCCCTCGCCCTCTACCCGCCTCTGGCGCACTGAGCCGATGCGCAGTCCACACCCGCTCGCGCCCGACGCCCGGTTGGTGAACGCGCGCGACGTCCTCTGGATGGCGGCATCAATGACCCTCGCAGTCGCCCCGCAGGTCCTGCGTGCGCCGTGGTGGCTCATCGCGCTCACGCTCGGCCTCTACGTCTGGCGCGGGCTGCTCACGCTGAACGCCGCACCGCTGCCCTCGCGCTGGCTGCTGCTCGCGATCGCCGTAATCGCGATGCTCGGCGTACGCGCCGAGTACGGCTTCTTTTTCGGACGTGCGCAAGGCATCGTGATGCTGATGCTCTTCTCGGGCCTGAAGCTGCTCGAGATGCGCACCCACCGCGATGCGACGGTGGGGGTCTTTCTCTGCTACTTCCTGCTGATCACCAATTTCCTCTATTCCCAGTCGATCCCGATCGCGATCCTGATGTGCGTCGCGATCGCCGTAGTGACGACGACGCTGGTCGGATTCAACGCGCCCGGCCGCGGCTGGCGCCGCGACCTGCGGTCTGCGGGATTGCTGCTCGCCCACGCGGTGCCCGCCGCGTTGTTGCTGTTCGTCCTGTTCCCGCGCGTGCAGGGTCCACTCTGGGGCCTGCCGCAGGACGCGAACGCAGGCGTGAGCGGCCTGTCGGATACGATGACGCCGGGTCACGTGGCGCGCCTCGCGCTCTCCGATGCAATCGCGCTGCGCGCGGAATTCCGCGGCGAACCGCCACCGCAGCCCCTGCGCTACTGGCGCGGCCCGGTGCTGTGGGACTTCGATGGCCGGAGCTGGCGCATGGGGGAGACGGTGCTCGCGGACTTCCCAGCCTCACAGGGCGGCAGCGACGTCTACGAGTACAGCGTGGTGCTCGAACCGCACGACCGCAAATGGCTGTTTGCGCTGGAAACGGTCTCGCGCCTGCCGCCGCGCACGCGCTTCACGGCGGACGGTCAAGTGCTCGCGCGACGCGATGTCCAGCGTCGACTGCGCTACGACATCGCATCGGTTTCGGATCCCGCGCCGCGCACGGACGAATCGCCTGCAGCGCTCGCGCGTGCACTGCGGCTGCCGCCGGGGTCCAATCCGCGCGCTGCGGCGCTCGCCGCGTCCTGGCGCGCCGAATCCGCCGACGACAGCCGGCTGCTCGCGCGCGCCATCGCCTACCTGCAGAACAATCGGTTCGTGTACACCCTGGAGCCCCCACTGATGGGACGGGATGCCGTCGACGAGTTCCTGTTTGCCGCCAAGGCCGGCTTTTGCGAGCACTTCGCCTCGGCCTTCGTCTATCTGATGCGCGCCGCCGGCGTTCCCGCGCGTGTGGTGACCGGCTACCAGGGCGGCGATCTCAATCCGATCGACCGCATCATCACCGTGCGCCAGTCGGATGCGCACGCCTGGGCCGAGGTCTTTGTGCGCGCGCAGGGCTGGATCCGGGTCGATCCCACTGCGGCAGCGGTCCCCGGCCGAGTCGCCGCGGGGCTCGCGCGCGCACTGCCCGAAGGGGCCGGCCTGCCGCTGATGATGCGCCCGCAATTCCAGTGGCTGCGCGCCCTGCGCTACCGTTGGGAGGTGATCGCGCACCAGTGGAACGTCTGGGTGCTCGACTACAACCCGAACAGGCAGCGCGACCTGATGGCCTACTTCGGCATGCGCGACGCGGACTGGCGCAAACTGACCGCCGCGCTGTTCACGCTACTCGGTGGCTTTACCGCGCTGCTGCTCGCCTGGTCGCTGCGCAACCTGGCGCGACGCGACCCCGTCCAGCGCGCCTGGCTGGCGTTCTGCCGCAAGCTCGACGCCCATGGCGTCAGACGTGCGCCCACCGAAGGCCCGCAGGATTTTTCCGAGCGTGCCGCACAGCGCCTGCCCCGCGCGGCGGGCGCCATCCGCACGATCGCGCAGCGCTACATCGCACTGCGCTACGGCGCGCAGGGCGACACGCGCGAAATCAGTGCATTGCGGCAGGCGATCCGGCGCCTGAGGCTCGCATGATTGCGCGCGTTCTAGCTTTGCTCGCGACGACGCTTGTGGTCGGCGCGGTGCATGCCGCGCCTGAGCCCTTCCAGACGCGCGCCGACGTGCGCACGTTCATCGACGAGATGGTGCAGCGCCATGGCTTTGTCGCGGAGGAGCTCGAGTTCCTGTTCAGCCGCGCGCGCAGCCGCGATGCCGTGCTGCGCGCCATCGCGCCGCCCAAGGCGCCACGCGAGCGTTCCTGGATTACCTATCGCGAACGGTTCGTCAATGACACACGCATCCGCGGCGGCACGGCATTCTGGTCGCGTCATGCCCGCACGCTGGCGCGTGCCGCACGCGAGCACGGCGTGCCCGAGGAAATCATCGTCGCGATCATCGGCGTCGAAACGCTCTACGGCCGCCAGACCGGCGGCTTCCGGGTCGTCGACTCGCTCGCCACGCTCGCATTCGACTACCCGCCGCGCGCGGCGTTTTTCCGTTCCGAGCTCGAGCAGTACCTGCTGCTCGCGCGCGACGAGGCCTTCGACGTATTCAGCGTCAAGGGCTCGTACGCGGGGGCCATCGGCATCCCGCAGTTCATGCCCGGCAGCATTCGTCGCTACGCCGTGGACTACGACGGCAACGCGAAAATCGATCTGCGGGGAAGCCCGGTAGACGCCATCGGCAGCGTCGCCAACTTCCTGCGCCTGCACGGCTGGCAACGTGGCGAGCCGATCTGGGCGCCCGCCCGGGTCAACGGAGAATCGCATCGCGCCCTGCTCGAAGCCGGGATCCGCCCCGCGACCCGGGTGGCGGAGCTGCGCGGTGTCGAAGTCGCACCCGGCATCACGCTCTCACCCGACGCACGGGTCGCGTTGATCGCGCTCGAGAGTCCGGGTGCGAAAACAGAATATCGGCTCGGGCTGGAAAACTTCTACGTGCTAACCCGCTACAACCGCAGCAGTCTGTATGCCTCTGCGGTCGCCGATCTCGCCGCGGCCCTGCGTGCCGCGCGCCGCACGCGCCGGCCCTAGCCAGACCCCGTGCGCCTTCGGCGCGCGCCTCAGGAGGGCGGCGGCAGGTACTTCATCGGGTCGACGGGTTTGCCCGATTTGCGGATCTCGAAGTGCAGCTTCGGCTGGTTGCTGTCGCTCGCGCCCAGCTCGGCGATCGGCTGGCCGCGCGTGACACTCTGGCCTTCCTTGACGAGGATCGCGCGATTGTGCGCGTAGACGCTGTTGAAGCCGTCCTCATGCTTGATCACGATGAGCTTGCCATAGCCGCGAATGCCGGTACCCGTGTACATCACACGCCCGGGCGCAGCCGCCACCACCGGGTCGCCCGGCTTGCCTGCGATGTCGACGCCCTTGTTGTTCGGCTCGGAAAACCCATTCAACAGTTTTCCCTTGGCCGGCCAGGTAAAGCTGAGTTCACCCGGCGGGGTCGCCGAAGTCGGCGGCGCAGTTGCCGTCGGCTGAGCGGGTGTAGAGGGGGCGCTTGGCGCGGCGGCGGCCGGTGTCGTCGGCGCGCGGCGCTCGGACAACATCGCCAGGTTTTCCTTCGAGTACGGCAGGCGCAGCGCCTTGGGGGAGGTCTTCGTCGAACCGTCGCCCTGGCCATGGGCGGCAATCGCACCGGCATCCAGCGGACGCGACTCGACGCCGCCCGCCGCACGCGGCGCACTGCCGACCTCGACACCTTGCGGCGGCGGCGCCGCGGCCTGCGTTGCGCCCGGTGGCCCCAGGCGCAATGCCTGTCCGACGCGAATGTGAGTGCCATCGCCGAGGCCGTTCCAGCGGGCCAGGTCGCGGTAATCGACGCCGTGCTCGAGGGCGATGCTGTAGAGCGTCTCACCGCGCTGCACAACGTGCGTACCCGCGGCCAGCCCGGCCTGCGTCGCCGACTTCGACGCAGGCGCCGCGCCGCGATCGATCACCGGTGCGGACGTGGGGCGGCTGGCGCAGCCAACGACGAGCATCGCAGCTGCCAACGCCGCAACGTGCCCGATCGATCTCGTCATCCTTAGGCCTTTCCGCTTTCCAGTGGAACAAAACGCACCAGCTCGAGCTCCGTTTCCTCGAACCCGTGCCCCATGCGCTCGACCAGCACCAGTCGCTGCTGTTCGCGCGCCCCGCCGCGCCGCAGCGGCAGGACCATTCTGCCACCCCGGGCCAATTGCCGTAAGAGGGCCTCCGGCACCTCGCTCGAGGCGGCGGCGAGGACAATCGAGTCGAACGGCGCCGCCTGCTCCAGCCCGGCCCGACCGTCGCCGTGCACTAAGCGCAGGTTGGACAGCTTCAGCCCCAGCAGGTTTCGCCGCGCGCGATCGTGCAACTCCCGGATTCGTTCGATGGTATAGACCTCAGCCGCTATCGAGGCGAGCACGGCGGCCTGGTAACCGCAGCCCGTGCCGATCTCGAGCACCTTGCCCAGCTCGCGCCGTCCTTTCCGGCCGGTGGCGAGGACCTCAATCATCCGCGCCACGACATAGGGCTGGGAGATCGTCTGGCCGTAATTGATTGGCAGCGCGGTATCCTCGTAGGCGCGATGCCGCAGCGCCTCGTCGACGAAGAGGTGACGCGGCACCGTACCCATCGCGGCCAGCACACGCTCGTCGGCCACACCTTGCTCGCGCAACCGCTCGACCATCCGCGCGCGGGTGCGCAGTGACGTCATGCCGATACCGGACAACTCGCCGGGCGCACGCACGCTCATTGCCGCAGCCAGTCCGGGAGACGCGCGAGCTGAGTGTGAAAGGTAAGGTCCACTTGCAGCGGCGTCACCGAGGCGCGCGCGTGCTCGACGGCGTAGAAATCCGTACCGGGACCCGCGTCTGCCGCGCCGCCTGCCGGACCGATCCAGTATCCCGTGTCGCCGCGCGGCGTTTCGATCCGCACCACCGGTTCCGCCTTGTGCCGCCGGCCGAGACGGGTCGCCTCGATGCCCTGCAGCTGCGCCGCCGGGATATCCGGCACGTTGACGTTCAGCAGTACGGGTTCGCCCATCGGCGCGCGCGCGAAGCGCTGCGCCATCTCCAGCGCGACCTGCGCCGCCGTTTCCAGGTGATCGCCACGTTTGCCGACCAGCGATACGGCGAGCGAAGGAATGCCGAGGAGAAACCCCTCCATCGCAGCCGCCACGGTGCCCGAGTAAATGGTGTCGTCGCCCATGTTCGCCCCCAGATTGATCCCCGAGACAACCATGTCGGGCACGAAGGAGAGCAAGCCGGTCACCGCCAGGTGCACACAGTCGGTCGGTGTGCCGTTGACGAAGTAGAACCCGTTCGCGGCCTGCCGCACCGTCAGCGGACGGTCGAGGGTCAGCGAATTGGACGCGCCCGAGCGATCCCGCTCCGGCGCAACGACCGTCACCTCACCGACCGCGCGCAGCGCCTCGGCCAGCTTTGCGATGCCGGGCGAGAAATAGCCGTCGTCGTTGGATACCAGGATTCGCACGTAAACATCCCCGAAACACACGCTGTCGGCCGCCGCGTGCGTCGGAACGCACAACTGTGCGGGCTCGGGAGACGCGACGCGCCGCGAAGCGGCGCCGATGGTAACACGCGCGACGCCGAGCCGTTCGAACGCCCGCCGGGGGATTTGCTACAGTGCGCCGCGTCATGACGTCGATCGCTCGATTCGTCGCTCGGCTTGCCTTCGTGCTCGTCATCGGCGCGACCACGCTCTGGGGCAGCCTCGCACTGCATTACGCAGGGCCGGAGGATGGCCCGCGCAACCTGCTGGCGGCGGGCTTCGCGGTGCTCGGCGCAGGCTGTCTGCTCGCAAGCCTGCTGCGCCGACGCCATGCCCGCCTGTTCGGCGCAGCGCTCGGCGGGTACACGGTCGCGTTGCTGGTGCTGCTCGCCTGGTGGCATGGCATCGAACCATCGAACGACAGGGACTGGCGTGCCGAGGAGTCGCGGCTGCCCTACGCCACGATCGACGGCGACCTCGTCACCGTGTACAACATCCGCAATTTCGACTATCGCACCGAGTCCGACTTCACACCGGGATATGTCGAGCGGCGCTTCGACCTGCGTCGGCTCGAGGCCATCGATCTCTCCGCCGTGTACTGGATGGGGCCGGCGATCGCGCACATCTACCTGAGCTTCGTCTTTACCGACCAGCCGCCGCTCGCGATCTCGATCGAGGCGCGTAAGGAGCGCGGCGAACAGTATTCGTCGCTCGCCGGATTCTTCCGGCAATACGAGCTGTTCTACGTGGTGGCCGACGAGCGCGACGTCACCCGCGTGCGCACAAACTACCGCAAGGATCCGCCGGAGCAGGTTTACCTGTATCGGCTGCGCGGCAAGCCCGAGAACCGACGGCGCATATTTCTCGAGTACTTCCGCAAAATTAATGCTCTGCGGACCGAGCCGGAGTTCTACAACACGCTGACCACGAACTGCACGACGGTCATCTGGCAGCACAGCTTGGTCAATCCGGAGCACCTGCCGTTCTCCTGGAAGATCCTCGCCAGCGGCTATCTGCCCGAGTACCTCTACGAGGCGGGCGTGCTGGGCAACTCGCTGCCGTTCGAGCAGCTGCGCCGCCGCAGCCACATCAATGCTGCGGCGCATGCCGCGGACAAGGCGTCGGATTTTTCGCGCCGGATTCGCGCAGGCTTGCCGTCGATCGACGGCGCCCGACGCGCCGCCCTGCGCTAGAGCCGCGTGCTGACGTGAATGTCCCGCACGCCCGGGACGGTCACCGCGATCTCGACCGCAGCGAGCTTTTCCTCTGTCGAGCCCGGATCGCCGATCAGCGTGATCTCGCCGTCGTCGCAGCTGACCTCGAGCTTGCCACTGCGTGTTTCCGACGATCGGCGTAGCGCCGCCTTGACGCGTGCCGCGAGCGCAAGATCGTCGAGTTGCTTGCGTGCTTCCTCGGTATCCGCGAACTCCGGCGAGCGCACGAGCCCAAGCACCTCGTCGACGCAATCGTCAATCGCAACGCGCTCGGTGTTGAGCACCAGGTCGTAGTGCTCGGGCTCGGTCCAATTGAGGCCGAAGTGGCGCTTCATGATTGCGGTATGCGCCTCGTCGTTCATGCGGATCTCTTCGGCAACGGCGCCGGCGTCATCCGTATCGAGCCGCTCCATCATGCGCTGTTTACGCAATTCCTTCGGCGAACAAACCCGCACGCAGACTGCATTGGGCACGTCACGCAGAAGATGCGTTGCGCCCCAGCCGCGGATGATGGCGCCGCCATTCTTCCCCGCAAGCTCGAAGATCTCGTCTGCGGAGAAGATCGCCATGCTGGTCTTGTCCGCCGTCAGCCGCTCGAGCAGGCCGGCGCTGCCGTCCAGCATGCGGACCACGTGACTCTTGCGCACGCGCATGCGGTCGGCGAGGTGGTCGATCACCTCGTGGTAGATCACCGGCAGGTTCAGTGCGCGCCCCAACCCGGTGGCCACGTCCTTGCCGAGCGTGCCCATCTCGCGCGTAATCGCTACGATCGCCATCCGGCCCCTCCTCCTCGAATGCGGCGCAGAAGACGAACCTTATACGGCCGCACACCCGCTCGCGGCAACCCCCCCAATCGTCCTAGTCGCCGCAGTGCGCGGGAGAGCCGGGCTTTGCTGGCCGTCCCGCTGAATAAGGTAAGTCTTTGAATTTAATTGGTCGGGGCGGCGAGATTCGAACTCGCGACCACCTGCACCCCATGCAGGTACGCTACCAGGCTGCGCTACGCCCCGAGGCGGCGAATTCTATCAGCCCCGACTGCTCAGGGCGTCGAGGACGTCCTGCAACTCGCGCTTCACTGCGCTCAGATCGCCCCCCCCGGACGCGGCCCGGCGTCCGTTGCCGGCAGATTCCTCGGCTGCGCCGTTCGTCAACGCGCCGTCCAGTCGGTTGCGCGCACCACTGATGGTGAACCCCTCTTCGTAGAGCAGCTCGCGGATCCTGCGGATGAGCAGCACCTCGTGGTGCTGGTAGTAGCGGCGGTTGCCACGGCGCTTTACCGGCTTGAGCTGCGTGAATTCCTGCTCCCAATAGCGCAGCACGTGCGGCTTGACGCCGCAGAGCTCGCTCACCTCACCGATGGTGAAGTAGCGCTTCGCCGGAATCGGCGGAAGATCAACCTTCTTGCGGCTCGGCTCCATGGCGCGCCTTCTCCACCATGGCCTTCAACTTCTGGCTCGCGTGGAAGGTAACGACGCGGCGAGCGCTGATCGGGATCTCCTCGCCAGTCTTGGGGTTGCGCCCGGGGCGCTGGGGTTTGTCGCGCAGCTGGAAATTCCCGAATCCCGAGAGCTTGACGCTTTCGCCGCGCTCCAGCGCCCCCCGGATTTCCTCAAAGAATGCCTCGACCATGTCCTTGGCTTCGCGCTTGTTGAGGCCAACCTTTTCGAACAACAGGTCCGCCAATTCCGCCTTTGTCAAAGTCATCATCGCTCCCAGCGCCTACGCACCCGATTTCTTTTTTAGGATCTTAGGGTTGCCGAGAACTTGCGCGACAAAAGGGCGACAATCGCATTGCGCGCCTCATCTGCCTCGGCATCCGTGAGGGTGCGTTCAGTATCTTGCATAACTACCCGAAACGCAAGGCTTTTTCTCCCCGACGGAAGGCCCGAACCCTGATACAGGTCGAAAACTCCTACGTGCCGTACGATTCCCGGCTGTTCGGCGGAAATCGCGTCCAAAAGCGCCTGGGCGGTCGTCCCCGAGTCCACCAGCACGGCGATATCCCGGATCACGGCCGGGAACCGGGAGGGTACCTCCGCCCTCGGTAGCGCAACGCGCTCGAGCGCCTCGGCCTCGAGCTCGAACAGCACCGCAGGGCCCGGCAGCTCGTACTTGCGCTGCCACTGGGGATGAAGCTCGCCGATCCAGCCCGTCGGGCGCCCGTCGCGCAGGACGCGCGCCGCCCGCCCGGGGTGCAGCGCCGGATGGACCGCTGCCTCGAATCGGACAGCGACCGGCCAGAACAGCGCCTCGACGTCGGCTTTGACGTCGTAGAAATCGACGCTGCGTGTCGCCGTCCCCCACTGCTCATCGAGCGCCGGCCCGAACGCCGCGCCGCCGACGCGCACGGGCTGACGCAAGCCGGCGACCGTCAGCGGACCGTCCGTCGCAGCCGCATCGCGCAGGAACACGCGGCCCACCTCGAACACGCGAATGCGCGGCACCTTGCGCGCCACGTTGTATCGCAGGTTATCGACCAGCGAGCCGATGAGCGAGGAGCGCATCACCGACTGCGGGCTGGCGATCGGGTTGAGCAGTCGGATCGGGTCCGTGCAGCCCGCGAAGTCGGCTTCCCAGGCCGGCTCGACGAAACTGAAGTTGATGACCTCGTTGTAGTCGCCCGCAGCGAGGCGCTCGCGCACGGCGTGCAGCGAGCGCCGCGTCTCGGGCAGCGCACTCATGCGTGCGGGCGCGCGCGGCGGGTGCGCCGGAATGCGTTCGAAGCCGTGGACCCGCGCCACCTCCTCGATCAGGTCCTCTTCGATCTCGAGGTCGAAGCGGTACGACGGCGGCGTGACGACGAAGTCCTCACCCTCCCATTCGTAGGGCAGCGCCAGACGCTCGAAGACCCCGGCCATCTCGTCGCCCGTGATCGGCACCCCGATCACCTTCTGCGCGCGCGCCACGCGCATGCGCACGGGACGCCGCTCCGGCAGCCGGGTGACGGTATCGTCGATCGGTCCGGGCTCGCCGCCGCAAATCTCGATAACGAGACGCGTGATGTGCTCGATATGCTCGACCGTCGTGGCATAGTCCACGCCGCGCTCGAAGCG
Organism: Betaproteobacteria bacterium SG8_39; assembly: GCA_001303445.1. Lineage (GTDB taxonomy): Bacteria > Pseudomonadota > Gammaproteobacteria > Burkholderiales > SG8-39 > SG8-39. Next base: position 48,959 of record LJTQ01000006.1, on the reverse strand, counting down.
ATGCGCGGCGTCAGTGGTGAAGTTGTAGCGGCGTGCGCGGCCGGCGACGGCCTGCGGCCACCAGAAGGCCGCCTCGATGTAGATGTTGCGCGTCTTGTCCGACACTGCGGTCGCTTCACCGCCCATGATGCCGGCGAGCGCCTCCACACCGGCGGCATCGGCGATCACGCCGACGCTCTCGTCGACCTCGATCGTTTGGCCATTCAGCAACTCGACACGCTCGCCCCGCTTGCCCCAGCGCACTTCGAGCGCACCGCCTCGCACCTTGTCGAAGTCGAAGATATGCGACGGCCGTCCGAGCTCTAGCATGACGTAGTTCGAGATGTCGACCAGCGCCGAGATGGGCCGCTGACCCGCGCGCGACAGGCGCTGCTTCATCCATTCGGGGGTCGCCGCCTGCGCGTTCACGTCGCGGATCACGCGCCCCGAAAATCGACCGCAGAGCTCGGGCGCCAGCACACGCACCGGCAGGCGCGTATCGTTACGCGGCGCGGTGGTCTCGATGCGCGGCGCCGCCAGCCGAACCCCGGTCAAGGCCGCAACCTCGCGCGCCACGCCGAGCACCGAGAGGCAGTCGGCGCGGTTCGGCGTGAGCTTGATGTCGAAGACCTGATCCTCGAGCGCAAGCGCGTCGCGCAGGTCACGCCCGAGCGGGGCATCGTCAGGCAGATCGAGAATGCCCGAGTGATCGTCTGACAGCCCGAGCTCGCGCGCCGAGCACAGCATGCCCTGACTCTCGACGCCGCGCACCTTCGCCGCACGAATCTCGAGCTGTGCGCCGCCTTCGCCCGGCAACCGTGCGCCGACCTGCGCCAGTGCCACCCGCATCCCGGCGCGCACGTTGGGCGCACCGCAGACGACGGCGAGCGGCGCTTCACCCGCGCGACCGGCGTCGACCGTGCACAGTGCGAGCTTGTCGGCATTCGGGTGCTTGTCCACGGTGCGCACCACGCCGACGATCACGCCGGAAAAAGGCGGCGCCACCGGTTCGCAGGATTCGACCTCCAGCCCGGACATCGTCAGCAGGTGGGCGAGCGCCGCCGTGTCCTGGGACGGATTCGCCATGCTGCGCAGCCAGCTCTCTGGGATTCGCATGCGGGATCAGGCGAACTGGCGCAGGAAACGCAGATCGCCGTCAAAAAACAGTCGCAGATCGTCGATACCGTAGCGCAGCATCGTCAGGCGCTCGAGACCGGAACCGAAGGCGAAGCCGATGTAGCGCTCAGGATCGAGCCCGAAGTTGCGTATCACGCTCGGATGCACCTGGCCGGAGCCCGAAATCTCCAGCCAGCGGCCTTCGAGCGGCCCCGAGTCGAAGCGCATATCGATCTCGGCGGAGGGTTCGGTGAAGGGGAAAAAGGACGGGCGAAAGCGCACTTCGAGCTCGTCGGTCTCGAAGAAGCGCCTCAGGAAATCGGTGTAAACACCTTTCAGGTCGGCGAAGCTGATGTCCTCGTCGATCCACAGACCCTCGACCTGATGGAACATCGGCGAGTGCGTCGCATCCGAATCAACCCGGTATGTGCGCCCCGGCGCAATGACCTTGATCGGGGGGCGATGCATGCGCGCGTAGCGCACCTGCATCGGGCTGGTGTGGGTACGCAGCAGCAGCGGCGTACCCTGCGCATCGTTTAGCTCGACATAGAAGGTGTCGTGCATCGAGCGCGCCGGATGGTTCTCCGGTTGGTTGAGGGCGGTGAAGTTGTACCAGTCGCTCTCGATTTCGGGCCCGTCGGCGACATCGAAGCCGATGGAGCGGAAGATCGATTCGACGCGCGCCCAGCTGCGGATCACCGGATGCAGGGATCCGCGCCCCCGCCCGCGTCCGGGCAGCGTGACATCGAGGGATTCCTCCGCGAGCCGCGAGGCGAGCTTGGCGTCGGCGAGCGCGCCGCGGCGCGCATCGAGCGCGGCCTCGAGCTGTGCCTTCGCCTCGTTGATCGCCTGACCCGCGCTGCGCCTCGCCTCCGGCGCGAGCGTGCCGAGCGACTTCAACAGCGAGGTGAGCTCACCCCCCCTTCCGAGATAGCGCGCCTTCGCGTTCTCCAGCGCGGCCGGGTCCTGCGCAGCGCTGAATGCCTCGAGCGCCCGAGCTACGATGCCATCGACGTTTTCCATGCTGCAATGCGAGCGCACGGGCGGCGTGCCCGCCCGTGCCGGTCGACCCGCCCGCGCTCAGTGCGATAGGCTCGCCTTCGCCTGGCTCGCGATCTTCGCGAATGCCGGCTTGTCGGTGACCGCGAGGTCGGCCAGCACCTTGCGATCGACCTCGATCTGGGCCCGCTTCAGTCCAGACATGAACGTGCTGTAGGTCATCCCCAGCTCGCGCACCGCGGCGTTGATACGCGCGATCCACAGTGCCCGGAATACACGCTTGCGCTGGCGACGATCACGGTAGGCGTACTGCCCCGCTTTCATCACCGCCTGCTTGGCGATGCGATAGACGTTCTTGCGACGACCGCGAAAACCCTTTGCCTGACGCAGAACCTTCTTGTGGCGTGCGCGCGCCGTAACCCCGCGTTTCACTCGTGGCATGGCGGCCTCCCTATCCTGCGTACGGCAGCATCGAGCGGACCTGCCGTGCGTTGGTCTGATCGACAGACCCGGTGCCGCGCAGCTGACGCTTACGCTTCTGTGACTTCTTGGTCAGGATGTGCCGCATGTACGCATGCGAGCGCTTGATCGTACCGCTGGAGCGGATCTTGAACCGCTTGGCGGCGCCCTTCTTCGTCTTTGCCTTTGGCATCTTGCCGTACTCCATTTTCTAATATGACGCCGGGCGTCCTGCTACGCAGGCGCTTGAAGCCCGGGCATCACTTGTCGGCGGCAGCGTGACGCTGCTACCGGAACTTCAGGCCGCTGCGACAGGCTTGGCCGGCTTGGCCGGCTTGCTCGTCGGCGGTTCAGACTTCGCGGCGGGCGCCTTCTTCGTCTTGCCCGCCGGGACCTTCTTCTTGGGCGCAATCACCATCACCATCTGGCGCCCTTCCATCTTCGGGAACTGCTCGACGACACCGATCGCCTCGAGATCGGCCCTGACGCGCTCGAGCACGCGTTTGCCGAACTCCTGGTGCGCCATCTCCCGGCCTCGAAAACGCAACGTGACTTTGGCCTTGTCGCCCTCTTCAAGAAACTCGACCAGCTTGTTCAGCTTGATCTTGTAGTCGCCCTCGTCAGTCCGCGGGCGGAACTTGATCTCCTTGATCTGGATCTGCTTCTGCTTCAGCTTCGCTTCGTGGGCTTTCTTCTGCTCGCGATAGCGAAACTTGCCGTAATCCATGAGCTTGCAGACCGGCGGATTGGCCATCGGCGCAATCTCCACCAGATCCACGTCCCGCTCCTCCGCTGACCGCAGCGCGTCCGCCACCGCCACGATGCCAAGCTGCTCACCGTCTTCGGCCACCAGGCGCACCTCCGGGGCGGTGATTTCCCGATTGATGCGTTGCGCTTTATCGAGTGCGATGGGTGCGTTCTCCTCAACTGCCGGCGCGGGCGGCCGCCGAACATACCGTGCGGGCCAGACCCGCAAAAAAATCAGGCCGTGCTGAGCGCTTCTGCCTCGCTCCGGAGACGTGCGATGAAGGCATCGAGCCGCATGGGCCCGAGATCCCCACCGCCGCGCGCGCGCACGGCCACGGTTCCTGCCTGCATTTCCTTGTCGCCGACCACCAGCTGGTAGGGCAGCTTTTGCAGGCTATGTTCGCGAATCTTATAAGAAATTTTCTCGTTTCGCAAATCCTCGACCGCCCGCCAGCCGGCCGCGCGCAGCCCGGCCGCCACCTCGGCGGCGTAGCCCGCCTGGCGCTCCGTGATGCTCATGACCACGACCTGCTCGGGCGCGAGCCACAGGGGGAAGGCGCCGGCGAAGTTCTCGATCAGGATGCCGATGAAACGCTCCATCGACCCGACGATCGCGCGGTGCAGCATCACGGGGGTGCGCCGGCTGTTGTCCTCGGCGACGTACTCCGCGCCAAGCCGCCCGGGCATGAAGAAATCCACCTGCATCGTCCCGCACTGCCAGACGCGGCCGATCGCGTCCTTCAGCGAGTACTCGATCTTGGGCCCGTAAAACGCCCCCTCGCCGTGCGAGACCTCGAACGCGACGCCTGACTGGCGCAGCGAGTCGATCAGCGCCCGTTCGGCCTTGTCCCACAGGGCGTCCTCGCCGATGCGCTTGGCGGGCCGGGTCGCCACCCGGTAGATGATGTCCGCGAATCCGAAGTCGCGGTAAACGCCCTGCAGCAGCGCCGTGTAGGCGGCGCATTCGCCGAGGATCTGGTCTTCGGTGCAGAAAATATGCCCGTCGTCCTGCACGAACCCGCGCACACGCATCAGGCCGTGCAGCGCCCCGGACGGTTCGTTGCGGTGACAGGAGCCGAACTCGCCGTAACGCAACGGCAGCTCTCGGTAGCTGCGCACCCCCTTGTTGAAAATCTGCACGTGCCCCGGACAGTTCATCGGCTTGATCGCGTAATCGCGATTCTCCGAGGCGGTGGTGAACATGAACTCCTTGTAGTTCTCCCAGTGCCCGGTACGCTCCCAGAGACGGCGGTCGAGGATCTGCGGGCAGCGCACCTCCTGATAGCCGCTGTCGCGGTAGACCTTGCGCATGTACTGCTCGATCACCTGCCACAACGTCCAGCCCTTCGGGTGCCAGAAAACCAGTCCGGGTGCCTCTTCCTGCATGTGGAACAGGTCGAGCTGCGCGGCAAGGCGCCGGTGGTCGCGCTTTTCCGCCTCCTCGAGCATGTGCAGGTAGGCGTCCTGTTCCTCCTTGTTCGCCCAGGCGGTGCCGTAGATCCGCTGCAGCATCTCGTTGCTCGAATCGCCGCGCCAGTAGGCGCCCGCGACCTTCATCAGCTTGAACACCTTGAGCTTGCCCGTCGAGGGCACGTGCGGCCCGCGGCACAGATCGACGAACTCCCCCTGCCCGTAGAGCGAGATGGCCTCCCCGGCCGGGATCGCCGCGATGATCTCCGCCTTGTAGTGCTCGCCCTGGTCGCGGAAAAACCGGACGGCCGCGTCGCGCGGCATCACCGAGCGCTCGACCTTCAGATCGCGGCGCGCAATTTCGGCCATGCGCTTCTCGATCGCCGCGAGGTCATCGGGGGTGAAGGGTCGCTCGAAGGAAAAGTCGTAGTAGAAGCCGTTGTCGATCACCGGTCCGATCGTCACCTGAGCGCTCGGAAAGAGCTCTTTGACCGCGTGGGCAAGCAGATGCGCAGTGGAATGGCGCAGGATTTCGAGTCCGTCCGGGTCGCGCGATGTGACGATGGCGACCTCTGCGTCGGCGTCGATAACGCTGCCCATGTCGAGCAGCCTGCCGTTGACCCGCCCGGCGAGCGCCGCGCGCGCAAGCCCCGCGCCGATCGACTGCGCGACCTCGGCGACGGTAACCGGACCGGCAAACTTCTTCACCGACCCGTCTGGGAGCTTGATATCTGGCACGGCGCTCAAAAAAGCAAACCGCGCGTTGAATGGCGCACAGGCGTCCAGTCCAACGCGCGGAGTGAAGGCAGACGCCGATGACGTCTGCCCGGACAGCTGGTAGGCGCGATTGGACTCGAACCAACGACCCCTACCATGTCAAGGTAGTGCTCTAACCAGCTGAGCTACGCGCCTAGAGAGGCCGGATTTTAGCCGATCCCTCGCACCCGCCTCAATGGTGTCACCACAAGGCCACGCGACATCCGGCCACGGCGCGTACACTGCGCAACCGAGGCGAGGGAGGACAGATGGATCTCATTCTTTGGCGCCATGCGGAGGCCGAGGACGGCGGGCCCGACCTGGAGCGCAAGCTCACCCCGAAGGGCCGCAAGCAGGCCAAGCGCCTCGCGGCCTGGCTGCTGCAACGGCTGCCCTCCAAGTTCGCCCTGCTGTCGAGCCCGGCGGTGCGCGCGCGCCAGACGGCAGACGCCCTCGAAGCGCGCCTCAAAACGGATGACCGACTCGCACCGGGGGCCTCGGTGGCCGAGGTGCTCGAGGCGGCCGACTGGCCGCGGCGCAAGGGCGCGGTGGTCGTCGTCGGCCACCAGCCGACGCTGGGCTGCGTCGCGGGCTACCTCGTCTCCGGCAGTCCCGTCGAGTGGAGCCTCAAAAAAGGCGGCCTGTGGTGGCTGACCTACCGGGTGCGCTCCGGCGAAGCGCAGGTCGTGGTGCGCGCGGTCACTTCGCCGGATATGGTGTAAGGCGACGGGCTGCGCGATTACCGTGGTGAGCTCCGCGTAACGCGTTGCCGGTTTGGGTTCTTATCGGTCTCCTCATTTTGCTGCTTCACCGGATGAATCGCCCGGTGAAGCAGCAAAATGAGGAGATGGATTTTCGCTGGCGAACCGACGCGATTGACCTGGACGCGGCGGGTCCGAAACTTCTCGCCTATCCCCGCCCCAGCGCGGCGATCTTCTTGTCGGACAGCCCGCTGACGACGAGCTTCATGCCGACCGCTTTCCACTGCTGTGCCTCGGCCTCGAGCGCGTCGGCGGTCAGTGGATTGTCGTCCAGCCAGGCCTGCGGCAGCTCGAGCTGAAAACCCGCCGTATCGGCGGCGACCCGCAGCAGCGGCAGCTTGAGATCGATCCTGCGGCGCAGGATGGTGGAGGCCAGACGCAGCGCGAAGACCAGCCACCCGTCGCTGCCGTCGAGGCCCGCGTCCTGGATCTTGGCAAGCTTGCCGCGGTGCGCGAGCACCACGCGCGCGAGGCGCTGCTGCTCCATCCTGGAGAAGCCCGGCATGTCGGCATTCGACAGCACGTAGGCCGAATGCTTGTGGTAGGCGGCGTGCGCGATCGACAGACCGACTTCCGCCAGGCGCGCCGCCCAGTCGAGCATCAAGCGGTCCGGGTCGTCCTCGCGTGCGACCTCGTCGCGCCGTCCCGCAAGCAGCGCGTCGTAGATGGCGAGCGCGAGCTTGCGCACGCGCTCGGCCTGCGCGCTATCGAGCTGGTAGCGGCGCATGAACTGGACGACGGTGGCCTCGCGCATGTCGTGGTGCTGCACGCGGCCGAGCAGATCGTAGAGCACGCCGTGGCGCAGGGCGCCGTCCGAAACGCGCATCGAGTCGATGCCGAGCTCGTCGAGCGCAGCGACCATGATCGCGAGCCCGCCCGGCAACACCGGGGCGCGGCTCGGGCGCAGCCCCGCGAGCTTGTTGGGGTCGGCCGCGCCCTGCTTGATCAGCAGACTGCGCAGTCGATCGAGCCCGTCGCGCGTGATCCCCTCCGCGACGTACCCGTTGGCGACGAGGATGCTTTCGATCGAGCGCGCGGTGCCCGACGAGCCGATCGCTTCCTGCCAGCCCAGGGCGCGATAGGCGCGCACCATGCCGCCCAGCTCCTGGCGTGCGGCCAGCTCGGCCGCTTTCATGCGCCCCTTGTCGACCCGCCCCTCGGGAAAGTAGCGCAGGCTGAAGCTTACGCACCCGCCGATATCCATGACCAGGCGCTTGTGCTGCGCCGGTGGCAGCGCGTGCGCCACGCCCAGATAGATGAGTCGCGCTTCCTCGCGCCCGGCGATCACTTCGATCGGAAAGCCGAGCGCCTCGCGCGCCTCGCGCAGGAAGGCGGGCGCGTTTTTCGCCACGCGCAGCGTATTGGTGCCCACCGCGCGCACTGCGGGACGCGGGAAGCCCTTGAGCCGCTCGCTGAAGCGGCGCAGGGCGTCGAGCGCGCGCGCCTGGGCGGCCCGGTCGATGCGCTTGTCCGCGGTCAGGCCGGCGCCGATGCGCACGACTTCGCGCAGCACGTCGAGCGGGTAGATCTGGCCGTCGACCACGCGCCCGATCTGCAGGTGAAAGCTGTTCGAGCCGAGGTCGACCGCGGCGAGGGTCTCGTGCTGCGCCATCGTAGGCGCGACTGTAGGCGTTCGCTCAAGGAACGGCAATCGCGACGCCGCCGCGCGGTCAGCTCCGCCGGGCGATGTGACAGATTTGTTGCGCAGGCATGGCTTGGCGCGGACGGGTGACGCTGCCGCGGTAAACTTGCAGCCATGCCGACCTCTGCAACCCGGTCGCCAAGCGGCGCAAAGCGCAGCGCGCCTCCCGCCGCACATTTCCTCAATCGCGAGCTCGGAATCCTCGAGTTCAACCGGCGGGTACTTGCGCAGGCCGCGGACGAGGCGGTGCCGCTGCTCGAGCGGCTCGGCTTCCTGACCATCGTCTCGTCGAACCTGGATGAGTTCTTCGAGATCCGCGTCGCCGGCCTCAAGGAGCAGATCAAGCTCGAGATTCCGGAACCGGGCCCCGATGGGCGCGGGCCGCAGGAGGTGCTCGGCGAGGTGGCGGTGCAGGCGCAGGCCCTCGTCGCGGAGCAGTACCGGCTGTTGAACGAGGTGCTGTTGCCGCAGCTCGCCGCCGCGGGGATCCGTTTCCCCCGCCGCAGCGACTGGAGCACCGCGCAGCGCCAGTGGATTCGCGACTATTTCTTCCGCGAAGTCCTTCCTGTGCTCACGCCCATCGGTCTCGACCCGGCGCACCCGTTTCCGCGCGTGTTCAACAAGAGTCTCAATTTCGCGGTCGAGTTGCAAGGCAAGGACGCCTTCGGCCGCACCTCGGGCGCGGCGATCGTGCAGGCACCGCGCGTGCTGCCGCGCATCATCCGCCTGCCGCAGGATATTTCCGACGGCGAATACGCCTTCGTGTTCCTGTCCTCGGTGCTCCATGCGCACGTGGAGGAACTGTTTGCAGGCATGAAAGTGCTCGGCTGCTACCAGTTTCGCGTGACGCGCAATTCGGACCTGTTCGTCGACGAGGAAGAGATCAAGAATTTGCGCATCGCGCTGCAGGGTGAGCTGCTGCACCGCCACTTCGGCGATGCGGTGCGCCTCGAGGTCGCTGACAATTGCTCGCCCTCGATGGTCGAGTTTCTGCTGCAACAGTTCGCTCTGCAACCCGCCGACCTCTACCGGGTTGACGGCCCGGTGAATCTCTACCGTCTGCGCGAAGTCCCCAGCCAGGTCGACCGCGCGGACCTGAAATATCCGCCGTTTCAGCCCGGCCTGCCACCCGCGCTCGAGAAGCGCGGCGACTTGTTCGAGCTGATCGCGCGTGAGGATGTGCTGCTGCACCACCCCTATCAGTCGTTCGCACCGGTGATCGATTTCATTCGCACCACGGCCATCGATCCGCAGGTCATTGCCATCAAGCAGACCGTGTACCGCACCGGCACCGATTCGGAGCTGATGGAGGTGCTGATCGATGCCGCGCGCCGGGGCAAGGAAGTGACCGTGGTGGTCGAATTGATGGCGCGTTTCGACGAGGAGGCGAACCTGAACTGGGCGGCACGGCTCGAGGAAGTCGGCGCGCACGTCGTCTACGGCGTCGTCGGCCACAAGACGCACTCCAAGATGGCGCTCATCGTGCGCCGCGAGGAAACACCGCAGGGCACCGTGCTCAAGCGCTACGTGCACCTCGCCACGGGCAATTACCACCCGCGCACCGCGCGCCTGTATACGGACTTCGGCTTGTTCACCGCGAACGAGGCCCTGTGCTCGGACGTCAACGAGGTCTTCAAGCAGCTCACCGGTCTCGGTCGCGCAAGCAAGCTGGCGCACGTTTGGCAGTCGCCGTTCACCCTGCACAAGGGGGTGATCGCGGCAATTCGCCGCGAGGCGACGCTGGCGCGCGAAGGCCGGCCCGCGCACATCATTGCCAAGATGAACGCGCTGCTCGAGCCGGACATTATCGAGGCGCTCTACGGCGCATCCCAGGCCGGCGTCAGCATCGATCTGATCGTGCGCGGGGTGTGCGCGCTCAAGCCCGGCATCGAAGGCCTGTCGGACAGCATCCGCGTACGCTCCGTGATCGGGCGCTTCCTCGAGCACACACGGGTGTTCTACTTCCAGAACGACGGCGCCGAGGACGTCTACCTGGCAAGCGCCGACTGGATGGACCGCAACTTCTTCCGCCGCATCGAGCTGTGCTTTCCCGTGCTCGACCCCGCGCTCAAGCGTCGCGTGATCCGCGAGGGCCTGCAGACCTACCTCGAGGACAACTGCCAGGCCTGGGAGATGAAGCCGGATGGCGCCTACGAGCAGGCGAAGCCGCGGCGCGGACGTCGCCGCGCGGCTCAGGAAGAGCTGCTGTCCGCGCTGGGAACGCCCGCCGCTGTGCCGGCGCCGGCGCCGGTCGCGCAGGCGACCCCCGCTGCCACGCCGGTGTCCGAGCCGCGCGCGGCTTAGCGGCCGATCTCCCCGCCGTCCGCTCGCTGGATCACGATCGTCGCCGAGCGCGGCCGCGTGCCCGGCTGGCCGTCGGGCCAGCGGCTGTAGCGATCCGGCCACGTTGGGTCGGCGCGCGCGTCGGGCACCTCGCCCGGGTGCTGGATGTTGAGGAAGAATGTCCGGCCGTCCGGCGTCTGGGTGAGCCCGGTGATCTCGCAATTGACCGGCCCGACGAGGAAGCGGCGCACTTCGGCGCTGGCCGGGTCTGCGGCGAGCAGCTGATTGGCGCCCAGGTTGGCGAACGCGTCGCGCTCCATCCGGGAGGCCGAGACGTCGGTCATGATCCAGAGCAGACCGCGCGCGTCGACGTGCAGGCCGTCGGGACCGCCGAATGCGAGTCCCGCGGTTCCGCGATGCGCCGGCTCGACCTGCGCCGGATCGCCGGCCAGCAGAAACACCGACCAGTCGAAGGTCTCCGCCGTGGGGTCGCCATTCTGCTCGCGCCAGCGCAGGATATGGCCGTAGATGTTCGGTGCGCGCGGATTCGCCGCGTCGGCGCCCGGGAATCCCTCGCGGCCGCGCCGTGAGTTGTTGGTGAGCGTCGCGTACACCTCGCGCGTGCGTGGATGCACGGCGATCCACTCGGGTCGGTCCATCTGGGTGGCGCCAACCCGGTCGGCGGCTTGCCGCGTGCGGACCAGGACCTCGGCCTGGCTGGCGAAACCGACCGACGCATCGAGCCCGTTCTTCCCGTGCACCAATGCGAGCCACCGTCCCTGCCCAGAGGCGTCGAAGCGCGCGACGTACAGCGTGCCCTCGTCGAGCAGCCGCCGGTTCGCCTCCGGCGCCCGTGGATCGAAGCGCCCGCGCGAGACGAACTTGTAGATGTATTCGAAGCGCTCGTCGTCACCCGAATACACGGCCACGCGGCCGTCGGGCGCCAGGCTGACCGTCGCGCTCTCGTGCTTGAAGCGACCGAGGGCCGTGCGCTTCACCGGCTTCGAGCCGGGTTGGTAGGGGTCGAATTCGACCACCCAGCCGAAGCGGTTCGGCTCGTGCGGGTGCAGGCCGGCGTCGAAGCGCTCGTCGTGCTCGTTCCAGCGGTAGCCGAGCCCGAAGCGGCGAATGCCGTAGCGCTTCTCGGCCGGCGTCGGCGTGCCGCTGTGATGAAAGTATTCGTTGAAGTTCTCTTCGCAGGCCAGGTAGGTGCCCCAGGGCGTCCAGCCCATTGCGCAGTTGTTCAGCGTGCCGAGCACCTCGCGCCCGCTCGCGTCGGCCTGCGTGCGCAACAACGCATCGCCTGCAGCGGGACCGGCCACCGTGATCGGCGTGCGGGCGGTGATGCGTCGCGCGTAACGCGAGGGTCGCACCACCTCCCAGCGCGCGCCACGGCGGCGCACCTCGATCACCGACAGGCCGTGGGCGTGCTGCGACTTCAGCACCTTTTCGCGCGACCAGGTCTTCATGCCATCGGCATGCAGCAGACCGTCGTCGGTGTACTCGTGGTTGATCGCCAGCAGGCCGTGGTCCGAGGCGGTCGAGCCCTTCGGCAGCGGGAAGAAATGCATCCCGTCGTGGTGCATCCCGGCCTGCAGCGCCTGCTCGGCCGCGCTGTTCGAGGCATCCGGCCTGAACGGCGCGGGGGGCGCGCCGGCAATACCGGTTTCGTCGCCCCAGCGGTAGAGCACGCTCGCGCGGTAGCCGGGCGCGACGTGAACCGCGTCGTCGGCGAATACGGGGATCGACGTGAAGCCGAGCCCTTGCGCAGCAGACGTTTGCACGGACGTCGCTGCCGCGGCCCGACCGGCGAACCGCCCGAGCGTCGTCGACAGAAGGAAGGCGGCGACCCCGCCCTTGATGACCACGCGCCGCGCCGGATCCACCGCCGCCCCGGCTATCAGACTCGAGAGCCGCGGGTTGCGCGAACGGTTGGAGGTCGTCACTCGGCCATTGCTCCTATCCAGGGAATGCCTGCTCGATACACCGCGATCATAACGGCGCGCGACGCATCGCGCAGAGACGCCGGCGGGCGACGCGGCATGCTAAATTTCGCGGCGCCATGACCCCTCCGCACAAGGGCGCGACGGGCCTGCAACGGATCTTCAACGCAACGCGCTATTCGCTCGCCGGATTGCGCCAGGCGGCGCTCCACGAGCAGGCCTTCCGGCAGGAGCTGCTGCTGACGGCCGTGCTGGTGCCGCTCGCGCTGTGGCTGGGCGAAAACGGCGTCGAGCGGGCCCTCATGATCGCCAGCCTGCTCGTGGTGCTGATCGTCGAATTGCTCAACTCGGCGATCGAGGCGACGCAGGATCGCATATCGCTCGAGGCCCACCCGCTCGCCAAGCATGCCAAGGATTTCGGCAGCGCCGCGGTGATGCTGGCGCTCGTCAACGCGGCCCTGATCTGGTGCCTGGTACTTCTCGGCTAGCGGCAGCCCCGGTCGCGACGTCCGCCGTCGACCGGGACCCCGCAGTGACGGCTACTGCTTGTACGCCTCGAACTCGATGAACAGCTTGATCTCGTCGCCGACCGCCGGCACGCCGTACTTCATGCCGAAGTCGGTGCGCTTGAAGGAACCCGAGGCGTTGCCGCCGCACACCGGCTTCTTGTTGAAGGGGTGCGCCTTGCAGACCCAGCGGTCGATTTTCAGGGTGAGCGGCTTGCTGACGCCGAGCAGCGTCAGCTGGCCCTCGACCTCGGCCGGCGCGTCGCCGTTGAACTTCACAGCCGTCGACTTGTAGGTCATCTGCGGGAACTCGGCGACGTTGAAGAAATCGGCGGCACGCAGGTGCTCGTCGCGCGCGCGCGCGCGCGCCCCCTTGTCGTTGTCGCCGGTGCTGATCGACGCGGTTTCGACAACCAGCTCGACCGAGCCGCTCTTGGCCGCCGTGTCGAGCGTGAACTTGCCGCTCGACTTGTCGAAACGACCCCACATGGTCGAAATGCCGAGGTGGTCGACCGCGAAGTTGGGGTAGGTGTGGTACGGGTCGAACACGTAGGTCTCGGGTGCCGCCGAGGCCGCAAGCGGTGCGGCAAGCAGCAGGGCGGCCAGCAGGGATTGCTTTTTCATTTCGTCTCCTCCATTCGGGGTCGGTTCAAAAATCGTGTTGCGCGGCCGGTTCAGCCGCCGGTCCGGCTCGCCGCCCAGGCGATCGCCCAGCAGCCCGCCGCGGGCACCATGGCGTAGAACACCGCGACCACGGCCTGTATTCCCGGGTGCGCGCGATCCGGCAGCGGCAGGCGCGCGGCGAGCGGCACCAGGCCGAGGACGGCCGCCGCGTACCAGGGCAGTTTGGCGAGCAGCACGGCGGCGCAGGCGAGCAGGGCCGCGGTTACCGAGACCCCGAGCGCCAGACTGGCGCCGGCGCTCACGCGCCGGCCGAGCAGCATGACGAGCAGCACGTAACCGCCCGAGGCGGCGCCCAGCGCCATGCCGTACTGGCCGATGAGCGCGGACGCGCCGAGCACCGCGCCGATCCCGGCCCCCAGCCCAAGCCCCACGCAGCCAGGCGCAGGGCCTGCGCAAGCGGCTGGTGCGCGAGCACCGACCAGAAGATCCACAGACCGGCCGCGCCGAACAGGGTGCCCAGCACCGGGCCCGCGATCCGCGTCGGCTTGAAGGCGAAGTCGGCGATCACGCCGAGCAGCGGCGCGGCGGCGGCGACCAGCACCAGCTTGCGCGTCGCGGTCAGCGTCGAGAACGAGAAATTGCCGATCAGGGCGACGGCGACGAGAAAGCCGGCCACCGCCGCCAGACCGGACAGGCGGACCGGCAGCAGCAGCGCCGCGACCGCCAGGCCGACCACGAGCGGGGCGACTGCGCCCTGCACCGCAGGGTGCGCAAGGAGTTCCTGCACGCGGGCGCCTCGGGCCGCCGCTCGCTGCCGGTCTCAGCGCGCCGCGGCGCCGGCGCGCTTTGCCGCCTGCCAGCGCTCGAGCTTGGCGCGCGCGCCGTTCTTCGCGGGATCCATCGCCGCATCGTGGCCCGGCTTTTTCGCCGTCAGCTCGATCACGTAGCCGTTCGGGTCGCGGAAATAGATCGAGTCGATGAAACCGTGGTCCGAGACGCCGCGCGTTTCCAGGCCTGCCGCCTTGCCCTTCTCGAACATGCGATGCAGCGTCTGCTGATCGACCTCGAGCGCGATGTGCAGGTCGAAATCGTGCTGCTTCTTGAACTCGAAGGGCATGTCCGGCGCCTCGAAGAATGCCAGGTACGAGCCGTCGTCGAGCGCGTAGAACGTGTGCAGCGTCTCGGTCTTGCGTCCGCTCTTGGTTTCCTTGATCTCGAGCGCTTCCGCGAGGCGCATGCCGAGAAAGTCCTCGTAGAACCTGCGCGTCGCCTCCGAGTCCCGGCAGCGGTAGGCATTGTGGTGCAGTTTGCGAATCATGCGGGATGGCGATAAGGCTTCATGACGGTCCCTCCTTATGGTCCGGCCGCGGAGCGCCGGCATCCGAAGGGGCGCAGTGTTAGCACAATCCCGCCGTCGGCGAAAGTATCGCAGCGCGGGAAGGCGCGCTAGCCACGTGCGACGCGAATCACCCCATTAACGTCACGGATCGTGCCGAAGGCGCGCTTCAATTGCTCCAGGTTCTCGACCACGAAGGTGAAGTTCATGAACGCGAGATCCTCGCGGCTTTGCGTGCGCACCGCGGTGACGTTGATATGCTCGCGCGCCAATGCGTCGCCGATGTCGCGCAGCAGGCCCGGCCGATCGGTCGCCGTGACCCGCGCCGCGACCGTATAGCTGCCGCCCACCCCGCTCCATTGCGCGTCGATCATGCGCTCCGGGTGGCGCTCGGCGAGCCGCCGCAGGCTGTCGCAGTCCTCGCGATGCACTGTCACCCCCTTGCCGCGCGTCACGAAGCCGCGCACCGGGTCGGGCGGTACCGGCTTGCAGCAGCGCGCAAGCTGGGTCAGCAGGCGATCCATACCGACCACCAGCACGCCACCGTCCCCGTTGCTGGTGCGCGCGCCCTGCCCACGCGCGCGCTTCTTGGGCGCGACCGATGCCGGCAAGGGCGCTGTTTCGCGTTGCGGCGCCACGCCCTTCAGTTCGCGCAACGCGACCTGCAGCTGGCGCAGGTTGATCTCGTCGCGGCCGACCGCCGCGAACAGCTCGTCCGATTTCTGGAATCCCAGCTTGGCGGCGACCGCCTCGAGTCCGGCCTGACCCGCGCCGCCTCGCTTGAGCTCGCGCTCGACGAGTGCGCGACCGGCAGCGATGGTTTCGGCAAGCGCCTGGGCGTTGAACCACTGACGGATTTTCTGCCGCGCCCGGTGGCTCTTGACGAAGCCGCGTTCCGGGCTCAGCCAGTCGCGCGACGGCCCACCGCTTTTCGCCGTGACGATCTCCACGCGCTGGCCGCTCGCCAGCGGCGTGTCGAGCGTCACCATGCGGCCATCGACCTTCGCGCCCCGGCAGTGGTGACCGAGGTCGCTGTGCAGCGCGTAGGCGAAGTCGACCGCCGTCGAGCCCACCGGCAGGTCAACGACCTTGCCCTGCGGCGTGAGCACGTACACCGTGTCGTCGAGCGCCGCAGCGCGCGTTTTTTCCGTCCACTGCGCGCTGTCGGCGACCTCGTCGCGCCAGGCAAGCAGCTCGCGCAGCAGCGCGATCTTGTCGTCGAAGCGGGCGTCGGCGCGTGCCATCCGGCCGCCTTCCTTGTAGCGCCAGTGCGCGGCGACGCCGAACTCGGCATGGCGGTGCATTTCCTCGGTGCGGATCTGGACTTCCAGCGTGCGCTCGCCCGGACCGATTACCGCAGTGTGCAGCGACTGGTACATGTTGCCCTTGGGCCGCGAGATGTAATCGTCGAACTCGCGCGGCAGCGGCTGCCACAGGTTGTGCACCACGCCGAGCGCCGCGTAGCAGTCCTTGACGTCGGGCACGATCACCCGCAGGGCGCGCACGTCATAGACCTTGTCGAAGTCGAGCTCCTTGCTGCGCATCTTGTTCCATATCGAATAGATGTGCTTCGGCCGTCCGGCGATCTCCGCGCCGACGCCCGCGGCCTTGAGTTCGCGCCCGAGCTGTGCCATCGCATCGGCGATGTACTGCTCGCGCTCGACCCGCCGCTCATCGAGCATGCGCGCAATGCGCTTGTAGAGCTCGGGCTCGAGAAAGCGGAACGACAGATCCTCCATTTCCCACTTCAGCTGCCAGACGCCGAGGCGGTTGGCGAGCGGGGCGTAGATGTCGAGCGTCTCCTCGGCATAGCTGCGCCGCTCGTCCGACGGGTGCTTGGCGAACCAGCGCAGTGTCTGCGTGCGGCTGGCCAGCCGTATCAGCACCACGCGGATGTCCTCGACCATGCCGAGAACCATCTTGCGCAGAATCTCGGACTGCTCGGCGCGCAGGTCGCGTTTCGTCGCCGCGCCGGTACGCGTGCCGGGGCGCGTCGCAACACGCAGCTGATAGAGCTTTTCGACGCCGACGGCCAGGGCGGCAATCTCGTCGCCGAAGGTCGCCTGCAAAGTGCCCTCCTCGCGCACGTGCTTGGCGGCGGCGAACAATATGCCGGCCAAGCGCCCGGCCGCATCCATGCCGATCGACGCCAGGCTCGCGCCAATGCCGAGCGCATGGGGCCATTCGGGCTCACCGGTCGAAAGCTGTTGCCCGGCGTACAGCGGCTCGGCGAATTCGAGCGCGCGCGCAATCAACCCGCGATCGTCTGCGGACAGGCCCTCGGCGAGCGGCTCGAGCGCCGCCGCGCTGTTCTGGGGATGAAGCTGGACGACCGAGACCATGCGACTATTCTAGCGATCAGTTATGAAATGGTGGACTTCGTGGAGGCGTCGACGGGTGCTGCAAAGGCACCGCGTCGACGAGGCATTGTGGCGCCGGATCGTGCTCGGACTGCCCTTTCTCGGCGAGCTCGCGCGCGACGACGCGACGCGCCTGCGCGAGCTGACGCTGCTCTTTCTGTCCGAGAAGGCGTTCTCCGGCGTGCAGGGCCTGGCGCTCACCGACCACATGCGGGCATCAATTGCCGCACAGGCCTGCCTGCTGATCCTCAATCTCGGGCTCGATTGGTACGATGACTGGGTCGGCGTCGTGGTCTATCCGGGGGATTTTCGGGTCCGGCGCCGGGACGTTGACGACGCCGGCGTGGTCCACGAGTGGGACGATTCGCTGGCCGGCGAGGCCATGCCGGGCGGGCCGGTGGTGCTGTCCTGGGACAGTGCCGCGAACGCGGCGCAGATGAACGTCGTGATCCACGAGTTCGCGCACAAGCTCGACATGCGCAACGGGGCCGCCGACGGCCTGCCGCCCCTGCATGCGGACATGGACCGCCGCCGCTGGCACGCCGTCTGGCAGCGGGCCTACGAAGAGTTCTGCGACGCGCTCGATCGCGCGCGCGACACCTGGCTGGATCCCTACGCCGCGGAGCACCCGTCCGAATTCTTCGCCGTTCTGAGCGAGGCTTTTTTCGAGCGGCCGCAGGAAACGCGCCGCCGCTATCCGGACGTTTACGACCAGCTGTGCCTGTTCTATCGGCAGGACCCGGCCACGC
>LJTQ01000006.1:0-31275 GCA_001303445.1 Betaproteobacteria bacterium SG8_39 | reverse complement strand
GGACCCGGCCACGCGCAGCGTGCTGTGAAGACGCTGCTCATCGTCTATCACACGCACGGGGTGAAGACCGCCCGCATGGCGCAGGCCGTGGCGCACGGCGCGCAGGCTGCGCTGCGCGAAGCCGAGGCCGCTGACGGCGTGCGCGTGCTCGTCAAGCGCTGCGCCGAAGCCGACGCCCAGGACCTGCTCGCCGCAGACGCACTCATCCTCGGCACGCCCGAGAACTTCGGCTACATGTCGGGGATGATGAAAGACTTCCTCGAGCGCGTGTTCTACCCCTGCGAAGGCAAGGTGGAGGGCCGGCCGTACGCGCTGTTCATCGGTGCCGGCCAGGACGGCAGCGGCGCGCAATCGTCCGTCGAGCGCATCGTCAATGGCCTGCGACTGCGCAAGGCGCAGGATGCGATCATCTGCGTGAAGGACCTGACGCCCGAGATTGTCGTGCGCTGCGAAACGCTCGGCGCAACCTTCGCGGCCGGGCTCGCGATCGGCGCACTGTAGGGCGAATTCACGGCGAGGGCTGCGGCGATCGGTGCGAGAATCGCGCGATCGCGCTGCCCTGCACAGGCTGAATGCCGCAGTTCAAGCTGACCAATACCGTTCTCGTCGCACTGGTGACAGTGACCGTGGTCGCGATCCTGGGCTGGCTGGTGCTGCGCGGCGCACTGCCGCCGGCCTGGCGCACGCCGGGCAGCCCGCCCCTGTACCTCTGTGGCCTCGCCGGCGCGCTGCTGCTCCTGGTGCCCGCAGCCTTCGCCTTCGCCAAGCGCGGTGGTCACAGTCGGCGACCCGTTGCCTGGTTCAACGCGCACGTGATCTGCGCCTGCCTCGGCAGCGCCCTGATCGTGGTCCATTCCGCCGGCCACCTGGGCCGCGCCCCCGCGCTGATGGTGCTGGCCCTCGTGATACTCGGCGCGCTCGGGCTGTGGGCGCGGCTGCGCGCAGCGCGGCTGCTAGCGGCAACCTTCGGTTCGAAAGTCGCGGTATTCGCCCCGCCCGATGCAGCGACACGGGCACGCCTGCAGCGCGTCCTCGAGCGCAAGCGCGCGCTGCTCCCCGCGCTCGCCCCGGACGCCAACGAGGGCACCTTCTCGGTGACGCTGCCGCTCTTGCTGCGCAACCCGGGTGCAGCGCTCGCCTACCGCGCGCTCGAGCGCGAGGAGACGCGTCTGCTGGGTACGCGCCGCGCGCTGCCCGCCGCGCTCGCCGGGTGGCGCCCACTGCACCTCGCGCTCGCCTGGATCTTCGTCGCCGGCGTGGTGATTCACGTCGTCACCGTGACGTTCTTCGCCGGATACGTCGCCGATTACGGGCCGATCGGCTGGTGGCATCTGACCGCATGGTAGATCGCGTGAGGCGAACACGGCGATGAGCGCTGTCCCGACCGCAGCCGGCGCGGCGCGCCTCGCGCTGCTGATCGACACCGAGCGTTGCACCGGCTGCAAGAGCTGCGAGGTGGCGTGCAAGCAGGAGCATCGCCTCGGCCCGGGCGAGGCCCGCAACCGGGTGCTCTGGTTGGGCGAGCCGGAGCGGGCCGGCCTGTCCTTCCTGACCCTGGCCTGCCAGCACTGCGAGCGCCCCGCCTGCCTGCGCGCCTGCCCGGTGCATCCCAAGGCCATTGAGAAGGATCCGCTGACCGGCGTGGTGCGAGTAAACGAATCGCGCTGCACCGGATGCGGCGAATGCGTGATCGCCTGCCCTTACAGCGCGATGGGCTTTGACGCCCGCGGCCACCACGCAGTCAAGTGCGACCTGTGCGAAGACCGGCGCGCGCGCGGCGAGACGACGGCCTGCGCGAGCGTCTGCCCGACGCGCGCGATCCGCTTCGGGCCGCGCGACGCGCTGATCGCCGAGGCGCACAGCGAGGGCCGCAGGCTGCGCGACAACGACGATTTCCTGCTCGGTCCGGCAACCGTGTATCTCGAACGGGTCCGGGCGGACGCGCCGTCGAGCTCGCCGCAACGCCCGGCGTTCATGGATGCACCCGCCGCGCAGGCCGTCGTGCAGCGCAGCCCCCCGGCGTTTCCCTATGGCGAGACGCGCACGGCGACCGCGTCCGATCGCAGCGTGCCGGGCGGCTGCAACATCTGCTTCAACTGCTGCAGCGCGACCTTCCACTTTCGCGGCGAGCGCCTGGTGCGCATCACGGGCAACGACGCCGACCCGATCCTGCAGGGGCGCGTTTGCCCGAAATCGCAACTCACCCTGCAGCTCTACGACAACCCGCACCGCCTGCGCTTCCCGCAGAAGCGGGTCGGGGTGCGCGGCGAAGGCCGCTTCGAGCGCATCTCCTGGAGCCAGGCGCTCGACGAAATCGCCGAGCGCCTCAAGGCGCTGCGCGCAGCGCACGGACCCGAGGCGCTGGCGCTGTTCATCGGCACCCGCACCGGCATGCTCGACTACCTCGGCACGACGCGACTGTTCGCGCAGCTCTGGGGCACGCCGAACCACGAAGGCACCGACCCGTTCTGCGCCAGTAGCAAGAACGTCGCCTACGAGCTCACGCAGGGCCGCATCGGCAGCGGCAACAGCTATACCGAGAGCGATCTCGGCGCCGCGCAGCTCTATGTCTACTTCGGCGACAACCAGGCCGAAACCCGCCCGGTGTATTTCGGCCTGCTCAACGGCTGGCGCCTGCAGCACGGCGCAAAGATGGTGGTCATCGACCCCCGCCTCACCGCAACCGCGTCGAAAGCCGACCGCTGGCATGCGATCCGCCCCGGCACCGACATGGCGCTCGGGCTGGCGCTGTGCCACCACCTCCTGAGCGAGAACCTGCACGACGCGCGCTTCTGCGCCGACTGGCTGCTCGGCTTCGCCGAATGGCGTCGCTTCATCCTCGAGCGCGGCTACAGCCCCGAGTGGGCCGCGCCGATCACCGGCATCGACGCCGACGAGATCCGGCGCCTCGCGACGCAGATCGCGGCTGCCGACGGCTGCGTGATCTTCGCCAGCCGCGGCATCAATCAACATTCCAACGGCACCCAGACCAACCGCGTGCTGATGTTCCTCGCCGCGATCACCGGCAACTGGGGCCGGCGCGGCGGCGCGTACTTCAACATGAGCGCCAGCACGCCGATCGCACCGAACGCGCCGCCCGAGCGGCGCGTCAAGCCGAGCCGGCCGCGCGTGCGGCGCAGTCCGACCGGCTGGACCGAGGCCATGCGCGAGGGCAAGCCCTACCCGATCCGCGCGCTCATCGCCTGCAATAACCCGATGGCGCTGTGGCCGGGCCAGACCGCGGCGCGCGATGCCTTCCAGGCGCTCGACCTGCTGGTGCACATCGAGCTGTTTCCCAACGAGACCTCGGCCTTCGCCGACTACGTACTGCCGGCGGCAACCGGCATCGAGAAGGGCGAAATCGGCCGCGCAAACGATGACCGGCGCATCGTCTGGATCGACAAGATGATCGAGCCGCCGGGCGAAGCAAAGGCGGATGCCTGGATCTGGATCGAGCTCGGCAAGCGCCTCGGCTTCGACGACGTGCTGAAGGAACAGTACAAGGACCCGCGCGTGTTCTGGGACGAAGTCTGCATCGACAACGACTTCCTGCGCGGCGTGACGCAGAAGCGCCTGCACTCGGTGCCCTGGCGCTGGGTGCGGCAGCCGGTGGCGAGCGAGGACGCGCCGGAGATCGAGACGCTCTATCTCGAGGGCAGCACCGCGGCCGCGGCGCCGCCGGGACACCGCTTTCCGACGCCGAGCGGCAAGCTCGAATTCTGGACCGAGGCGCTGGACGCGAAGTTCGCGCAGCTGGGCCTGTCGGCGCTGCCCGAGTTCTATTCCGAGCGCGAGCAGCTCGTCGACCTGCCTTACATGGAGCTCGTCGACTCGGACGCGGACGTGGGCGTCATTTCTCCGTTCTGCCGTCCCGACACGTCGAGCGCGCGCGGTCGCATCCGCGCCGCCTCCGCCGACGGCCCGGGCGCGGTGCTGCGCGCGCAGGGCTTCGATACCGAGCTCGTTACCGGGCGGCCGCCGGCCGCCCATTTCCACAGCCTGACGCATTACTTCTGGCAAGCGCAGGAAATGTGGCCGGACCTGTACTGCCAGATCCATCCGCGAAAGGCGGCGACACTCGGCATTGGCGACGGCGCGCGGCTGCGCATCGAAACGGCACATGGCGCGATCGACGCCGTGGCCTGGCTACATGCCGGGATCCGCGAGAGCGCGGTGTTCATCCCGATCGGCTGGGGCGAGCGCCAGCCCTACCATCCCTGGCGCTCGGTCAACTTCCTCACCGACAAGAACCAGCGCGATCCGATCTCGGATCAGACGAACCTCAAGAGTCTGCTGTGTCGGGTGCGGCCGGTTTGACCCAGGTGGCCTTCGGTCGCAAACCGTGAGGACGGTTTCGGGTTTTTAGGGTCTCGTGCTTTTGTTGATTGTCGGTGAATCTTCGACAATCAACAAAAGCACGAGATTGATTTCCGCTTGCGAACCGGATGCGTTGATCCAAACGAGGAGACCGACATGAACGAAATCCGCGCACTCACTTTCGACACCGGCGGCACCATCCTCGACTGGCATGGCGGCATCCGCAGCGCGCTCGAGGCGGCGGGCAGGCGCCGCGGCGTCGAGGCCGACTGGGTCTCGATCACCAACGCGTACCGCAAGCGCTCGCTGCAGACCATGATCAACACGGTCGGCACGCGCTACAACATCGACGACGTGCACCGCAGCGTGCTCGACGCGGTGCTGCGCGAGCATGCGCTCGACGCATTGACCGCCGAGGACCGCGACGCCGTCTGGCAGACCTGGCACGCGCTCAAATGCTGGCCCGACTTTCCTGCGGCGCTCGAGCGCATGCGCAGGAAGTACCTCGTAGTCTCGTTCACGATCCTCAGCACGGCGCTCGCGGTCGACGTCTCGCGGGCAAATCGCATCACCTGGGACGCGATCCTGTCCTGCGAGATGTGGGGCGTGTACAAGACGCGGCCGGAGGCCTACCAGACCGCGGCCAAGCTCCTGCAGATTCCGCCCCAGAACCTGCTGATGGTCGCCTGCCACAACTTCGACCTCGATGCGGCAAAGAAGGAAGGCTACAAGACCGCCTTCGTGCGCCGTCCCGACGAGTGGGGCCCGCCGGGGCCGCCGGATCCGAAGCCGAATCCGATACACGACATCGTGGTCGACGACTTCGGAGAACTCGCCTCTCGACTCGGTTGTTAGGCGCGACCCCAACAAAAAAGGCCGCCTTGCGGCGGCCTTTTTTAGATCAGGCTGCGTCCGATTACTTCTTCGGGCAGATGACGTCGCCGACGCCGACCCACTTTGCGCCGTCGAACTTCGCAAGCCGCGCGCATTCGATCGGATAGAAATCGTTCGGCCCGGTGTCGACGGTGACGCCCGGGATGAGCAGCGGCACCTTGACGTTCTTCAGGCTGGCGGCCTGTTTCATGATGTTGGCGCGCGTCAGATTGTCGCCCGCCTTCTTAAGCACCTCTTCCATCGTGGCGGCAACGGCATAGCCATACACGTTGAAGCTGCTGCTCTTGTCACCATCGGGAAGGTACTTGTCCATCCACGCGTGCCAGGCCTTCATGTCCGCATCGTTCGTCCATTGCGGATCGGTCGCATCTTTCGTGTACTGCGTCGTGATCAACCCGACCGACTTGTCGAGACCCGCGGGCTTGAGCACGCCGCCGACCGAGGTCGACACGTTGTTGAGGAAGTGCAGCGGCTGCCAGCCGAGGTCGTGCACCTTGCGGATGGCCTGCGCGGCGAACTTCGGCGTGGTGATGTTGAAGAAGGTGTCGGCGCCGCTCGCCTTCAGCTTGATGATCTGCGGATCGACCGTCGGATCGGCGACCTCGTACGGCTCCTTGGCGATCACCATGGACTTCGCCTTGGCGCCAAGGCCCTCGAGGAAGCCGTTCAGGTAGTCCTTGCCGTAGTCGTCGTTCTGGTAAAGGATCGCGACCTTCGCGTCGGGCTTGTTGTCCAGCAGGTAGGACGCGTAGATCTTCGCCTCGCCCGGATAGGCCGGCTGCCAGCCCATGGTCCAGGGGTACTTCTTCGGCTGACCCCACTTGCCCGCGCCAGTGGCGACGAACAGATGCGGCACCTTCTTCGCGTTCATGTACTTGTGGATCGCAGAGTTGGTCGGCGTGCCGAGCGACTGGAAGATCAGCAGCACCTTCTCCTGCTCGACCAGCTTGCGCGCCTGCTCGACCGTTTTCGGCGGGCTGTAGCTGTCGTCGACACTGATGAAGTTGATCTTGCGGCCATTGATGCCGCCCTTGTCGTTCACCATCTTGAAATAGGCGGCAATGGCCTTGCCGATCGTGCCGTACGCCGACGCAGGGCCGCTGTACGGGTTGATGTTGCCGATCTTGATCTCGGTATCGCTCGCGCCCGGATCGTACTTGCCCGCCGCGCTGGCCGGCCCGTACGCAAGTGCGATCGCCATGGCCGCCGCCGAGACGACGAAGTTTCTGCGATTCAGCATGTTTCCTCCTTTGGATCGTTTGGTGCCCTGCACCCGGAATGTAAGCCGCCGGCGCGGCATCTCAAGTCGCCTTCCGCCGGCGTGTGAGGCGAGCATACCCCATTCTGATAAATCCCCAAATTCCCAGGGGCATGAAGTACATGAACAGAATCAGCAAGGTGCCGTAGGCCGCCCACGCAGCGGCCTGCGAGATCTTCTCGGCCAGATTGGGGATGAAGACGATGACAATGCCGCCGAAGATCGAGCCCGGGATCGAGCCGATACCGCCGATCACCATTCCGACCAGAATCGCCACCGACAGGAAGAACGTGAAGCTGTCGGGCGCGACGAACTGGATTGCGATCGCGCCGAGCGCACCGGCCACCCCCGTGTAGAGCGCGCTGACTCCGAAGGTGAGCGACTTGTAGAGCGCCGTGTTGATGCCCATCGCACGCGCCGCGATCGGGTTGTCGCGAATCGCCTTCAGCGCGCGGCCGGTGCGACCGCGCAGCAGGTTCCAGGCGCAGAAGAACAGCAGCAGCATGACTACGAAGGTGAAGTAGTACAGCCAGTTGTCCTGCGAGATCTGCAGGCCGAAGGGAGCATCCGGCTTGATGATCGTCACGCCCTGCACGCCCCCGGTCCATTTCTCGAGGTGGTCGTACTTGAGGAACTGCGGCGTCGCGATCGAGAGCGCGAAGGTGGCCAGCGCCAGATACAGGCCCTCGAGGCGCAGCGCGGGCAGGCCGAAAAGGAAGCCGGCGACGAGGCAGATCACGCCGGCCGCGGGAAGCGTCCAGTAGTAGGCGAATTCCCACTGGTCCATCATGATCGCCGCGGTGTACGCGCCAATCGCGTAGAACGCGCTGTGGCCGAGCGAGAACTGGCCGTTGAACCCGGTCAGGATGTTGAGCCCGAGCACGGCGATCCCGTAGACCAGCACGAGGGTGAACTGAAAGGTCCGGTAGTCGCTTACCAGCAGCGGCAGCAGCAGGCCGAAGACGACGGCCGCCACGATCCCCGACCATTGCAGCCGGGAGAGCTTCGCTCCGCTGGCGAGCGCCGCGAGGTCGCGCAGCCGGCTGTTCGTCGATTGCGATTGCACGCCCATCGCCCTAGACCCTCTTCACCACGACGAAGCCGAACAGCCCGCTCGGCCGGAACACGAGCACGGCGACGATCAGCACCAGCGCGAACGACAACTTCAACTCGCTGCCGATGAACGGCACGTAGGCGCCCACCAGGGTCTCGAGCACCCCCACCGCAAAGCCGCCGAAAACCGCACCTGCCGGATTGGTGATGCCGCCGAGCAGGGCGCCGGCAAAGCCATAGAGCAGGATGCTGCCCATCATGTTGGGCTCGAGAAACACGATCGGCGCAACGAGCATGCCGGCCACCGCGCCGATCGCCGCGGCAAGGCCCCAGCCGAGCGCCAGCATCCAGCCGACGCGGATCCCCACCAGGCGCGCGGAGGCCGGGTCCTGCGCCGCCGCGCGCATCGCCAGGCCAACCGGGGTAAAACGGAAAAACAGGAACACGGCAAACAGCACCACGAGGGTCACGCCGATCACGCCGAGGTCGTGCGTGCCGACGAACTTGTTGCCGAACAGCGGCTCCTTGGGGAAGGGGCTGGGGAAGGGCTTGATCGTGTACTCCCAGATCCAGCCCGCGACCGAATTGAAGATTGCGAGCAGACCGATGAAGACGATGACCTCGTTCAGCACCGAGGTGCCCTCGACCGGCCGCACGATGACGCGCTCGATCAGCACGCCGCCAACGAAGGAAATCGCCATCGCCAGGAGGAAGGTCCACCAGTACGGCACGCCCCAGGTGATCAGCGTGTAGGCGATGTAGGTCGAGAACATCGCCATCTCGCCCTGCGCGAAGTTCAGGTGGTCGGTCGCCTGGTAGATCATCACCACGGCGAGCGCCATGCAGGCGTACACGCCGCCGAAGGCCAGGCCGGAGAATGTCTGCTGCAGGAAAAGTTCCATACGCCCGATGTCCTAGTAGCCGAGGTAGGCCTTGCGCACCGTTTCGTCCTGCTCGATTTCCTTGGCCGTACCGCTGATCACGATGCGCCCGGTCTCGAGCAGGTAGGCGTGGTCGGCAATCGCCAGCGCCAGCGAGGCGTTCTGTTCGACCACCAGCATGCTGACTTTGCGCTCTTTGTTGATCGCCCCGAGGATGTCGAACAGCTCCTCGGTCAGGTTGGGCGCCAGGCCGAAGGACGGCTCGTCGAGCAGCATCAGGCGCGGGCCCATCATCAGCGCACGCCCGACCGCGAGCATCTGCTGCTCGCCGCCCGAGAGCGTGCCGGCCTGCTGATGGCGCCGCTCCTTGAGGCGCGGGAAGTACTGGAACACGCGCTCGAGATCCTCGCCGACGGCTTGCGGATCCCTGCGCGTATACGCGCCGAGGCGCAGGTTCTCCTCGGTCGACAGCCGCACGAAGGTGCCGCGTCCCTCGGGTACGTGCGCGATGCCGTGGCGCACGATCGACTCGGTTGCGCCGCCGGCGATCTTCGCCCCGCCGAAGGCGACCTCGCCGCGCGTGCGCACCATGCCGCACAGCGCGCGCAGCGTGGTCGTCTTGCCGGCGCCATTGGCGCCGAGGATGGTCGTGATGCCGCCCTCCTCGAGGCTGAAATCGAGCCCGCGCAGCACCTGTGTCTGGCCGTAGAACGCTTCCAGCTTGGAGACTTCGAGCAGCGCCATCAGTGCTTGGTCCCCAGGTAGGCGTGCACCACTTCCGGATCTGCGCGCACCTGCGCGGGCGTGCCCTCGGCGATCTTGCGTCCGAAGTTGAGCACCACGACCTGCTCCGAGATCGCCATCACCAGGCTCATGTGGTGCTCGACGAGCAGCACGGTGAGCTGCTTGTCGTCACGGATCTTCTGAAACAGCCGCCCGAGCTCGTCGACCTCCTCGTGGTTCAGGCCGCCCGCCGGCTCGTCGAGCAGCAGCAGCTTCGGCTCGGCGGCCAGCGCACGTGCCAGCTCGACCCGCTTTTGCGTGCCAAAGGGAAGTCCCGCCGCCGGCAGATGCGCGACGTCGGTGAGATCGAGATACTCGAGCAGCGCCCAGGCCTTCTGCTCGAGCCGCGCCTCGTCGCGCCGCACCCAGGGCATGCGCAAGGCGTTCGACAGAAAATCGGTCCCGCTGCTGCAATGCGCGCCCACTTTGACGTTGTCGAGCACCGTGAGGCGGTGGAACAGCGCGAGGTTCTGAAAGGTACGGCCGACGC
Organism: Betaproteobacteria bacterium SG8_39; assembly: GCA_001303445.1. Lineage (GTDB taxonomy): Bacteria > Pseudomonadota > Gammaproteobacteria > Burkholderiales > SG8-39 > SG8-39. The sequence continues at coordinate 21,599 of LJTQ01000006.1, read as the reverse complement.
CGATCTGCGCCATGCGGTGCGCCGGCGTGGAGAGGATCGTCTTGCCGTCGAACAGGATGTCGCCCGAGCTCGGCACATACAGCCGGCTCAGGCAGTTGAACAGCGTGGTCTTGCCGGCGCCGTTCGGTCCGATCAGCCCGAGGATGCCGCCGCGCGGCACGTCGAAGGACACGCCGTCGAGCGCGACGATACCGCCGAAGTTGACCGAGACATCTCGGACTTCGAGGATACTGCTCATGCTCCCTCCGTCCCGATGACCGGGACCCGGCGCGAAGCGTATCAAAAAATGAACGTCGGGTCAGAGCGGCCTCGATAGGTGGAATGTCCTCGCCGCGCGCGCGGTACGGTGCCGCGCCTGTTTGCGCGACCCGATCCGGACCTGAAGCGCTGCGAAAGCGCGCAGGGGCCTCGGTTACACTGCGGTTTGTCCGCACCGCATCATTTTCCAAGACCGCGCTCGATGAACTGGTGGAGTCGAATCTTCGGCAGCCCGCCGCGCAAGCCCGCGCCGGGCGGCGAGCCTGAGCCGGCGGGCGCGGAGGTCGTCTATCGCGAGTCCGTGTACCGGGATGGATCGCGCCGGCGCACACTTGCCAGCGGGCGCGAATTGGCCTTGCCGCCGTATTCGTACAACGCGGACGGCCTGGCGACGGTGCACGACGCGAGCTTCCTTGCCGATCCACGCTTCCGGGACGCGTATCGCAGCGGCGCGCACAGCGGCCACCGCATCTGCCCGCCGGAGCAGCTGCACATCGAGTGGCGTGTGTACGTCTGCTGCTGGGCGGCCAAGCACGCGGCGCAGCTGCCCGGGGACTTCGCGGAATGCGGCGTCAGCACCGGCGTGGTCTCGCTCGCCGTGTGCCATTACGTCGGGTTCGAGAAGCTGCCGAAGACGTTCTGGCTGTTCGACACCTATGGCGGAATTCCGGAGGAGCAGGTGAGCGACGCCGAGCGCCCGCTCGCGCTGAGCAAGAATCAGCGTCACTACTTCGATTCCTACGACCTCGTGAAGAAAAACTTTGCCGCGTACCCCAACGTCCGTCTGGTGCGCGGCCAGCTGCCCGAGGCGCTCGAGGAATCCGCGCCCGGCGCGCTCGCGTATCTGCACATCGACATGAACATCGCCTACCCGGAGGTCGAAGCGAGCCGCCGCCTGTGGGACCGGGTGACACGCGGCGGCGTCGTGGTCTACGACGACTACGCGTCGCCGGCGCACGCCGAGCAAAAGCGCGCCCTCGATGCGTTCGCCGCCGAGCGCGGCGTTGAGATTCTCAGCCTGCCGACCGGGCAGGGGCTGCTGCTGCGAGCATAACCATGACGGATCGAGAAAAAACCATCGCCATCGACGAAGACGCAAACCTCGCCGAACGCCGCGCCAAGCTCGCGCGGCTGCGCGAAGAAGGCAACCCCTATCCCAACGACTTCTCGCGCACGCACACGGTGCGCACCGTCGTGACCGAGCACCGCGAGATCCCGGCTGAGGCGCTCGCACAACGACAGGTCGCGGTCGTCGTTGCCGGGCGGCTCATGGCGAAACGCGTCGAGGGGGCGGTCAGCTTCGGCATTCTCGAGGATGCGACCGGACCCGTTCAGATCGCCGTCTCGGACGAGGCCTCCGGCAAGGCGAACCACGCGGCGTACGCGCAATGGGACAGCGGCGACATCCTGGGTGTCGAAGGCATCCTGTTCAAGACGGCGCAGGGCGAGCTGACGATCCGGGCGCACGCCATTCGGCTGCTGGCCAAGGCGCTGCGCGCCCCGGCCGACCCCGCGACCGATACCTTGAAGCCCCGCCCGCGCTACGCACAGCTCATGGTCGACGCCGACGCGCGCAGGCTGCTCGCCGTGCGCTCGCGAACCCTGCAGGCCATCCGCAAGCTGTTCAGCACCACGCAGTACATGGAGGTCGAGACGCCGATGCTGCAGCCGATGCCCAGCGCGGACGCGGCGCACGCCTTCCAGACACACCATAACGCCCTCGACCTGACGCTTTATCTGCGCGGCTCGGCGATCCCATACCTCGCGCGCCTGGCGGTCGGCGGCATGGAAAAGATCTTCGAGATCAACCGCAGCTTCTGCAACGATGATGCGTTCGTCGAGCTGGGCTACGAGCGTACCGTGATGGAGATCTACTGCGCCTACTCCGGCTTCGACTACATGATGGGACTGCTGGAGCTCGTCATTGCGCGCGCAGCGAAATCGGCGGTCGACCGCACGTCCGTGCGCGCGCAGGGACAGGACGTCGAGCTCGGCCAGCCCTACGCGCGGATTCGTCTCGGCGACGCGATCCGGGGCGCCGCGGGCGCCGACTGGAGCGACGCGCAATTGCGCGACCCTGCCTTCCTCGCCCGCCAATTGAGCACGCTGGGCGTGCCCTTCGACGAAGCGGGATCCTGGGGCGCGTTGCAGGTCGCGCTGTTTCGCGCCAGCGCAGCGCAAACGCTGATCCAGCCCGCGTTCGTGGTCGATTTCCCCCGCGATCAGTTCGCGCTCGCCCGACGCAGTGGCCGTGACCCCGAGCTCGCCGAGGCCTTCGAGCTGTACATCGGTGGACAGGCGATCGCACAGGGCGCATCGATGATCAACGACACCACCGAACTCGATGGGCGCATCACCGATCCGCAGTTCGTCCGCGCGCTGGAGTACGGCTTGCCCCCGGCCTCGAGCGCGGCGCTCGCGATCGACCCACTGGCGATGCTCCTCACGGGCAGCGGCGCGCTGCGCGACGTGATCCCGTTTCCCGCCCCGCAACGCTAGGCCCGGGGGTCGCCTCATGCGCATCGACGATGCGGACTGCTTTGCACTCCTCATCCCGACCTACCAGGGCACGCCCTTCCTGCGTCGCCTGCTCGATTTTCTCGACGCGGAGCAGTACCCCGGCCACATCGTGCTCTCCGACAACAGCAGCGGCGAGCACCGTGCGTTCGTGGAATCCTGCCCGGCGCGGTACCCAGGGTTGTGGCTCGACGTGCAGTGCTACGCGTTCGACATCGGTTTCCTTGACAAACTGGCGCGCACGCTGGAGACGCTGGACGCGCGCAATGTGATGCTGTGCGGGCAGGACGACTACGTCGTCCCCGAAACGCTGGAGAAGCTTCTCGGTCTGATCGAAGCCGACCCGGGCCTGGCCTGCGTGCGCGGCCGCGTCGCACGCTTCCTGCTGCGACCGGTCGCGCAGGAAGGACAGAAGCCTGCCGCACGGCTCCACCTGAACAACACGCCGATGTTGCCCTACGAGGACCCGGATCCCGTAAAGCGGGTCCTGGCGCACATGCGCGCGTACACCTCGACCCTGTACTCGCTGCATCGGCGCGCACAGCTCCTCGAGTGCTTCAGGTTCACCGATGCGGCGACGCGCAACGTCATTTTCTGGCAGTACCTGTCTTCCTGCGTGACGGTGGCGCTCGGTCGCGTCGCCTGCCTCGACGAGCTGTTCCTGGCACGGCAGATCCACAAGGACAGCTGGTCGGCGACGGCGCAGGACAACGAGCACTGGCCGCTGCTGGTCACCTCACCGAACTACTCGAGCTACTACCAGGGCTTTCGCAGCGCGCTGGTCGACTTTCTCATGCGGCGGGCGGGCGCCGAGGACGACGGCGGCACATTGGGCGCCCGCATCGACCAGGCGTTCCTGGAGCTGTTCAAGCGCAGCTTCTGCGGGACGTCGCAGGCGGATCCCGCGAACAAGGCGTTTTTTGCGCGGCTGCAGACCGCCGGCACGGCGGAGCAAAAGTTCATGACCCGCGTCACGCAGTTCACCCTGCCCTACCGGGACAGCTACTGACCGGTCGGATCGAGGCGGTGCCTGCGCACCGCCTCGAGGACGGCGGTGTAATACTCGTCCCTCAAGCCGAGCTGCGCAGTCTCCTCGAGCAGCCGCACCGTCGTCGCTGCGCCCTGCAGATCGAGGCCGGCGGCGCCCGCCAGGGCCATCGCATAACGCACGTCCTTCAGCATGTAGGTCACCGGAAAGGCCTGTTTCGGGTGTTGCTCCGGCAGGAGCGACTTCATGCCGTGATTGCGCAGCGCAAAACTGTCGGCCGAGCTTTTCGCCAGCGTCTCAAACAGCACCCTGGGGTCGACGGCGCCGCTCGCCTTCGCCACCGCGAGGGCCTCGGCGAGCGCCACGACGGTCTGCGCGAGGACCATGTTGTTGAGCAGCTTGACCGCCTGCCCCGCGCCGGGCCCGCCGCAATGCGTCACTTCGCTTGCCATGCAGCGCAGCAGCGGCTCGATGCGCGCGAACACCTCGGCCGAAGCGCCGACCATCAGGCTGAGCGTGCCCTCGATCGCCGCCTGGCGGGTGCGCGCGACCGGCGCATCCGCAAAGTCGACGCCCTTCGCGCCACAAGCGCGCGCGAGTTCCTGCGCCAGCGTGACGGGCGCCGTGCTGCAATCGACGAGCGTCTGGCCGCCGCGCAGCCGGACCAGCAGTCCGTCGTCACCGAGACAAACGGAACGCACTTCGGGCTCGCCGGGAAGCGAAAGCAGGATCGTGTCCGCAGCGGCGGCCATCTCCGGGAGGCTCGACACCGCCCGCACGCCGTCGGCTGCGAGCCGCTCGAGCGGCTCCGGCCGCGCATCGAAGGCGAACACGGGATGACCCGACTTGCGCGCCAGGTTGCGGCACATCGGCTCGCCCATCACGCCGAGGCCGATGAATCCCAACGTCATTTCGGCGCGAGCCCCAGGTGCGCAAACGAATCGATGTTCTGCGGGCGCCGCGTGCCCTTGGCGAGCCGGCCGTCGTCGCGTGCCGCGCCGGCGACCATGCGCACCGGGACCACGCCCGCCCAGATCGGCAGCGCGTAGTCCTCGTCGTCGTCGATCACGCCAGCGGCGCGCACCTTGGCCGAGGCTTCTGTGATCTCCATGCCGAGCAGCGTCGTTGCCTTGAGCTCTTTCTTGTTCACCGGGCGCAAATCTGCCCAGCGACCCGGCGCGATGCGATTGACGAAGTTCTCCATCTTGGCGAGCTTCTCGCCGGCGTCGGTCACCTTGTGTGCGCGGCCGAAGATCATCGCCGAGCGATAGTCGAGTGAATGGTGAAATCCCGAGCGCGCAAGGACAAGCGCATCGAGGTGCGTCACGGTCAGGCAGCAGTCAGCGCCCTGCTCGAGGTGGCGCAGCATGCGCGAGGCGGCCGAGCCGTGCCAGTAGACGTGATCGCCCTCGCGCCAGTAGGCGGTCGGCGTGACGTAGGGCTGCCCGTCGATGGCGTAGCCGACATGGCAGATGAAACCCGCGTCGAGTATCGCGTAGATCGTGTCGCGGTCGTAGTGCGCACGCTTGTGCAGGCGCTTGACGCGCGAGCGCGCGGTCGGTTTGAAATCGCTGCTCACGGAGTGCTCCAGGGAAGGAGGGGTTTTAGACGACGGCACAGGATACAGGCATTCGCAGCCTGCGCAGGCTAGGCCGCGAGGCGGCGTGGCAGCACCGCGCGCAGCTTGTCGTGCCCGGCACGCAGCGTCTTTTCGGTCGTCGTCCAGTCCATGCAGGCGTCGGTGATCGACACGCCGTAGCGCAGCTGCGCGCGCGGCGCGAGCGGCTGGTTGCCCGCCTCGAGATTCGATTCGAGCATCGCACCGACGATCGAACGGTTGCCCTCGAGCACCTGGTGCACCAGGTCGGCGAACACCAGCGGCTGACGAGCGGGGTCCTTCGACGAATTGCCGTGACTGCAGTCGATCATGATGTTCGGCGCGAGCCCTGCGCGCTCGAGCTCCTCCTCGGCCAGCGCAACCGAAACGGAGTCGTAGTTCGGCGCCGCGCCGCCGCGCAGCACGATGTGCGCGTGCCGGTTGCCGCGCGTCGCCGTCACTGCGCAGCGCCCGGCCGGGTCGATGCCGAGGAAGGCATGCGGCTGCGAAACCGACTGCAGCGCGTTAATCGCGATCGCCCGGTTGCCGTCGGTGCCGTTCTTGATGCCCACCGGCATCGACAGCCCGCTCGCCATCTCGCGGTGGGTCTGCGATTCGGTGGTGCGCGCGCCGATCGCGCTCCAGGCGATGAGGTCCGAGAGGTACTGCGGCGTGATCGGGTCGAGCGCCTCGGTGGCACAGGGCAGCCCGAGCCCGTTCAGGTCGAGCAGCAGCTGGCGCGCGATCTGCAGGCCCTTCTCGATGTGGAACGAGTCGTCGAGGTCCGGGTCGTTGATCAGCCCTTTCCAGCCGACCGTGGTGCGCGGCTTCTCGAAATACACGCGCATCACGACGAGCAGCGTGTCGGCGAGCGCCGGGGCGAGCGCCGCCAGCCGCCGGCCGTATTCGCGCGCGGCCTCCGGATCGTGAATCGAGCAGGGGCCGACCACGACGAACCAGCGCGGATCGCGCCGCTCGAGGATCGCCTTGATCGCCTCGCGTCCCTCGAGCACCGTGCGTCGCGCGGCGTCGCTCAGCGGCAGCGCGTCGCGCAGCGCTTCGGGCGCAACGAGCGCGCGCTGCTCGCTGACGTTGAGGTCGTTGACGTTGTCGACGCGCGGCGTGCGGACCATGACGCGAGTGTAGCGGGTTCGCGCGACGCCGCGCGGCTCAGCCGTGCAGCAGCAGATGGCGCAGCGGCGCGAGCAGACCGCTCCAGACGCTGTCCGGCACCCACAGCAGCAGTGCGGTGAGCACCGCGTAGCGCAGGAACTTGCCGGCGGCCTGCCACAGCAGCACCGGCAGCCAGGGCAGCTTGACCCAGCCCGCGACCGCAGTGAGCGGATCGCCCACGCCGGGCAGAAAGGCGAAGAAGCAGGCTTTCGGGCCGAGGCGCTCGAGCCAGGCCAGCGCGCGCGGCGTATGGCGGTCCTTGGCGAAGGCCTCGTGCGCGCCGAAGCCGATCCAGTAGTTGACCATGCCGCCGAGCGTGTTGCCCACCGTGGCGAGGCAAACCGTGATCCAGAACATCTGCGGCTGCAGCTTGACGTAACCGAACACCACCGGCTCCGAGCCCATCGGCACCAGCGTCGCCGAGACGAAGGCCACGACGAAGACGGTCGGCAGCCCGACCTTGGGCAGCGAGGCGGTTTCGAGCAGCCAGTCGATGAACATCTCGGTCATGTCGCGCGACGCACGGCGGGCCGCCCCCTGCGCAGCAGGCGCAGACCGTAGAGGGCGCCGTTCCAGCCCAGCGACACTGCGAGCGCGAGCAGCAGCGCGGGCGCGGCGCTCATCTGCGCCGCGGCGAGGTGCAGCACGACCAGCGCCACGCCGAAGCCGAGCAGCCCTTTCAGGCCGTTGACCAGCATCGCGGCGGTGAACGGGCCGCCGCAGCGCGGCTGCAGGATGAGGATCAGACTGGTGAAGACCACGGGGTAGGTCGCCAGCACCCCGGTTGCCGACGGACCGAAGCTGTGGCTCGCCGCCGTCGTGGCGAGCACCACCAGCGCGACGAGCGCCGCGCGCAGCGCGAGATCGTAGCGCGTGCGCGGTATGCGCGGCGCCTCGCTGACCTCGGCGTAGCGCCGCAGGCCGAAGATCGCGGCGGCGAACGCGGCGATGAACAGCGCGCACACCTCCGCAAAGCGCCAATCGCGCAACTGCAGCAGCAGCGCAACGCCAAGCCAGGCCAGCGTCGCCAGCCCGAGCGCGCGCAGGGTGCCGGAACGCTGTGCGGCGATCGCATGCACCGCGACGAAGGCGACGATCGCCGCCGTGCTGGCGACGCTCATGCGCGCGCTTTCGGAGACGAACTGCGCGCCGTGGTCGATGGCGAGGAAGACATACACCGGCCCGGTCGAGACCGGCAGTGTCGCGATCATGCCGCCGACGAACGGGCCCGCGCGCTCGGTGGCGCGCGAGGCGGCGACGACGATCGCGATCGCGGCAACGATCTTCGCCGCAAGCAGCAGCCCGCTCAGTTCAGTCCCCGGCGATAAGGAATTGGCGCACGATTTCGATTTGGTCGTCGTGCATCAGCGTCGGCGCGTGCCCGACGCCCGGGATCTCGACACGCCCGGCCTTCGGACCCCGCGTCGCCATCTGCTCACAGGTTGCGCGGGTGAGCAGATCGGATTCCGCGCCGCGGATCACCAGCGTCGGACAGCGGATGGCGTCGTACACCGCCCAGAACTCGAGGTCCTTCTCCGGCATGTGGGCCCGGAAGGGCTCGCCCAGGCGCGGGTCGTAATGCAGGCGATAACCACCGTCCGCGTCCTTGCGCGCGTAGTTCTCGGCCATGGCGCGCCATTCGGCGTCCGTGTGCACGCCGAAGGGCTGCGAGATCGCGCGCACCAGCGTCTCGACTTCCTCGATCGAGCCGAAGGTCGGCGCAACACCGATGTAGGTCGCAATCCGCTCGAGCGATGCGCGCGTCACCACCGGTCCGGCGTCGTTCAGAACGAGGCGGCCGACCGGCGAAGCCTTCTGCCCGGCAAGCAGCATGCCGATCAGACCGCCCATCGACGTTCCCACCCAGCGCACCTGCGCGACGTCGAGCCGTGCCACCAGCGTCACCATGTCGGCGAGGTATTGCGGCAGGACGTAGTGCATGGGTTCGGCAAGCCAGTCGGAGTCGCCGCGGCCGGCGACATCCGGGCAGACGACGCGGAACTGCGTGCACAGGCTGCGCGCCAGCGCATCGAAGTCGCGCGCGCTGCGCGTCAGTCCGTGCACGCAGACCACCACGTCCGGATTGCGCGGGTCACCCCACTCGAGGTACGCCATGCGATGCAGGCCCGAAGGCGAAAGGCACTGCACCGAGCGCTTGCGGAATTCCGTGTCTGTCGTCATGCCATCGACTCCCAGGCGCTGCGCAGCTGGCCGCGCAGCGGGCGCGCATCGGCTGCCAGTCCGTCGAACCGGCCGCCCAGTCCGAGCGCGAGCAGGCGCTCGGCCTTGAGGTTAGCGCCCTTCACCGGCCAGCGGTGATCCGTGTAGCGCTTGCGCTCGAGGGCGGTTTCGGGGGCCGCCGCCTCGTCGAACCACAGCCAGTCCTCGGCGAAGCGAAACGCGACCGCCTCGAGCTCGGCCAGCTGCGCGTCGTCGATCGCTTCGTTTAGCCGACTCACGCGCTCGTTCTCCACCTGCCGCGTCCACCGCGCCCCCGCGTCTTCGGCGAGCCGCAGCACGCCGCCCTCGGCGGTGAAGTACGCGTGACGCGCAGCGTCCACGCAGTAGCCGAGCCAGCCAGCGTCGCGCCGCGCGCAGGCCATGGCGAACACCAGCTCGCCGCGCAAGCCGACCTCGACGGCGACGCCCGGCGCGCTGTCCTCGAGCGGCGCGGTCTGCTGCTCGAGCAGCCGCCCGTTCTCGATCACGGCCTGACCGCGCAGGCCCTGCGTCGCGTTCTCCCACGCCGCCTCGACGCGCAGCTCGGGGAATTCCGCGGATGCCGCGGCGAACGCCGGGAACGGGATGCCCTCGCGCGTCTCGAAGCGGTACTCGAGCAGCCCCTCCGCGTGATGCTCGGTGTACTCGGCACGCGAGGCTTCCGCGTCGTGCACCATCAGCCAGCGCACACGCTCGCCGAAATCATGGAGCCGGCCGCTGCCGGTGACGCGGACCACTGCGGTAAGCACGTGACGGGGAGGAACGAGAGAAAAGGGGAGGATCGGTGCGTCGCGCACGCTGGTGTGAGGCGCCATTCTATCGAAGTTGATCAGCGCGGCGCTGCGGCGCGCCAGTAGCGCCGCGCCGCAGCGCGCGCCGACCCGACCATCAGTGCCTCGCCCCCCAGGCGGACCTCGATGGCGCCGTCGCGGTCGGTGCGCATCAGGCGCACGCCGCCCGCGGCGTAGCGCCGCACGACGTCCGGGTGAGGATGGCCGAAGCGGTTGCGGTAGCCGACGGGCACCAGCGCCCAGCGCGGCGCGACGGCCGCGACGAATGCCGCGGCCGACGACGTGCGACTGCCGTGATGCGGCACGAGCAGCACGTCCGCACGCAGCCTGCCGCCCGGTCCGGCCGCGTCGACCAGCGCCGCTTCCGCACCGCGCTCGATGTCGCCGGCGAGCAGCATCGTGTGGCTGCCCGCACGAACCTGCAGCACGCAGCTGCGGTCGTTCGCCCGGCGGCCGCGCGCGGCCGCCGGCGCGGCCTCGCCCGCGGGATGCAGCACCCGGAACTCGACGCCGTCCCAGGACCAGCGCAACCCGCGCAGGCAGCGGCTGCGCGCCGCGCCGAGCACCAGCGCCGGGTGCGCTGCATCGAGCGAGGAGACGATGCGGTCGGTTTCGATCGCCTGCAGCACGCTGAGCGCGCCGCCGATGTGATCGCGGTCCGCGTGCGTGAGCATCATCGTATCCAGCCGCGTGACGCCCTGCGCGCGAAGAAACGGCAACACGACGCGGCCGCCGCTGTCGGCCTCGGGTCCATAGGTCGGGCCGGCGTCGTAGAGCAGCGCGTGGCGCGCGGTGCGCACCAGCACGGCAAGCCCCTGCCCCACGTCGAGTGTCGTGATCCAGGCCTCGCCCGGCGCCGGTGCGGGCGGCGCCCAGGCGAACGCGGGCGCGATGAGCGCGACGCCTGCCGCGCGCCAGGGCACGCCGCGCGGCGCAAGCAGCCAGGCCACGCCGCCCAGCGCGGCGAGCGCCACCCAGCGCGGCGGCGCAGGCTGCTGCCACAGCGCAAGCGGCAGCGTGTCGACCCACTCCAGGAACTGCAGCAGCTGCTCGACCAGCCAGGCGCCGGCGTGTAGCAGCGCATCGACGGGCAACAGCGCCGCGACCAGCGCGAGCGGCGTGATCACGGCGGAGACCAGCGGTATCGCGACGGCGTTCGCGATCGGGCCGACGACCGAAACCTGCGCGAACAGCAGCAGCGCCGCCGGCGCCAAACCGAGCGTGATCGCCCATTGGATGCGCAACCATTGCACGAGGCGCGGCTCGGGCGCGCTCCAGCCGGCGCTGACGTAGAAGATCAGCGCCACGGCGCCGAAGGACAGCCAGAACCCCGGCGCGCGCGGCGCCCAGGGGTCGGCGATCACCACGGCGAGCAGGGCGAGCGCCAGCGTGCGACCGGGCGAGGCGATGCGCCCGCTCCACAGCGCGACGGCCACCACGCTCACCATGAAAAACGTGCGCTGCGCGGGTACGGCAAAGCCGGCGAGCAAGGCATAGCCGAGGGCTGCGAGAATCGCCGCCAGCGCAGCCGCCTTGCGCGCCGGCAGCACGAGCGCGGCGCGACCTGCCCGGCGCCAGCCGAAGGCGACCAGCCAGGCGGCCAGTCCCGAGACCAGCGTCACGTGCAAGCCGGAGATGCTCATCAGGTGCGTGACACCGGTGCGCTGAAACAGACGCCATTCCTCGTTCGCGATCGCGCGCTGATCGCCGACCGCGAGCGCCGCAAGGATGCCGGCTGCGGGTCGCTCGCCGAGCACGCGATCGAAGCGCTCACGCACCGCCGCGCGCGCCCGCGTGATGCGATCGAGCGGCTGGCCGCGCGTGCCGAGTCTGAGCGGGGTGGCGCTCGAGCGGGCGCCATCGCGCACATAGCCGGTGGCACCGATACCCCGCTCGAACAGCCAGCCCTCATAGTCGAAACCGCCTGGATTGAACAGACCGTGCGGCCGCTTGAGCCGCAGCGTCAGCCGCCAGCGTTCCGCAGGCTGCGGCAGCGGTCGCTCGACGGCCACCGCAGGCCTGTCGCGCGACGCGCGGTACCAGGCGAGCGCGAGTCGGCGCGGCAGCCGTACGCCCTCGGCCGACGACTCCGGTTCGAACTCGAAACGCACCCCGCGCGCGCTGACGCTCGGCAGGCCCAGGACGACGCCGGTGACCGTGAGGTCGCGCCCCTCGAGACCGGGCGCGAGTCGGTCGTCGAGGCGCGGCTGCGCCTGGAACGCGGCCCAGAGGAAGCCGGCGCCCAGCGCTGCGGGCACGGCGAGCAGGCGCTGCCAGCCGAGCGGCCGCAGGCCCGCCCACAGGGCGAGCGCGAGCAGCACCGGCAGCGCCCAGGCCCAGTGCGCGGCCGGGAGCGTCGGCTGCTGCTGCAGCAGCGCCGCGCCGAGCACGAATCCCAGGGCCGGGCCGATCATGTTCCAGCCCTCAACGCGTCGGTCGGGCGAGCGGATGACGCGGGATGGCCGCACCGCGGCGGCCCGCCGTCCGTGTTGGGGTCAGTGATAGCATCCTCGATTGGAGGAAACGATCCTTGCCGACGCCATCAGCCAACGCACGATCGGCCGCCGCCACGCCGCAACGCGAGCGCGAGACGCTCGACGACCGCGAGGTGGAGGCGCTCAAGCGCGCGCTGCACGCCACGCGCGAAGCGCTGGAGCGCAGCGCGGTAGACAAGGACTTCGAGCTGCAACGCGCGGCGACTGCGTCGGCGGAGGAAGTTGCGCAGCTGCACGCGACGGTGGACGACCTGCGCCGCGTGCTGGAACGCAGCGAGGCGCAGCGCGACACGGCGGTTGCCGAAGCGGTGCAGCAGGCCGCGGCCGAGATCAAGGATCTGCGTGCCGCCGTGGAGGCGTTGCGCGCCGCGCTCGAGCGCGCCGAGGCGGAGCGCGACGGCGCAATCCAGCAGGCGATCCTGACGCTGAGCGAGGAAAACCTGCAGCTCAAGCGCACGGCCGAAGCCCTGCGCGACGAGATGGAACGCGCGCAGGCCACACATGCCGACCACGAGCTGGCGCTCGAGCGGCAGACCCAGAGCGCGCTGGCGCAGCTGCAGACCACCGTGCAAGAGCTGCGCGACCAGTTGGAGCAGCGCCGTGAAGGATGAGCAGGCGCATCTGAACAAGCCCCAGAACACGGGCGCCGGCAGGCGCACGGCGCGCGCGGGTGTCGAAGGCGGGCGCCGGCTGCGTCACGTCGAGCTGATGCTCGACATCACACGCAAGATGGCGGCGATGGACTCGCTCGACGAGGTCCTCTACACGCTGATCGCGCTCACCTCCAAGGAAATCGGCGCCGAGCGCGGTTCGCTGTTCCTCAACGACGAGGCCACCGGCGAGCTCTACTCGCGCGTTGCGCAGGGCAACGTCAACCGCGAGATCCGCCTGCTCAACACCAGCGGCATCGCCGGGCACGTGTTCCAGAGCGGCGAGAACCTGCTCATTCACGACGCCTACGCCGACCCGCGCTTTAACCGCTCGATCGACGAGCAGACCGGCTACGTTACGCAGAGCATCTGCTGCGTGCCGATCCGCACCGTGAAAGGCGAAGTGATCGGCGTCGCGCAGGCACTCAACAAGATGAAGGGCCGCTTCACGCGCGGCGACGCACGGCTGCTCGAGGAGATGACCACGCAGGGCGCGATCGCGCTGCAGACGGCGCAGTACATCGAGCGCATGAGCGCGATTCGCAAGCAGGAGCTCGAGTTCCTCGACATGGTCTCGGAGATGACTGCCGACATCAAGATCGGCTCGCTCCTGCAGAAGGTCATGAGCGAGGCAACGCGCATGCTCGACGCCGAGCGCTCGACGCTTTTCCTGAACGACGAGAAGACCAACGAGCTCTGGTCCGAGGTGGGGCAGGGGCTGGACGCGACGCAGATCCGCCTGCCCAACCACGTCGGCATCGCCGGTGCGGTGTTCACCACCGGCCGGGCGATCAATATCCCCTACGCCTACGCCGACCTGCGCTTCAATCCGGCCTTCGACAAGAAGACGGGGTTCTTCACGCGCTCGATTCTCTGCGTGCCGGTGGTCAACCAGCAGGGCAAGACGATCGGCGTCACCCAGGTGCTGAACAAGCGCACCGGCCCGTTCACCGGGGAGGACGAGCAGCGCCTGAAGGCCTTCACCGCCCAGGTCTCCATCGCGCTCGAGAACGCCAAGCTCTTCGCCGACGTACAGGCGATGAAGAACTACAACGAGAGCATGCTGGAGTCGATGACCAACGGCGTCATCACGCTCGACGAGGCAGGCAAGGTGGTGACCTGCAACGCGGCGGGGCACCGCATTCTGCGCGCCCGCCCGGGCGAGCTCGCGCAGCGGCCGGCCGATTCGATTTTCGCCGGGCCGAACGCATGGGTTGTCGATCGCGTCAAGCGCGTCGAGGAGACGCAGGCACTCGAGACCTCGATGGACGCGCAGCTGCGGATCGAGAACGACTCCGTGTCGGTCAACCTGACGGTGATGCCGTTGCGCGGCGAGCGCAAGGCGCTCGGCACCATGCTGCTGATCGAGGACATCAGCACGGAGAAGCGCATGAAGGCCACCATGTCGCGTTACATGGATGCCGCGATCGCCGACCAGCTGATGTCGACGGGCGCCGACCTGCTCGGCGGCCAGGCGATCACCGCCACGGTGCTGTTCTCGGACATCCGCGGTTTCACCACGGTCACCGAGCGGCTCGGCGCGGCTGCCACGGTGAGCCTGCTGAACGAGTACTTCACGCTGATGGTGGAGTGCATCCAGCAGCACGGCGGGATGCTCGACAAGTTCATTGGCGACGCGATCATGGCCGGTTTCGGCGTCCCGGTCGCGCATGAAGACGACGAGGACCGCGCGGTGCGCGCGGCGATCGGCATGATCCGCATCCTCAGCGAATGGAACGAGAGCCGCACGGCCGAGGGCAAGCCAGCGGTACATGTCGGCATCGGCCTCAACACCGACAGCCTGATCGCGGGCAACATCGGCTCGCCCAAGCGCATGGACTTCACCATGATCGGCGACGGGGTCAATCTCGCCTCACGGCTGGAGAGCGCGTGCAAAACCTATGGCGCGCAGATCCTGGTGAGCGACCACACCTTCCGCAAGCTGCGCGGCACCTACCGCAGCCGCGTGATAGACAACGTGATCGTCAAGGGCAAGACGCAGCCGATCTCGGTGCACGAGATCCTCGACTACCACGACGAGAACAGCTTCCCCAAGCTGCCCGAGTTCCTGCAGCTCTACCGCCTGGCCATGGACCAGTACCGCGGCCGTCGCTTCAAGGAGGCCGCCGCGGCCTTCGAGGAGGCCATGCGCCTGCGCGGCGACGACAAAGTGTGCTCGATCTACGTCGAGCGCGCGCGCCACTATCTCAATGCGCCGCCCGCGGGGGACTGGGATGGCGTCTGGACGCTGACCGAGAAATAGCGTCCGCCGCGCTCAGCCTTTCTCGGCCATGAGCATCTGGCGCGCCGCGGCGAGCTCCTTTTTCTTCTCCGCATCCACTCTGGGGTAGTGCAGGTCGAGGCCTTCCATCGCCTCGACGACCGCCGCCGCGACGACCAGCCGGCTGAACCACTTGTTGTCGGCCGGAACCACGTACCACGGCGCCTGCGGCGTGGCGGTGTGGCGGATCATGTCCTCGTAGGCCTTCATGTAGGCCTTCCAGTAGCCGCGCTCGCGTGCGTCTGCGCTGGAGAATTTCCAGTTCTTGTCCGGAATGTCGAGCCGCTCCATGAAGCGCTTCTTCTGCTCGCCGCGCGACAGGTTGAGGAAGAATTTCAGGATCAGGGTGCCATTACGCGCCAGGTAGCGCTCGATGTTGGCGATGTCCTCGAAACGCTCCTGCCAGATGTTCTTGCCAACGAGCTCGGGCGGCAGCTTCTGCTTCGCGAGCAGCGCTTCATGCACCCGCACGACGAGCACTTCCTCGTAATAGCTGCGGTTGAAGATGCCGATGCGCCCGCGCTCGGGCAACGTCTTCATGCAGCGCCACATGAAGTCGTGATCCAGGTCCTCGGCCGATGGGGCCTTGAAGGACGTGACCTGAACGCCCTGCGGGTTGACGCCGGACATGACGTGCTTGATGGTGCCGTCCTTGCCCGCGGCGTCCATCGCCTGGAATTCAAGCAGCACGCTCCAGCGGTCCTGCGCATAGAGCTTGCCCTGCTCCTCGGCGAGCCATTCGACGCCGCGCGCGAGCAGCTCCCGGGCCTCGCCCTTCTGCTCGGTCTTGAAGCGGTGCGTATCGCCCGGATCGTGATCCTTGAGACGAAAGGTCTTGCCGCGCGTGATGCGATAGGGCTCGAGGAACTTGCGCAGGCGCTTGCGGCGGATCTTGTTCATCAATGCTCTCCGTTCGATGGGCCCGGACGCGGGCGTTCGGCGACACGCGGCGGCGCGGACGGGCCTGCCGAACGACAGGGCATGAAACCCCTCGGATCCTGCGAAGCGCCCGGATCCGTGAATTAAATCACGGTCGGACCGTCTCCACTTCCCGACAGACCCGGTTTTCGGTGCCACCAAGTTCGCCGATCTTTGATCTTCGCCTAAAAGTGCCATGTACGGAACTTCCCCCATGTGGTCGCATGGCGACGCGATTTGCCGCGATTGCGCAAGAACGAGGATCCATAAGGCCTCGAGCCCGAGACCCTTGATCGGTTCTGCCGCTGCGTCGCTTGCAATTTATGACATTTGAATTCCAAAGGAGGAATGCGCCATGCACAGCAACGCACTGCAAGACAAATCCGTTCCGTCATCGCCTGCCCCTGCCGAGATCCCGTTCCTCGCGCAGCGGGTCGAACGCTATTACCGTGAACGGGCCGTCAATCCCGTAACCGGCGGGCATATCCTGAAGGGCCGTACTCCGGCCGAGGGCGACGTTCTGCTCACCTCGAACGACTATCTGTCGATCGCATGCCATCCCGAGATCGTCGAAGCGCAGCGCCGCTCGCTGCATGACGAAGGGCACGGCATTCCGCGCTCGAGCGTGTTCGTCTTCGGCGATTCGCCCCTGCGCAGCCTAGAGGGCGAGATCGCCGAGGCGTCGCAGGCGGAGGACGCGATCGTCACGCAGTCGGGCTGGTGCGCCAACACCGGCCTGCTGCAGTCGATCGCGTCGCCCGAGACGCCGGTGTACATCGACATGTTCGCCCACATGTCGCTCTGGGAAGGCGTAAAGAGCGCGGGCGCGCCCGCCCGGCCGTTTCGGCACAACAGCGTCGAGTCGCTGCGCAAACTGATTGCCAAGCACGGTCCTGGCGTGGTGGTGGTCGATTCCCTGTACAGCACGAACGGCGATGTCTGCCCGTTGCGCGAGGTCATCGAGGCGGGCCGCGAGGCCGGCTGCGTGATCGTGGTCGACGAAGCGCACTCGCTTGGCGTCTACGGCGGCCGTGGCGAAGGCATGGTTGCCGAATTGGGACTGGCCGATCAGGTCCACTTCAGGACCGCGAGCCTTTCGAAGGCCTATGCCGCACGCGGTGGCCTGATCCTGTGTTCGGCGCGGCACGCCGAATACCTGCGCTATCAATCGTTACCCGCGATCTTCAGCTCGGGGCTGCTGCCGCACGAAATCGCCGGGCTGAGCGCGACGGTTCGCGTGATCAGCCGCGAGCGCTTCCGCCGCGATAAGGTGCTGCGCAACGCGGGGGCCCTGCGCGCGCGTCTGCGTGCGCTGGGTTACGAGATCGGCGAGGACGCGACCCAGATCATCGCGTTGGTGGCGGGCGCCGAGCACCTGACGATCCAGCTGCGCGACGCGCTCGAAGCGCGGGGCGTGTTCGGATCGGTCTTCTGCGACCCGGCGACGCCGCGCAACCGCTCGCTCGTTCGCTTCACGCTGAACGCGGACCTGACCGCGGAGGACCTGGAACGCATCGCGCAGGTCTGTGCCGAAGTACGCAGCGAGGTCGACATCGACCAGTGGCCGCTGCCCCGAGCGCAGCGCCCGCAACGCATGGCGGCCTGATGGCGCCGCACGCCGCTACTCGGCGCGGCGCAGGTCGCCTTCGCCGGGACTCGTCAGACGCTCGATGAGGCCGATGATCCAGGCCTCGACGTCGGTCTCGTCGTACTCGCCGGGCTCGTTCTCGGTCGAGAGTGCGAGCCAGCGCTCGCCGCCCGCACTGATCGTGTATTTCAGGTGGCCGAAGTGCGCTCGCAGGATCTCCCGGACGCGCTCGACCGGGTAGGGGCTGACGTTGACAAACATCGACCACACGAGGTTCGGTCCGCTGCCGTACATCTCGTAGTAGTACTCGACGTTCCTGTGTCGGCTGTACTCGGCCTGGTGCAGGCGCGGCGCGTGCGCCAGGCGCGCGCTGCGGATGCGCTCGCGCGCCCAGTCGCCCCAGGCAAGCGCGCCCCGCTGCGGCAGCGCGAAAACACGCTCGATCGCGGGAAAGTCGCGCAGCGTCAGTTTGAGTGCGCTCAGATCCAGCATCACCAGCTCGGGCGGACTGTGGCCCGCCTTGCGCAGCTGCCAGCAGAACTCCTCTGACAGGATGATGGCATTCGAGCCCACCTGCTCGTGCACGGCGGCCGACTTGGTCAGCTCTTCCATACGCGCCGTGCGGTTGACGTGCACCCCGACCACCGTCGGGTCGATGAGCGTATCGCTGGCCAGATTGCCGTAGATCACTTCGCCGCAATGCACCGCAACGCCGAAGTTGAGCGGCGCAGCCGCGGCATCGAGCAGCGTCTGATTGACCCGCTCGACCGACTGGACGAACACGCAGGCAAGCGCGAGCACGTTCAGCACGGAATCCTCGCGGCCCTGCTCTACGTCGCTGTAAAGGAAGATGCAGTCGCCCACCGGCTTGATAACCGACAGGTCCTGGCCGACGGTGGTGATCTCCGAGAAGCATTGCGCAACGAGCTGCGCAACCTCGAGCTCGTTCTCGCCGCTGAACAGGCGAGTGAAGTTTCTGATGTCCGCCTGCATCATCGCGCAGTAGCGTCGCTCCTGACGGGTGATCCGTGCGAGCGCCGCGTCCAGCCCGAGTTCCGCTTCGTGTCGGCGCAGCTGCGCAACGACCGTGTTGTTGAGGAAATGTCCAAGCAACTTGTTGCGCTCACGCATCATCGCCGCGTTCTGCCCGGACATCGCACGCAAGCGCCGTTCGAGCGCGGCCTCGGCTGCGCGGTAGGCCTGCAGCTTGACGTTGATCGCGCTGCCTACGCCGAGCACGAAAAAATAGACGACGAAGATTTCATACGGCGGTGCCGCCGTATGTCCGCCCGGTGTCATCAGATCGAACGCGCCGAACGCGCAAGCGGTGCCGATCAGGAACATCCCGATCGCGAGAGCCCAGTGCACAAAAAACGTCAGCAGGAATGCGCCGGCGATGAAGGTCAGCACCCAGACCATCGCGTAACCATTCAGCAGCATGAACAGGGTGAAAAAGAACGGCAGCTGGAACATCACCACGGCATGCCAATACAAAGGCAGCCATGGCCTGAACCGCTGCGGCCAGTAGGCCTTGAGCACGAGTGGAGCGCACACGGCACTTCCGAACAGCCTGAGCGCGAGGCTCTCGTAGGGCTGCGGAATGGCGTAGGACCAGATCAGATAGAACAGCGGATGGCAAACGAGACCGATCAGCGCGACGGTCACCATGAAGGGTTCGGCGAATTCGGCGCTTCTTGCAAGCAGCCCGCGCACCGCGCTCACCTTCGGGAGATGCCCGGCCGCCGGACTGCCCGCAGCTTCGGGATCCGGGCTCACCTCGGCTCCGCGCCCCCCGAGCCCGGCACAGACGATGGCCGCAGTACGCCTTCGGCCAGTTGCAGCACGCGATCTGCGCGCGCCGCGAGCCCGGCATCGTGCGTGACGATGACGAACGACGTGCCGCGCGCGGCCGACAGCGCGAGCATCGCTTCGAACACCTCGTCGGCGGTGTGCGTATCGAGGTTGCCGGTCGGCTCGTCGGCCAGCACCACGGCAGGCTCGGTGACCAGCGCGCGCGCGAAGGCGCAGCGCTGGCGCTCACCGCCCGACAGCTCACCGGGTAGATGCGCGAAGCGCGCCCCGAGCCCGATTTCCCCGAGCACCCGGCGCGCCCGTGCCAGCGCCTCCGCGCGCGGCAGGCGCCGGATCAACAGCGGCATTGCGACGTTCTCCTCGGCAGTGAACTCGGGCAGCAGGTGATGGAACTGGTACACGAAGCCGAGTTTTTCGTTGCGTACGCGCCCGCGCTCGGCCTCGCGCATCGCGCCGAACAGCCGACCTTCGACCCGCACCTCGCCCGCGCTCGCCGCATCGAGCCCGCCGAGCAGATGCAGCAGCGTCGACTTGCCCGAGCCCGACTTGCCCATGATCGCGATGCGCTCGCGCGGCTCGACCGCAAGGTCGACGCCCATCAGCACCGGCACCGGCTGCGGACCGTGGTAGGTCTTGCACAGCCCCCGGCAGGCGAGCACCGGGGCGCGGTCCGTCGCCTCACTCATAGCGCAGCGCCTCCGCCGGGTTGACGCGCGAGGCACGCCAGCTCGGGTAGAGCGTCGCGACGAAGGAAAGCACCAGCGAGACCCCGCCGATCGTCATGACGTCGCGCGGCTGCACATCCGAGGGCAGATCGGCGAGGTAGTACACGTCCTTGGCGAGAAACTTGAAGCCGAGCACGCGCTCGATCGCCGGCACCACGGTATCGACGTTCAGCCCGAGAAGCACCCCGAGCACCACGCCGACCAGCGTGCCGATGACGCCGATCAGCGCGCCCTGCACCATGAAGATCTGCATGATCGAGCCCGGCGCCGCACCAAGCGTGCGCAGGATCGCAATGTCCGCGTGCTTGTCGGTCACCAGCATCACCAGGGTGGAGACGATGTTGAACGCGGCGACCGCGACGATCAGCGTGAGAATGATGAACATCACGCGTTTTTCGATTTCGACGGCGCGAAAGAAATTCGCATGGCTGCGCGTCCAGTCGACCGCGAAGGTCTGCGCCCCCAGATCGCGCATCATCTCGCGCGCCACGCCACGCGCGGCAAACAGGTCGTCGAGCTTGAGCCGCAGGCCGGACACCGCCGCCCCCATCTGGTAGAGCTTCTGCGCATCCTCGAGATGGATGAGCGCCAGGCCCGAGTCATACTCGTACATGCCGACCTCGAACAAGCCCGCGACGGTGAACTGCTTGAGGCGCGGAATCACGCCGGCCGGCGTCACCAGCCCCTGCGGCGCGATCAGCGTCACCTTGTCGCCGGGCAACGCACCCAGCGCACGTGCGAGGTCGGCCCCGAGGATGACGCGAAACTCGCCGGCCTTGAGCGCATCGAGGCTGCCGGCACGCATGTGCCGACCGATGTCCGAGACCTGCAGCTCGCGCGGCGGCAGGATGCCGCGCACGATCGCCCCACGCACGTTGCTGCCGCGCGAGAACATGCCCTGCGCGTTGACGAACGGCGCCGCCGCGACCACCCGCGGGTTCTGTCCGGCGGCTGCCGCGACGCGCGCCCAGTCGTCCAGCCGGCCTTCCCCGCCGAACAGCTGAACGTGCGAAACCACCGCCAGGATGCGTGCGCGCAGCTCGTGCTGGAATCCGTTCATCACCGACAGCACCACGATCAGGGCGGCGACCCCGAGCGCGATACCCGCCATCGAGAGGGCGGAAATGAAGCTGATGAAGTGGTTGCGGCGCTTGGCGCGGGTGTAGCGCAGGCCGACCAGGAGTTCGTAGCGCAAGCGGGTTCCGGAGACTGTCCGGCACGAAGTTTACAATGGCCGCGATGAATGCCGATGAGCGCGCCCTCCTGCTGCAATTGCTGCGCGACGTGCGGGTCGCGCATCTCGGTACGCTGCGCGACGCCGCGCCGATGGTCTCGATGACGCTGTTCCTGCCGGCGCCCGATCTGTCGAGCTTTCACGTCCACGTCAGTCGCCTCGCCTGGCACACGCAGGACATGTCGCGCGATCCACGCGTTGCGCTGTCGATCGCGCAGAACGACGACGGGCGCGGCGATCCGTTCACGCTGGCACGGGTGACGCTGCGCGGCGCCGCAACCCGGCTGCCGAACGAGGGCGTCGCGTTCGATGCGCTGAAGCGGGGCTGGCTCGGGCGCTATCCCGAATCGGC
>LJTQ01000118.1 GCA_001303445.1 Betaproteobacteria bacterium SG8_39 | reverse complement strand
ACACCTTGGCGCGGATGGTGTAGTCCTGGTAGGCCGGCAGCGCGACCGCCGCCAGAATGCCGATGATCGCCACGACGATCATCAGTTCGATCAGAGTAAAGCCTCGTTGGATGCGCTTCATTTAGCTCTCCTGTTCGTGAAGGCATGAGCGCCCTCAAGTACCCCTATTGATGCAGGACCCGTGCCACCCTGGGAAATCTGCCGCGCGGCATCGCAAGGACATGTAAATCAGTTAATTATCAATTAGTTGCGCAAGTCCTGGCATGGTCGGGAGAGGCCAGAACGCCATTGCACAGCGGCTTCGGGGTACCGATTTGCGGCGCTTTGCGTCCCCAGGTGACGCAGCGCGTCAGGCAGCACGTACCTGAGGGCCCAAAAAAAACGCCTCCCGAGGGAGGCGTTTCGATCGAATGGGGCTGCTTGGCTTAGTCGGTACGGCAGGTCGACGGGCCGTACTTCGCCGGGTTGACGTCGCAGGACCAGACCACCGTGTTCGCCGTGGTGTTCCAGCTCGGCGCCAGCGTCACCGTGATGCCCGACGTGCCCATGATGCTGGCATCCGCACCGGTGATCGCCACCGTGCCGGTCATCGCCACCGCCGCCACGCCGACCTTGCCGCCGGACTGGATCGTCAGGCCCTGGCCCGCGCTCGTCAGACCGTTCAGGTTCTGCGCCTGCTCGGTGACCGACGTACGCACCGCACTGGCGGCGAGGATCAGTTCCGAGACCTTCGCACGGACGGTGTAGTCCTGGTAGGCCGGCAGCGCCACCGCCGCCAGAATGCCGATGATCGCCACGACGATCATCAGTTCGATCAGAGTAAAGCCTCGTTGGATGCGCTTCATAGCTACGTCTCTCCTGGTTCGTAGAGGCAACGGCGCCTCTCGCGCCCCTCCCTATGCAGAACGTATGCCAGCCCTGCGACCGCGCCTGCGGACGACCGCAAGACCATGTAAAACCTTTATTAATGAGTTGGTTAGGACTATCCCAGAAGGCCCGAACGGCGGCCTTCCGGACACATCCTGATCAAGTTCTGCAATTTATCTGAATGTCCAGCGACTTGCCGGTGACGCAACGCGTCACCGGGTGCCCGATTTAGGCAGCGAAGCGCCGCCCGAGATCGTCCGCCACGCGGGCGAAGACCTCGGACCAATCGCCCCGCGCGGCCTGCCGGATGAGGCGTACCGACGGGTACCAGGGCATGGCTTCGCCAGAAACGCCGTAGCGCCATTCCGGAACGGCCGGCACCATCACCCGCACCGGCTTGCCGAGCGCGCCGTTGAGGTGGATCACCGCGGTACAGACGCTGACGGTCATGTCGAGCGCCACGCAGAGCGCCGCGGTCTCCTCGTAGTCCGCGATCGCCTCGGGCCAGTGCGCGACCTCGATGCCGCTCTCGCGGCGCAGCGTTTCGAGATCCTCGGCGCAGTCGCCGTACTGCAGGCTGACGAAGCGCAGGCCCGGAACGCGCAGGAACGGCAGCAGATCGACCAGGCTCAGGCTGCGGAAGCTGCGCCGCGTGCCACGGGTACCGCCGCGCCAGGACAGCCCGATGTAAGGACCCGGTCCGAGCGCGGCGAGGCGTTCCTTCCAGCGCGCAACGCGCTCTGGATCGGCGACCAAGTAACCGTCATGGCGCGGGAAATCCTCGAGTCGGCTGCGGAAAAATCCAGGCAGATTGCCTGCCGGCAGGTGGTAGTCGGGATGGCCGACCTCGCGCAGCCAAAGCGGCTGCATCTCCTGTCGGCTGCCGATCACGCGCACGCCGGGAAACGAGCGCTGGAACAGACTGGCGAGCCGCTGGTCGCATTCCAGGATGACCTGTCTGGCGCGCGAGACCACCTCGTGCAGACAGGAGGCGAACATGATCTGGTCGCCGAGTCCCTGCTCCGCACTGATCAGCAGCGTCTTGCCTTCGAGCGCTTCGCCCTTGTACGGCGCAAAGGGAATCAGCCGCCGGTGCCAGACATCGTCGACCTGCAGACGGTAGCGGTATTCCTGCCAGCCCTCGGCGAACGCGTGGCGCGCGAGCACGTGGTGCGCCCGGTTCCAATGCGCGGTGAAATTGTTCGGCTCGTGCTGCAACACATCCGCGTAAACGCGCTCCGATTCGCCGAGCCGGCCCGTGTGGCTCAGCGCGTTGCCGTAGTTGAGGCGTGGGCCGAGCCGCGAGTACGGCGTCTGCGCGCAAAGGCGCGCAAACACGTCGAGCGCACGGTCGTACTGCTCGAGCCGCACATAGACGTAGCCGAGGTTGTTCTGGCCGCTCAGATTGCTCGGATCGAGCTCGGCGCCGCGCTCGAGCACCTCGACCGCGTCGGCGTAGCGCCTGAGTTTGAGCATGACGTAGCCCATCTCGAGGTGGGCTTGCGCCATCGCGGGGTCTTTCTCCACCGCGCTGCGGTAGGCCTCGATCGCAGCCTCCAGCTCGCCCCGCGCGCTGCGCACATTGCCCATCTCGAACAGCGCAGCGGCGTTCTCCGGGTCGTAGTGCAGCGCGAGCGACAGCTCGTCGAGCGCATCCTCGAGCCGGCGCGAGCGGCGATACAGCGTGGCGAGCTCCAGGTGCGCCTCGACGTTGTCGGGTGCGACATCGAGCGCGCGGCCGAGCAGCTCCTGGGCGCGCTCGACGCGCCCGCCGAGCAGCGCCAGCTTGCCGCCCAGGCACAGCGCGTCCGGATCATCCGGGCGCGCGCTCAGCACCTCATGGACAAGCTGCCAGGCCCGGGTCGCGTCGCCGTCGGCGAGCAGGCTGCGCGCCTGCCCGATCTGCGGATCCGGCGCGCGCTCGATGGTGCCCGGGTTGGCGCTCACGAGGCCACCTGCGAGGCCGCCGCGGACGGCGCAGGCCGCGCGCGCTCCAGGCGATCGCGCACCGCCGCCAGCACGTCGCTCCAGTCGTCGCGCTGGCGCTGGCGGATGAGCTCGACCGACGCGTACCACGGCATCGACGCGCCCTCGAGCAGGTAGCGCCATTCTGGCCCGCGCGGCGTCATCACCAGCGCCTGGCGGCCGAGCGCCCCCGACAGATGCACGATCGTCGAGCACACGGTGACCACCAGGTCGAGCGCCTCGATCAGCGCCGCGGTCTCGGGGATCTCGGCATGCGCCTCGGGCCAGTGCGCGACGCCGTTCGCGTGGCCTGCCGCGAGGTCGGACAGTTCGTCCGGGCGGGCGTCGTGCTGCAGACTCACCCAGCGCACACCGGCGGTCTGCAGCAGGGGCTGCAGCGCCTCGATCGCGATCGAGCGGTTGCTGCGACCGGTACGTGCCAGGCCGCCGCGCCAGGAGAGGCCGACCTTCAGCCCGTCGCCGAGTCCCGCGAGCCGCTCGCGCCAGGCCGCGACGCGCTGCGCGTCCGCCTTCAGGTACGGCCGGCCGCCCGCGAAATCTTCGCGCGTGGTGCGCAGAAAGCGCGGCAGCGAGCCAATCGGCGCGCAGACGTCGGCGCCGACGTCCATCACACCGGGCGACTCCGGGCGCGTCGGCGACTCGAGCACCTCGACCTCGGGAAACGCGTCGTGCATCAGCGGGCGCAGCCGCGGCGTGCAGTCGAGCAGGCAATGCGCGCCGCGCCGAAGCAGGTCCGGCAGGCAGGACGCGAACATGATCTCGTCGCCGAGCCCCTGCTCGCCGTAGACGAAGATGCGCTTGCCGCGCAGGTCCTCGCCGTTCCAGCGCGCAATCGGGAACTTGCGCTGCATGCCCTGTCCGCTCGCCAGGCGTGCTTCGTAGTTCTCCCAGCCATGTGCGAAATCGCCGCGCGCGAGCTGCGCGGTGGCGAGCGCAAGGCGTGCGTCGGGGCTGTCCGGCGCGCAGCCGAGCGCCTGCTCGGCAAGCTGCGTGGCCCGCGCGCCCTCGCCGAGCCGCAGCGCGACCGCACTCATCGCCGTGAGCACGTCGGCGTTCTGCGGCGCCTCGCCATGCGCGGTCTCGAGCATCTCGCGCGCGGCGTCCAGGCGTCCGCTGTCCTGCAGCACCCCCGCCAGATTCAAGCGCGCGGTGGTCGGCTGCGGATCGAGCTCGAGCGCGCGGCGCAGCTCGCGCTCGGCGTCCTCGAAACGCTCCAGTTCGCGGTTGACCAGGCCCAGATTGCACGCGGCCATGTAGAACTCCGGCTTGAGATACACGGCGCGCAGAAAGTGACGGCGTGCGTTCTCCAGGTCGTGGCGCCGGCCGAGCAGCATGCCGAGGTTGTTCCAGCCCTCGGCGAGATCCGGATTGCGGTTCACCGTGTGCTCGAGCGACTCCTCGGCCTGCTCGTAGTTGCCCAGGGTGATCTCGATCAGCCCGAGCTCGTTCCAGACATCCGCCCGTGCCGGATCGGCCGCGTTCGCCAGGCGCAGGTAGTAGCGCGCCCAGAACGGATCGTCCTCCAACCGGTAGCAGGTGCCCAGCTCGAGCCAGGCTTCGGCGCAGCGCGGCTCGAGGATCAGCACCGCCTCGAGCAGGTGCTTGGCCTCGGCCAGCTTGCGCTGGCGGCGCAGGATCGCCGCCTTCAGCACCATGGCATCGACCTGTGCCGGATCCGCGCCGAGCAACCGCTCGACTTCGGCCAGCGCCTCGTCGAGGCGCCGTGCATCGAGCAGTGCGCGCGCGCTGTCGAGCGCGCCGGGACGCGGTGCATCCGAGGCTGCCGGGGCCGCCTTTCCAGGCCGGCCGAAGATCTGCCGCAGCAGCGCGCTCAGCATCGCGCGATCGCGGGATGCGTGGTGCGGCCCCGCTCAGCCCGCCGGCTGCAGCGCACCGCCACGCAGGCCGATCGTCTCGGCGTCCGATCCGCGCTTCGCCTCAAGCCAGGCCTCCCAGATCACGCCGGGGCGCGCCGCCGCGGCGCGCTGGATTACGTCCTGCCACCACTCGACCGGCTGAACCGTGCAATGCGCGTTCTCGCCGTTCGGCAGGCGCTTGCTCGCCGGGTAGCAGGCGACCGCGAGATACACGAAGCGATCGGCGTAGGAGAAGATCTCGGGCACGATCCAGCCAATGTCCTCTTCCGGGCAGTGCTCGAGCACGTCGGTACAGATCACGCCGTCGAAGCTGCCGCTGGGCAGCTTGCTGTAAGGCGCGTAGCCCGGGTCGTAGCAGGTGACCTCGTCGACGCCCCAGTAATCGATCACGCTGTCCCACTCGCCTTCGCCCGTGACGGCCACCTGGCGCGGCTCGTACTCGCCGGCCTTGCCGCTGCCGTAGTCGAGGATCGTCAGCGCCCCGGTCTGCTCGATGAGGCGCTTGATGCGCACCAGCTCCTTGCGCAGGCTGCGTCCATCAAAGGTGTGCTGCGGTGCGACGCCCATGAAGCGCTCGCCGTGCACATGCATGTCCTGGTACATGCGGATCAGCTCGCGGTATCGCGCGCTCGGGTTGTCTCGCGAGTAGGGCATGGATGAAGCGTCTGTTGCGGTTCGTTGGTCGCGCCGTGAATTCCGTCACGCCGCGTCGCCGGGCGATGAGAACCTGCCGCGTCGAGGGCGTGGCTCGAAGCGAGTTATAGCACAGGGACACGCGGGTCCGCGGTGGTATATTGCCGCGGTGCGAGGTACGCCATACCCCATGGCAGGTCGATGGTGAACGCCGCTCCGCTTCCGGCGCAATGCATGGAAGTCGAACACGACGGCAGCCGCGTTCGGTTCTTCACGCCGAACGACACCACGCGCTGGCGGGTCGAATCGCTGCGGCACAAGGAACCGGAAACGCTCGCCTGGATCGCGGCATTTGCACCGGACGAGGTGCTGTTCGACATCGGCGCGAACGTCGGCAGCTACACCATCTGGGCGGCCAAGACACGCGGCACGCGCGTCTTCGCCTTCGAACCGGAGTCGCAAAATTTTGCAATTCTCAACACCAACATCCTGCTGAACGGGCTGCAGGACCGCGTCTCCGCCTACTGCCTGGCGATCGCGGACAAGCTGGCATTCGACCACCTGTTCCTCAGCAGCGTCGATCCGGGCGGCTCGCTGCACCGCTTCGGCGAGGCGCGCGACTTCGCGGACCGGCCGATGGCGCCCGGCTTCCGTCAGGGCAGCGTCGCGATATCGATCGACGAGCTGGTCGAGCAGCACGGCTTCCCGGTGCCGCAGCACGTCAAGATCGACGTCGACGGCATCGAGCCGGTGATCGTGGCCGGGGCCCGCCGCACGCTCGCGGCGAAGACGGTCAAGTCCGCGCTGATCGAAATTAACACCAACCTCGAAGACCACTGGAACATCATTGATACGATGCTCGAGCTGGGCTTCGATTTTTCTCGCGAGCAGGTCGCGCAGTCACAGCGCGAGGAAGGTCCATTCAAGGGCGTTGCCAACTATGTCTTTCGACGTTGAGGAATTCGTTCACTATCAGATCGCGAACGCGGCGGTGCGCACGTATCCGTATCCGCACTTCTACATCCAGCCGGTCTTTCCCGAGGCGTATTACCAGCGCCTGCTCGAGACGATGCCGGACACCGAGGCGCTCACGCCGATCAACGAGTTCGGTACGGTCGGGCGCATCGACAAGAAGACCGGCGAGCTGCAGAAGAGCCCTTTCGAGCCGCGCTATCTCGCCGAACTGTCCGTGCTCCAAGCCGAGGAGGACGCGAGCTTTGGCAGCGGCACCTGGCGCAGCCTGTCGAGCTGGCTGCTCGGCGACCGTTTCCGCGACCTGATCGTCGGCAAGTTCATGGCCGGCATCCGCGCGCGCTTCGGCGCCGAGGCGCGACTGGTGACCAGCGTGGAGGCGCGCTTCGTGCGCGACATGACCGACTACTCGATCAAGCCGCATACCGACACGCCGAAAAAGCTCGTCTCGCTGCTGTTCTACCTCCCGCCCGACGACGCGCTGCAGGCCCTCGGCACCTCGGTCTACGTGCCGAAGGACCCGGCCATGCGCTGCGACGGACGCCAGCGCCATCCCTTCGAGCAGTTCAACAAGGTGATGACCGCAGGGTTCCTGCCCAACAGCCTGTTCGGCTTCCTCAAGACCGACCAGGCGTTCCACGGCGTGGAGGTCATCAAGCAGCCGAGAATCGAGCGCAACCTGCTCCTCTACAACATCTACCTGGAAAAGGTGGTCACGCCCGCGCCGCTGGCCGCCTAGGCACTGCGCGCACGCGAGGGCCTGCGGTGCGATAATCGCCAGCGGTCAACCGCAAACCGAGATCACGAGGTCACGTTATGGGACTCCTGGACAAGCTGGTCGGCAAGGACGTCGACGAATTCGCGAAGAAGCTCGCCGACATGGTCGCCAAGCGCTATCCGCCGACGCTCGACCAGGCGAAGGAAAAGCGCGTCTCGGCCAACCGCATCACCAAGGTGCTCGAGGATGTGCTCGACCAGGCCGCCGAGTTCGGCCAGAAGAGCAAGCTGGGCGTCTACAAGAAGGCGCGGCTGGCGAATGCCTTCAAGTGGGAGCTGAAGGAGCTCGGCTACAGCGAGAAATTCATCGAGGTGGCCACCGAGGGCCTGGTGGTCTACACGACGACCCGCGCCTCGAGCAAGAAGGACCCGGCGTCGCAATGAGTCCCCGGCAGCGCCGGCCCTAGCCCGGCGCGAAGCGAACGCCACGCAGATGCTGCTCAAGCTGCTGAAGGCCGCGTTCGCGCGCCGTGCGCCGCAAGCGGCGGCGATCACGGCCTCCCCCGCGTCCGCCCCGCCCGCGTCGCCGACGCCGACGCCGACGCCGGCCGCCGCCCCGATCTCCAATCTCGACCTGCTGTCTCGCCTCGCCTCGCTCGCCAGCGGCCAACCGCTGCAGGTCACCGGCAAGGAGGCCCCCAGCGACGCCGCTGCGGGGGCTGCGCGCACCGAGCTGCCGATCGAGACGATCGTCGCGCACGCCGCGGCGCTGCGCCGCGACGCGCTCGACGCCGAGAGCGAAGCGCGTGTCGCATCGCTGGTGCCAGCGTTCGCCGACGCGGCGCGCGCAGCGCAGGGCCTCAACGTATTCCTGTTCCACGTCGACATGCCGGCCGGCGCGGCGATCGACTACGTCGACGCCAAGCTCGTGCCGCAGCATTTCGACTACCTTGACATCCTGCGGCGCTGTATCGGGCGCGTGCGCAGCCATTGCCCCGATGCGACAGTGTTCCTCGCCACTGCGCAGGGCGCGCGGCATCGCGCCCTGGCGGCGCCCGGGGTGAAGGTCGTCGAGCTGCCGCTCGATCCGACACGGCCGATGTACGAGCGCGCCTGCGCGCTGCTCGCCTACCTGCGCTCGCCGGCCTTCACGCGCGACACGGTGTTCCTTGACGCGGACGCGCTGGTCAACCGGCCGCTCGAGGCGGTGTTCGACCTGGGTTTCGACATCGGGCTGACCTATCGCGACGGCCCGCGGCTGATGCCGGCGAACGAAGGCGTCATGTTCCTCGCCGCACGCCGGCCGCAGGCGGTGCGGCGCTTCTTCGAGAGACGGCTGGCGACCTACGATGCCGTCGCCGCCGACGCGTTCATCGGCGGCTATTACGGCGACGTGAAACGCTGGCGTGGCGGCCAGCTCTCGCTCAACGCCATGGTGCACGCGGCGCAGCCCTTTTCGCCCTATGCACCGAGCGCGGTGGCGGGCGCGGAGCTGCGCTTCCTGCCCTGCGACACCTTCAACTTTTCCGGCGGCGAGGGCGAGGCGGCCTCGTCGCTGGATCGTCTCGACGAGCGCTTCGTGGTGCACTTCAAGGGCCTGCGCAAGTACGCATTCGCCTTCGCGGCGAAGGCCGAACGCACGCAGGGCGCGGCGCACTGACCATGTGCGGCGTCGGCGCTGCCCTCGCCCTGCGCGCCGAAGTCGGCATCGGCGCGCTTCGCGCCGCCGTCGCGCAACTCGCCGAGCGTCAGCAGCATCGTGGTCCGGACGGCGAAGGCGTCTGGGACGACGGTCAGGCCTGCGCGCTCAGCCACCGGCGGCTCGCGGTGCTCGACCTTTCGCCTGCCGGCGCACAGCCGATGCGCGACCCGGGCGGGCGCTATACGATCAGCTACAACGGCGAGCTCTACAATTTCCTCGAACTGCGCGGCGCGCTGGAAGCCTGTGGACGCAGCTTTCGTTCGCACTCCGACACCGAGGTGCTGCTCGCCGCCTGGGCCGAATGGGGCCCGGCATGCCTGACGCGGCTGGACGGCATGTTCGCCTTCGCCCTGTGGGATTCGGCCGAGCGCCGGCTGCACCTGGCGCGCGACCGCGCGGGCGAGAAGCCGCTGTTCTACGCGCAGGTCGGCGGCATGCTGGTTGTCGCCTCGGAGTTGCGCGCCATCGCCGCCCTGCCCGGCCGGTCCTGGGATCTCGATGCGCGCGGCGTTTTCGATTACCTCGCACTGCGCTACGTCCCTGCGCCGCGCAGCATTCTCGACGGTGTCTACGCGCTCGAGCCCGGCACGCGCCTTGTGGTCGACGGCGGCAGTCCCGACACCGACGTTGCGCGCCTGCCGGCGCGGCGCTATTTCGCCTTCGACCGCCTGGTCGATCCGGTCGCGGCGGCGCCCGAGGCGCAGGCCGACGCGCTGGAAGACGCGCTGCTGCGCTCGATCGAGCGCCGGCTGCTCTCCGACGTGCCGCTCGGCGCGTTCCTGTCGAGCGGCGTGGATTCGAGCCTGGTGTGCGCCCTTGCGGCGCGGCGCCTGAAGCGGGAGCTGCGCACCTTCTGCGCCGGCTTCGCCGGCAGCGACGCGCTGGACGACGAAACGGCGGGCGCACGGCGCATCGCCGATGCGCTC
>LJTQ01000117.1 GCA_001303445.1 Betaproteobacteria bacterium SG8_39 | reverse complement strand
GAGCTCCTCGCCCAGATCGAGGCCTAGGCTGCGGGGCCTTGATTTTCGGCCAATCAACCCGATATGAGACAATGCGTGGCAGTAGACGCACTGTATCGGGGGCGACCTGGATTCGACGTGGGTCGCGAAGCAGCACAGGGCATGCCGAGGACCAGTTCCCTCGTAAATCCAGCTGGAAACACATAAACGCCAACGACGAGCGTTACGCTCTAGCCGCCTAACACCGGCTAGACGCTGCACTGGCTTGCTGATGGGCCAGGCCCCGAAAGGGGTGCAGCGTCATTCACATCAGCCTCTCTGCACGGTCTGGCCGCTTGGCCGTGCGGATCCGTCGAAGCGGCTGGCTGAGCGTCAGCCCGCCCGCCGGCGGACGCAAGGCGAGATACAAATGGCGAGGCTAAGCATGTAGTCCTGACTGTAGAGGGCTTGCGGACGCGGGTTCGATTCCCGCCGCCTCCACCACCTTTCCCGCGCCGCCCGGCGCCGAGATCGTCCGTCGCAGGCCCGTGCTAGCGTAGGCACCCTCGCGCCTCGCGCAATGCATGGAGGTCTGCATGCCATCGCGTCTTCGAATCGCGCTCGTCGCGCTCATCGTCCTCGCCGCGAGCGCCTGCTCGACGCGCAACGTCGTCGGTGACGGCGACGACGCCGAGCTGATGCTCCGCGGCAACGATCCGGTTGCCTACCACACCGTCGGCAAGCCGGTGAAAGGCGACCCGGCAATCAAGACACTGCACGACGGTCTGACCTACCGCTTCGCCAGCGAATCGAACAAGAAGATCTTTGTCGCCGCTCCCGAGCGCTATGTGCCGGCCTTCGGTGGCTACTGCGCAAGCGGTGCACACTATGCGCTCAAGGCGCGCATCGGCGCGGACACCTTCAAGATCGTCGACGGCCGGCTCTACCTCTTCGGCAGTCCGCGCTCGCGCCGGCACTGGGAGCTGGACCAGGCCGCGAACATCAAGCTCGGCGAGTGGTACTGGGAAAATGAGACGAAGGACCGGCCGGATCGACTGCAGAACTGGTATCGCTACACGTTTCGCGTTCCGCACTACAAGACCGACGCCGAGCTCGAAGCCGAGTGGCAACGGCGCTATGGCAAGAAGTAGTTGCCGCGTCGCACCCGCAAGGGAGACCGAACACCATGGATAGGCTGCCGAAGTGCCTGCTCATCGTCACCGCCGAAGTCGATGCCGAAGTCGAGGCCGAGTGGAACCGCTGGTACGACGAGGTCCACCTTCCTGCCGCCCTCGCCTGCCCCGGCGTGCTGCGCGGTCGGCGTTACGTCTCCGCAGGACCGCTGAGTGAAACCCTTCGCGGCGAACGCCGGCAGCTCAGCGCGCGGATTTACACCACGGTGTACGAGCTCGACGGCCCGCAGGCGGTCGAGACGCCCGAATTCCAGGCAATGCGCGGCTGGGCCCGGTTCGCGCCGCAGGTGCGCTCGCGCACGCAGGTCGTCCAGACGCTAAACTGACGCCCCTCGGAGGGAGGGGTCGGAACGGTGCGATTTGCGATTGTCGGTGCGGGCGGGCTCGGCGGGGATTACGGCGCACGTCTCGCCGAAGCAGGCCACGAGGTCGCGTTCGTCGCGCGCGGCGCGCAGCTCGAAGCGATCCGCAAGAACGGGCTCAGGGTGTACAGCCCGCTCGGCGACCTGCATCTGCAGAAAGTCACCGCGACCCGCGATCCGAAAGAGATCGGGCCGGTCGACGTCATCGTCGTCGCGGTGAAGACCTGGCAGGTGGCGGACGCCGCGCGCGCGATGCAGCCGATGGTCGGCGCCGAG
This sequence comes from Betaproteobacteria bacterium SG8_39, assembly GCA_001303445.1. Lineage (GTDB taxonomy): Bacteria > Pseudomonadota > Gammaproteobacteria > Burkholderiales > SG8-39 > SG8-39. The sequence goes on along the minus strand of LJTQ01000117.1, from coordinate 7,897 downwards.
ACGATGGTCGTGCCGTTCCTGAACGGCGTCGAGGCGCCGGACGAACTCGCTGCGATCCTCGGTGCGCAGCACGTGCTGGGTGGCCTGTCCAAGGTCTTCAGCTTGATCGAGGCGCCCGGCGTCATCCGCCATTTCAATCCCGGCGCGTACGTCGAGATCGGCGAGCTCGGCGGCGGAGTCTCGGAGCGCGTCGAAACGCTGCGCGCAGCCTTCGAAAGCGCCGGCGCGCAGGCCAAAGCGAGCAGCGACATCCGCACCGAGCTGTGGAAAAAGCTGCTCACGGTGAGCTCCTGGGCGGGGCTCGGCGCGCTCGCGCGCAGCCCGATGGGCGTGCTGCGCAGCCTGCCGGAGACGCATGCGCTGATCGACCGCGCGATGGACGAAGGCATCGCCGTCGGCGCGCGCCGCGGCCATCCGATCACCGCGGACTACAAGCGCGCGCTGTGGACGTTCTACGACGCGATGCCGGCCGACGCGACGGCGTCGATGCAGCGCGACATCATGGCCGGCAAGCCCTCCGAGCTCGAGGCCTGGAACGGCGCGATCGTGCGCTACGGGCTGGAGACCGGCGTCGATACGCCGGTGCAGACCTTCACCTACCACGCGCTGCTGCCGATGGAGCGGCGCGCGCGCGGGCAGATTTGAGACGAAGCACAGCACACGGGACGGAGGACGACATGCCGAAAGCAGACTGGGTCTACAGCCTCGCAAACGACGCGCGCGGCATTGCGCGCACCCTGGCCGAGGGCGTCGAAACGCGCGTCTTCGTCGGCGAAAACGTGATGCTCTCGGTGGTGCGCATGGCGTCGCACGCCGTCGGCCAGGTGCACAGCCACCCGAACGAGCAGTGGGGCGTGCTGCTCGAGGGTTCGGCGACGCGCATCCAGGGCGGCGAGGAGGTCGCGGTCAGCGCGGGCGAGTTCTGGCATACGCCGGGCGGCGTGCCGCACGGCATCCGTGTCGGCGCCGAGGGTGCGGTGGTGCTCGACATCTTCAGCCCGCCGCGCGAGGAATACCGCAAGGCCGGCGCGGGCTACGGTACGACGGCGTGACGATCCAGCGCCGTCGCCTCCCGACCTACTGAATAACCCTGTCCGCGGTCAGCAGGATCTGAGGCGGGAACGCGAGCCCGAGTGCGCGGGCAGCCCCCAGATTGACGACCAGCTCGAAGCGGGTCGGCCGCTCGATCGGCAGCCGCGCGGGCTTGGTTCCTTGCAGGATCTTGTGCACGTAATCCGCAGTGCGCCGGTAGAGGTCCGGCCGGTACGGTCCGTAGGAAATCATTCCGCCGACGTCGACGAACTCGCTGTAGCCGTACATGACCGGAAGTCGCGCTTGCGCTGCGTTCGCGACCACGCGCTTGCGGTGGCTCCAAGTCACAGGGTCGTCGAACACGATCATCCCCTCGCAATGCCGCGCCACGGCCTCTTCGAACGCCGCATCGATCTCCTCCGGGCCGCGCGCACGCAGGATCTCGATCTCGACGCCCATGGATCGCGCAGCGCCCAGCGTCTCACCGGTGAATACCACGTGGCTGTTGTTGTCCGGGTTGGTCAGGATCGCCAGCCGCGAGGCCCTGCCAATGATCTGGACGAGGAGCTGCAGGCGCTTGGGACTGAGTTCAGGGGTGAGCAGGGTCAGCCCGGTTATGGTTCCGCCGGGTTGAGCAAGACTCGCGACCAGCTTCACGCGGACCGGATCGGCGACCGCAACGATCACGATCGGGATCTTGCCGGCACCCGCCTGCGCCGCGAGGCTCGCCGGGGTCGCTGCGGAAACGATGACATCGACCGGCTGCGCGACCAGTTCGGCGACGAGTTCCGGCAGGCGTTCGTGCCGGCCGTTCGCCCAGCGCGGCTCGAGCACGATGTTCTCGCCCTCGACGTAGCCCAGCTCGCGCAGGCCCTGGCGGCATGCCGCCCAGAGGTGCTCGCCCTGCGCGGGAACGAACGAAAACAGGTAGCCGACCCGCGGCAATGTCTTCGACCGCGCGGCACGGGCGAGCGGCGCCGCGGCCAGCGCAGCCGCCGCGGCCAGAAATCGTCGGCGTTCGACTCGCTCCATGCGTTCCGCGCTCCGGCGCCTGTCGCCGCAAGTGTACGCCGGGCAGCGGTCAGTCGGCTTGCGGCGCGTGCTCGCCGCCCGCGCCGAGCAGCGGAAACGCGCTCAGCACCGACGCGTCGCTCACCGCGGGCGCCGCGGCCACGTGTGCCGGCGTCAGCTCGGCGAACGAGGTCGCGCCGAGCAGCCCCAGGCAGATGCGCACCTCCTCTTCGAGGATCTCGAGCGCACGCACCAGTCCCGCAACCCCGTCGGCCGCCAGGCCGAGGCAGGCCAGCCGGCCGAGGCCGATCGCGCGCGCGCCGAGCGCGATGCCCTTCACCACGTCCGAGCCGCGCATGAAGCCGCCATCGACCCAGACCTGCGCGCGCCCGGCGACGGCCGCGACCACTTCGGGCAGCACCGCGGCGCTGCCGAGGCCGTGATCGAGCTGGCGCCCGCCGTGGTTCGATACGTAGATCACGTCGACGCCGTGCTCGACCGCCATCCCGGCATCTTCTGCGGTGGCGATGCCCTTGAGAATCAACGGCAGGTCGTGCCGGTCCTTGTAGCGCTTGACCTCGTCCCAGGACAGCGCCGACTGGTATTCCATGCCCTTGGCCGCGTCCGCACGCCAGGGCTTGATGAAGCGCCCCACCAGGTCGCGCTCGCGGCGGCTGTACATCGCAACATCGACCGTCAGGCAGAAGGCGCGATAGCCGTTGTCCTTCGCCCGGCGCACGCAGTCGTCGATCCAGGTCGCATCGCCGCGCACGTAGAGCTGGTAGACACGCAGGTTGTCCGCGGCCGCCGCGGTCGCCTCGAGCCCCGGCACGCAGACCGAGGACAGCATCTGCGGCACGCCGAACGCGGCCGAGGCGCGCGCCGCGGCCACCGCGCCGCCCTCGACGAACGATTCCATGCCGCCCACCGGCGCGAGCAGCACCGGCAGGCGCACGCGCGCACCGAGGAAGTCGCCGCCGACGTCGATGCGGCGCACGTCGCGCAACACGCGCGGCCGGAACGCAATCGAATCGAGCGCATGGCGGTTGCGCCGCACGGTCGTCTCGGTCTCGGTCCCTCCGACCAGGTAGCCCCAGGGGCCCGGCGCCAGATTCTGGCGCGCGGCGGCAACGATCTCCTGCAGGGTAAGGAATTTCTCCGGGAGGGGCTCGCTCATGATTTCGCCTTTCGCATGCACGATTCGAGCAGCTCGATGGCACGGCGCGCGAAGAGCCACATGTTCGCCTCGCGTACGTCGCTGCCGGTCTCGAGGGTCACCACCGCTTCGACCGGCCCGGACACCGCGATGCAGGCGTGCCCGGCGGGATCGCCATAGCGGTTGCCGCGCGGGCCGCTGGCGCCGGTTTCGGCGAGGCCCCAGGTGGTGCCGAGCTTTTCGCGTACGCGCCGCGCGAGCAGCTGCGCGAACGGCTCGCTCGCCGAGCGCATGCCCGTCATGTCCCCGGGGGTGATGCCGAGCAGGGTCTCGCGGCCGGTCGCGGTGTAGATGACGCAGCCGCCGAGGTAGTAGCTCGACGCCCCCGGCACCGAGACGAGCGTCGCGTTGATCAGGCCGCCCGCCGAGGATTCCGCCACCGCGAGCGTCTGCCTGCGTTCTGTGAGCAGCGCGCCAACGGCGCTGCCAAGGCTCGTCAGTGATTCCATCTGCGTTCTCCGGGCCTGCGCGCCGCGAGTCTAAGGCTAAACTCGCTCATAGGAAGCGCCGATTGTGGCGCAGGCAGGAGCGATCATGCGACTGGATGCGATTCGCGTCGGCAACCACCCGCCCGACGACATCAACGTCATCGTCGAGGTTCCGGTCGGTGGCGAGCCGATCAAGTACGAGATCGAAAAGGAATCGGGCGCGCTGTTCGTCGACCGCTTCCTCTACACGCCGATGCGCTACCCGGGCAACTACGGCTTCGTGCCGCACACCCTGTGCGGCGACGGCGATCCGCTCGACGTGCTCGTTGCCAACACCCGTGCGCTCGTCCCCGGCTCGGTCATCAACTGCCGGCCCGTCGGCGTGCTGGTGATGGAGGACGAGTCGGGGATGGACGAAAAGCTGATCGCGGTGCCGAGCAGCAAGCTGACCCAGCGCTACGACGCGGTGCGGACGGTCACCGACCTGCCCCAGATCACGCGCAGCCAGATCGAGCATTTCTTCCAGCACTACAAGGACCTCGAGCCGGACAAGTGGGTCAGAATCGTCGAGTGGGGCGATGCGGCCAGAGCGCGCGGCATCGTCCTCGAGGCGATCGAGCGGGCGGGACGTTAGCTCCACGGCGCCCCTAACGCAGGTGGTGCACCGGCGCCAGGCCGTACACCGGCGTCGCGATGCCGTGCATGCGCGCCTTGAGCTGCAGTGCAAGGTAGCGCGAGTAGTGGCGCGACTGCATGAGATTGCCGCCGTGGAACCACAGACCCGGCTGCTGCGTCGGCTTCCACATGTTGCGCAGCTCGCCCTCCCAGGGCCCCGGGTCGTTCTTCGTGTCCGAGCCCAGGCCCCAGCACTTTCCCACGCGGTCGGCGACTTCGGGCGAAATCAGCTGCGCCGCCCAGTCGTTCATCGGCCCGTAGCCGGTCGCCAGAACGATGAGGTCGGCGGGCAGCTCGGCTCCGTCGGACAGCGTCACCGAGCGCCGGTTGACTCGCTCGAGCGTGACGTGGCTCTTTAGCCTGATCTCGCCGTCGATGATCAGCTGCGAGGCGCCGACCTCGATGTAGTAGCCACCGCCGCGACGCAGGTAGGCGGAATGGATACCCGCGGCGTCTTCGCCAAAATCGAACAGGAAGCCGGCGCGCTCGAGCCCTGCGTAGAGATCGGCGTCGCGCTGCCGGATCTTCGCGTAAACCGGGCGCTGCATCGCCGGCAGCACCTTGAACGGAACCGATGCCGTGGTGAGGTCGGCAATCTCGGTGCTGATGCCCGCGCGCACGGCCGCCTCCGAGTACAGCCGGCCCCAGGCGTGCTCCATCAGCGCCTCGGAGCGCACCACAATCGTCGGCGAGCGCTGCAGCATGGTGACCTCGGCGGCGCCGTGCTCCCAGAGGTCGGCGCAGATGTCGTGGGCCGAGTTGTTCGCACCCAGCACGACGCAGCGCTTGCCGGACCAGGCCTCACCGCCCGGGTGCTGGCTCGAGTGGCACAGCCGGCCCTCGAACGAGGCCGCACCGGGAATCTCGGGAATGTTCGGCATGCCCGACATCCCGGTCGCGAGCACGAGCTGCTTCGGCCGCAGCTGCAGCGTCCGCCCCTCGCGGCGCAGCGTGACCTCCCATTGCGCCGCCGCATCGTCATAGCGCGCCGCGGTGCACTCGGTTTCGCTCCAGTAATTCAGCTCCATGACCCGTGCGTACATCTCGAGCCAGTCGCCCATCTTGTCCTTGGGCGAGAACACCGGCCAATGGTCCGGAAACGGCAGGTACGGCATGTGGTCGTACCACACCGGATCGTGCAGGCACAGCGACCGGTAGCGCTTGCGCCAGGAATCGCCGGCGCGCGCGTTCTTCTCGATGACGATCGTCGGCACGTCGAGGCGACGCAGGCGCGCCGCGAGGCCGATGCCGCCCTGGCCGCCGCCGATGATCAGGCAGTACGGCTGGCGCGTGACGCCGAGTTCTGCGGACTCCTGCGTGCGCTGCTCGAGCCAGCTCTTGCGATTGCGCACCGCGCCGTGCACGGTGCCCGGCTCGCGCGTGGCGCCGCTGCGCTCCTCGAAGCCCTTCAGCGCCTGCAGCGTCGTGAGCAGCGTCCAGCAGCGGCCGTCGCGCAACCGCAGGTGGCCGGTGCCGCGTCCGACTGCGGTTTCGAAGCTGATCCAGCTCTCCAGCACGCCGTCGTTGTCACGCGCCGGCCCTTGCGCCGCCCAGGCCGCCGGTCGGGCGGCCGCGAGGGTCGCCTCCAGCAGGGCGCGGACGGCCTCGCGCCCCTCGCTGGTCTTGATGTTCCAGGTGAACGCGGCGAGATCGCGCCAGTAGCATTCGGGCTCGAACAGGTTCAGCACCGCGTCGAGATCGCGACGCGAAAGCGCCTCGCCGAAGCGCGAGAGCCAGCGCGCGACCTGCTGCGTTGCGTCGAGGGCGTCCATCAGAGCGGCAGTTCCCGTGGCCTAACGCAAAGGGCGGCAGGGGCGGCGGCGCGCCCGCCGGACTGTCTAGCGCAGGCGCGAGACCATGAAGCGGCCGCGGTCCGCGACGGCTGCGAGCAACGACTTGCCGAAGGCCGGCTTGGTCTTGATCAGCTCGAGCAGCGCCGTGCGGCTGATCGCCAGCAGCTCGCAGTCAGACAGCGCGACCGCGCTCGCCGCACGCGGCTGCTGCTCGATCAGCGCCAGCTCGCCGAACACGCCGCCCGGCCCGACTTTCTCCACCGGCGTGCCGGCGAGGAAGATCACCACGCTGCCCTTGAGCACGACGTACATGAACAGCCCCACCTGACCCTCCTGCATGATGGGCTTCTTGGCGTCGTAGAACTTCGGCGCCTCGTGCTCGAACGCCTTGACCAGCTCGGCAACCAGCTTGCGGTCGAAGACGTAGGCGTCTTGCCAAGTCTTGTCCTGGGCCAGTGCGCCTTTGTCCAGCAGCTGGGTGTTCGCCTCGCGCAGCCGCCCGATGAGCACCGTCAGCAGCATCAGCGCGAACCCCGGATTGCGGGTCAGGGCAGTCTCGAATTCGCGGTCGTCGAGCGCGATCACGCGGCAGCGCGACTTGGCGAGCGCGGTTGCGCTGCGCGGCGAGTGCGTGAGCGAAGCCATCTCGCCGAAGATCTCGCCCTTGCCCACCCGCCCGATGGGCCGGCTGCCGGCCATCAGGCTGACCTCGCCCTCGAGCAGGAGGTACATCTTGTCGCGCTTGAACAGCAGGCGCGAGCCCTTCTCGTTCTCGACGAAAAACGTGGTCCCCGGGGCGACGTCCTCGGGCGTCCCCACCGCCTTGAAGAATCCCAGCGCGATTGCCGGATCGTATGCTTCGTTCGCCGTACTCGGCGCGCCCTGAGCGGGCATGGTGATATCAGTCTGCGACATTCGGCCTCCCTGACCTCGGGATTATGCCGCGGCAATGCGCTTTGCGCAGTGGAATTGTCCCGCATTGCGCGCCCGAACCCGGCACGCCTGCGAAACGCGGCGCCGCAGGGCGGCCGGCTGCGTAGAATCGCGCCGACGGAGGTCAGCGCATGGATCTTGGACTGAGCAAAAAGGTCGCCCTGGTCACGGGCGGCACGCAGGGCATCGGCCGCGCGAGCGCGCTGCGCCTCGCCGCAGAGGGCGCACGCGTCGCGATCGTGGCGCGCGGCGAGGCGGGTCTGGCGCAGGTGGTGAAGGGCATTGCAGCGTCGGGCGGCACGGCCCTGCCGATTCGCGCCGACGTGAGCCGCGCCGAGGACTGCAGCCGCGCGATCGACGAGGCGGTGCACGGCTTCGGCGGCATCGACATCCTGGTCAACAATGCCGGCACCTCGGCCACGGGGGAATTCGAGGCGGTGGACGACGCCGCCTGGCAGGCCGATTTCGACCTCAAGCTGTTCGCCGCGGTGCGCCTTGCGCGGCTCGCGATTCCGCATATGAAGCGCGCCGGCAGCGGGCGCATCATCAATATCACCAACATCGGCGCCAAGCAGCCGCGCGCACGCTCGATGCCGACGACGGTGACGCGCGCCGCGGGGCTCGCACTGACCAAGGCGCTGTCCAAGGAGTACGCGCCGCACGGCATCCTGGTCAACACGATCTGCATCGGTCTGGTGCGCGCCGGCCAGCACCAGCGGCGCGCCGCGCAGCGCGGCGTCGACGTCGAAACGCTCTACGCGGAGATGGCGAAGGACATCCCCCTCGGCCGCGTCGGCGACGCCGAGGAA
>LJTQ01000103.1 GCA_001303445.1 Betaproteobacteria bacterium SG8_39 | reverse complement strand
GGCTGAGCGACTCCGCGCATTTTGCTGCGCCGATTTCCGCGAGCCGCGCTAGAATCCGGCCGCGCATCGCAGCCGGCCTCGGCGCCACTTATCTTTTTGGACTGACGCGAATGTCGTTCTTCATTACGCTGATCGAGATGACGGATGCTGAACGCCGTTCACTCGAGAGCATCCCGAAACTGCACTCGATGATCCATCACGGGCTTTCGCTCGGGGAGTACCGGGCGTTCCTGCACGATCTGTATCACATCGTGTGGCATTTCTGCCCGATCATGGCGGCCGGGGCGACGCGGCTGGACGACCGCTTTCGCGACGTGCGCTACGACCTATACCGGCGCATTCAGGAAGAACAGGGACACGAAAGCTGGGTGCTGGAGGACATTGAGGCGGTGGGCGGCAGTGTCGAGCAGGCGCGCGCGGAGCCGCCGAGCATGCCGATCCAGGCGATGATCGCCTTCAACTACCACATGGCGGACCGCCACCATCCCTGCTCTGTGCTCGGCATGCTGTACATGCTCGAGGTGGTGGCCTCAGTGTACGGGGGGCGCGTCTCGGACTCGATCGCCCAGGCCATTGGGCGCAAGGTCGATGCCGGGGGGTTCAGGTTCCTGTCGTCTCACGCGACCATGGACGCCGACCATGTCGCCGAGATGAACGTCCTGATCAAGACGATCCAGGACCCGGCCGCACAGGAATCGATCATCCAGTCGACGCGTGTCAACTTCTACCAGTTCGGCCTCATGTTCGGCGACGGCGGGTTCGTGACCCGCGTCGCCGCTTGAGGGCCGTCACCGTTACACCGCACAGGCCACGCGTTCTTCTTCGAGCGCCACTGCAGTGACGTCCTCGACGTCGCCCAGTTCGGTGCGCCGCATCTGGGCGCGGACGATCCGGCTCATCATCTTCAGGTCGCGGTCCTGCAGGCGCAGCGCGGCGTCGACCCAGGTGTCGGCGATCGCGTCGAGCTCCTCGCGTGTCACCGGATGGACCAGCTGCCGTGCGGCGTGGATGCCCTGCAGGCCATTGCGCCGCTTTGCCGTGCGCGCGATCCACTCGCGCACCGCAGCCTCGCCTTCGCCATCCTTGGCCAGAATGTCGATGACGCCCATTTCATGCAGCTCCTTCGCCGGCAGTACGCGGCCCGAAACGATGAGGTCCTCCGCCGCGCGCATGCCGATGCGGCGCGCCAGCAGGCTGTAGGCGCCCATCCCCGGGAAGAGGTTGAAGAGAATCTCGGGAAAGCCGAGCTGCGCGCTCTCCTCGGCGACGAGGATGTCCGAGGTCAGTGCGGCTTCGAAGCCGCCGCCCAGTGCGTCCCCCTGCACGAGCGAGATGGTGGTGAGGCTGCGGCAGTGGAAATTCTGGATCCTCGGGTACAGGTTGTCGATGCACAGACGGGCATAGTGCGCCAGGGCGTCGCGATCGCGCGATTTGATGAGCAGCACGAACAGCGCCAGGTCGCCGCCGAGGTTGAACACGCGCGGCATGCGCGAGCCGAGCACGTAGATGTCGGCCTTCTGGGCAACTCCACCGACTTCGATCTTGCCGTCGTTTGCCGCAAGCGCACTGTCATGCGCGTGGATGTCCTTCAACAGTCCGAGACTGAAGCAGGCGTTGCCCTTGGGGTTGAAGTATCCCCAGATCGTGCCAGTCGCCGGCTCGAACTCGGTTTGATACTGGCTGTTGACTTTGCCGTACGGCAGTCGCGGACCGAAGACGTCGTTCATGTTGCTCATGTTGCCCTCCCGTTTGCAGAGACGAAAAAAATGCCCTCAGTCAAGTGAGGGCTACACTCATGCGCGCACCAGAAAGTGAAAGTTTGTTACGCGCTTATGGGCATTAAACGCCTGATTCTTTGCGGAGAGCAATGATACGGACGGGTTGTCGTGTTTTGGCGACAGTCACGGCGTGAACTATTTAACGCTTAGGGCCCTGGCAGGCCCACTCACCCGAAATAATTAGCGCCAGCGGGTGAGAGGTCCGCCAACCGCGTCCGCGCCGTGGTCTCGGCCGCGGGCCCATCGTGTTGTTGCCTGACGCTACTCGCTGCGCCTGCCCCGCGCGGCGCGCGGCGCGCGGCGCACGGTGCGCGGCTTGCGACTTGCTCTGAACGACGCACGGCGCCACCATCCGCGCTTTGCCCGGAGAGGACGCTGCATGCAGACGACGCTTGCGCGGCGCGGCATTTCAGTCGCACCGCATGCGCTTGCCGCGCAGAGCGCGACCGCAGTGCTGCGCGAAGGTGGCAATGCGCTCGAGGCGATGGTCGCGGCGGCGGCGACCATCTCGGTTGTCTACCCACACATGAACGGCATCGGCGGCGATGCCTTCTGGGTGGTGAGCGCGCCGGATGCCGCGCCGTTTGCGATCGACGCGAGCGGACCCGCGGCGCAGCTCGCCACGATCGAGTTCTACCGAGCGCGCGATCTCGGGCAGATTCCGCCGCGCGGTGCAGTCGCCGCGAACACGGTGGCCGGGACCGTCGGTGGCTGGGCACTCGCGCTGGAGGAAAGCCGCGCTGCCTGGGGCGGTCGCCTGCAGCTCGGCCGCCTGCTCGAGGACGCGATCCATTATGCGGAAGCCGGTGTGCCGGTGACCGCGAGCCAGCAAGCGGCGACGGCGGCGAAGCGCGCCGAGCTCGAGGCGGTGCCGGGATTTGCGGCACGCTTCATGCCGCGCGGCACGGTGCCGGCCGCGGGCACGCTGTTCATGCAGCCCGCCCTCGGCGCGACGCTGCGTCGCCTGGCGGAAGCCGGGCTGGACGATTTTTACCGCGGCGAGCTGGCGCGCTCACTGACCAACGATCTCGCTGCGCTCGGCAGCCCGCTGCGTATCGCCGATCTGGAGGCCTACCGCGCGCGGCGCGTGGCGCCACTCGAGCTCGCACATGCGCTCGGGCGCCTGTACAACATGCGTCCGCCGACCCAGGGCCTGCTGTCGCTTGCCATCCTCGGAATCTGCGACCGGCTCGGCCTCGAGGCGTTCGCGCCGGACGGCGCGGACCACGTACACGCCATTGTGGAAGCCACCAAGCAGGCGTTTCTCGAGATCCGGGACCGCCATCTGACCGACGAAGCCTGGATGTCCTGCGACCCGCAAGCGCTGCTCGCCACCGAGCATCTCGACGCGCTGGCCGCGCGCGTCGACATGCAGCGCGCGCTGCCCTGGGGCGGCAGGTCCCAGCCGGGCGGCACGGTCTGGATGGGCGTGATCGACGCCGCAGGCCGTGCGGCGAGCTTCATCCAGAGCATCTACCACGAGTTCGGCTCCGGCGTGGTGCTGCCGGGCACGCAGGTCAACTGGCAGAACCGGGGCTGCAGCTTTTCGCTCGCTGCCGGGCACATCAACGCCCTGGAGCCCGGCAAGCGACCCTTTCACACCCTCAATCCGGCGCTTGCGCGCTTTGCCGACGGACGCACGATGGTGTACGGCACCATGGGCGGTGACGGCCAGCCGCAGACGCAGGCTGCGGTGTTCACGCGCTACGCGCTTTTTGGCCAGCCGTTGCAACAGGCCGTGTCTGCACCCCGCTGGCTGCTCGGACGCACCTGGGGGTCGATGTCCGAGACGCTGAAGATCGAATCGCGCTTCGGTGCAGCGGTCGCCGATGCGCTGCGTGCGCGCGGACACGAGGTCGAGGTGCTCGGCGCATTCGACGAAACCATGGGCCACGCCGGCGCACTGGTGCGACATCCCGAGGGCGTGCTGGAAGGTGCCTACGATCCGCGCAGCGACGGCGCGGTCGCCGGGTACTGACCCGATCCCGCAACGCGCGCCTGTTTTGCAAAATTTTCTATTGCATGGACGTGCGCGAAGCCACCCGCTGTGCGCACTATTCTGCAATCCCCTGAAAACGGCGGCCGCAACAGTGGAACAAACACCGGGCTTGGGTTAAATTCGAGCCGTTCCTGGGCTCAGGCCCGTGCGTTGACATCTTCTGGGGCCGTTACATGTACGCGATCGTCTTTAAGGCCGATGGCCTGCCGATTTGCCGGCAAGTGCCTGGCGTCTCGCCCGATCCCGTCGTCACCTGGAATTCCGCAGATGCGGCGACGGCTTTCATCCGCTCGAAGGGCGGTGAAGCGGACTTCGAGCCGGTACAGCTGACCGATGAGGCAATGGACAAGCTGGCGCTGTCGCTGGGCTATCCGGTCGAGTCGATGACCTTCGATCCGTATCCTGCCTAGCCGCTCGGGGTGCCGATCGCGCGCGCCTCGAGCGGCGCGCCCGCGGCGCCCGATCACGCCACGCTGAAGAACTCGCGTCGCGCGCGCATGCCGCGTAGTCGCTCGACGAGCAGCTCGAAGTCGGCGTCGCGGTCGACGAAGTTGAGGCTCTGGGAATTGACGATCAGCACCGGCGCCGCGGTGTAGTGGTAGAAAAAGCGCGCATAGCTTTCGGCGAGCAGCGCGAGGTAGGCTTCGTCGATGCCGCGCTCGAACGGCGCGGCGCGATGCTGAACGCGTTCGATCAGGGTCTCGGCCGGGGCCTGTAGGTAGATGACCAGGTCGGGCGCGGGCGCCTGCGGACGCAGCGACTCGTAGACCCGCTGGTACAGCGCCAGCTCGTCGCCGGACAGCGTGAGGCTGGCGAACAGCGGATCTTTGTCGATCAGGAAATCGGCCACCGTCGCGTGATTGAACAGATCGCGTTGTGCCAGGGGCTCGAGCTGGCGCGCGCGCTGAAACAGGAAAAACAGCTGGGTCGGCAGTGCATAACGCGCCCTGTCCTGGTAGAAGCGCGCGAGAAACGGATTTTCCCCCGGCTGCTCGAGCAGCAGCTCGGCGCCCATGTGCGCCGCGAGCCGGCGCGCGAGCGAAGTCTTGCCCGCGCCGATCGGCCCCTCGACCGCGATGTACCGGTGCCGCTCCATCAGGTGATGCGTTCGAGCGGTTGCGCAGCGCAGCGTGCGAGCCATTCGGCCGCCGCACCCTGCCCGGGAATCGTTGCCTCGGGCTCGAGGTCGAGCAGTGGCACGAGCACGAAGCGGCGTTCGTGCATGCGCGGATGCGGTAGCCGCAGGCCGGGCTGCGTGCAGCGCGCCGTGTCGTACAGCAGCAGGTCCAGGTCGAGCGTGCGCGGCGCGTTGACTTCGCCGCGCACCCGCCCCTGGGCGGCCTCGATCGCGAGCAGTGCGCCGAGCAGCGCCTGCGGCGCGAGCGCGGTTTCGATGCGCGCAACGGCGTTGACGTAGTCGGGCTGCGGCGGCCCGCCGAGCGGGGCGCTGCGATACAGGGGCGAGCGGCCGGTCAGCCGCGTCTGCGGCAGCCCGTCGAGCGCATCGAAGGCCGCGAGTACGCGGGCCTGCCGCGCGTCGAGATTCTAGCCGATGCCGACGAAGGCGACGTGGCTCACGCGGGCGTTGCTGTGCCGCCCGCAGGAGCCGTTTTCTTGCGCCGGCGCCGGCGGCGCTTCTGCGTCGGTCCGGACTCGGGCATCAACATCGCCTTGCGGGTGGGGGCGTCCGCGCTCTGAAAGGCGCGCCACCAGGTCTCGAACTCCGCCGGCACCTCGCCGCTCGCCGCGCGCAACGCGAGAAAGTCGTAGGCCATGCGAAAGCGCGGCGCTTCGAGCAGACGCTGGGCGCGGATGCTGGAGCGATGCTCGAAGCGCGGTTGCATGCCCCAGATCTCTCGCATCGTCGCAGTGAGCCGGCGCGTGATCGCGAGCTTCTCGCACTGCGTGTCGAGCACCTGGTCCATCGCCGCTTCGAGGGCGGGAATCGCGCGCTCACCCCGCTTCTCGCGCGCCCGCCAGGTCGCCAGCACCTCGTGCCAGAGCAGGGCAGCGAACAGGAAGGCGGGCGAAACCGGCCGGTCGGTACGTACCCGCTCGTCGGTTTGCGCGAGCGCCAGCGTCACGAAGCGCTCGCCGAGCGGCTGCTCGAGGATGACGTCGAGCAGCGGCAGCACGCCGTGATGCAGGCCCTCATCGCGCAACTGGCGCAGGCAGGCGCTGGCGTGTCCCGAGAGCAGCAGCTTGAGCATCTCGTCGAACAGCCGCGCCGGCGGGACGCGCTCCATCAGTGGCGCCAGCCGGCGAATCGGCGCGCGCGTCGCCGCATCGAGCGTCAGGCCGAGCTTGGCGGCGAGGCGCACCGCGCGCAGCATGCGCACCGGGTCTTCCCGGTAGCGCGTCGCCGGGTCGCCGATCACCCGCAGAACGCGCTTTTTCAGGTCGGCCAGGCCGCCGTGATAATCGACGATCGACTCGCTGGCTGGATCGAAGTACAGCGCGTTGACCGTGAAATCGCGCCGCCGGGCATCCTCGGCCTGCGAGCCGAATACGTTGTCGCGCAGCACGCGTCCGTGCTCGTCCTGCACCCGCTGCGCCTCGCCTTCGGTGGCGCCCGCGTCCTCGACGGCGGCACGGAAGGTCGAGGTCTCCACGGTCTCGCGCCCGACCATCACATGCACCAGCCGAAACCGCCGGCCGATGATCAGCGCGCGCCGGTACAGGGGCTTGATTTGCTCGGGGCGTGCGTCGGTCGCGACATCGAAATCCTTCGGTTCGATGCCGAGCAGCAGGTCGCGCACGGCGCCGCCCACGACATAGGCCGAAAAGCCGGCGTCCTGCAGCACGTCGCAGACCTTGAGCGCGCCATGGCTGATCGCCTCGCGGGCCAGGCCGTGCTTCGAGCGGGGAATGCGGAGCGGGGCGCCCTCGCGCAGGCCGAAGACGCGTCGGATGAATCGCTTGATCATGAAGCGAAGCGGATTCTACATGCTTCAGTCACGCAGCGAGATGACCGGCCAGCCGTGGCGTGCAGCGTGTGCGGCGAGCGGCGGGTCAGGGTCGACCGCGACCGGTCGCGAAACCCGCTCGAGCAGCGGCAGATCGTTGTGCGAGTCGCTGTAGAACGCGCTTTCGTCGAATTGCGTGAGCGGCCGCCCGAGCGCCGCAAGCCAGGCATCGACACGCGCGATCTTGCCTTCGCGGAAGCAGGGTGTGCCCGCCACGCGTCCGGTAAAACGTCCGTCGCGCGACTCGGGCTCGGTCGCGATGAGATGCGCGATGCCGAACCGGCGCGCGATCGGCGCGGTGACAAAGCTGTTCGTCGCGGTCACGATCGCGCACAGCTCGCCGCGCTCAAGGTGACTGCGCACCAAGGCCTGCGCGGGCGCGCCGATCATCGGCGCGATGCGCGTGCGCATGAATTCCTCGTGCCAGCGCGCCAGGTCCTCGGGCGTGTGTGCGGCAAGCGGGCGCAGCGCAAAGCCGAGGTATTCATGAATGTCGAGCGTTCCGGCCTTGTACTGCTCGAAGTACGCGGCGTTTTGCGCTTCGTAGCTGTCCCGGTCGAGCACGCCGCAGTCGACCAGGAACTGACCCCACTCGTAGTCGCTGTCACCGGCGAGCAGCGTATTGTCGAGATCGAAAAGCGCGAGCTTCACTGCGGCGGCGCCTGCAGAAACTCGCGCACCAGCGGCAGCGTGATCGCGCGCTTGCGGGCGAGGGCGTAGCGGTCGAGGCGTGACAGCAGGGTGGCGAGCGAAGGCAGGTCGCGCGGCAGCCGGGTGAGCAGGTAGTCGATCACGCCGTCGTCGAGCTGCAGGCCGCGCTGCGCGGCATCGGCGCGCAGCCAGGTCGCCTTGTGCGCGTCGGTCAGCGGGTGCAGCTGATAGACCAGCCCCCAGCCCAATCGGCTGGCGAGATCGGCGCGCAGCGCGAGCTGCGCCGGCGGTGCGTTGCCGGCCGCGAGCACGACCGCGCCGCCTTCGCGTGCCGCATTGATCGCGATGAACAGCGCCTGCTGGCCCGTGGCGTCGAGCCGTTCGACGTCGTCCGCCGTGACCAGTTCATCCGGGCGTCCGCGGGCGCCCGCCGCGTCCGCGGCGGCCCGCAGCAGGTGGCTGCGGCCGGTGCCCGGCCCGCCCCACAGGTAGACCACGCATTCACCGAGCCCGCCCTGGACGAGCGCACACACGCGCGCGAGCGCTTCGGCATTTGCACCCGGAATGAAGTTGTCGAGCGTTGGCTCGGGCGGGCGTGTGATTTCGAGCGGCAGCTGCTGCATCGTCGGGATCTGCTGGCAGCGGCAAGGTAGAATTCCGCGGAGGCGGAACTCTATCACGCGCGTTCAATGCGCCGCGTGCACCCTCCATGACGCAGGGCCTTTCCTACCGTGATGCGGGCGTCGACATCGACGCCGGCGACGCACTTGTCGAAGCGATCAAGCCGTTCGCGCGGCGAACGCTGCGCCCCGAGGTGCTGACCGGCATTGGCGGCTTTGGTGCCCTGTGCGAGATTCCCGGCAAATACCGCCAGCCGGTGCTGGTTTCGGGCACCGACGGCGTCGGCACCAAGCTCAAGCTCGCCTTTTTGCTTGGACGCCATGACACGGTGGGCATCGACCTGGTGGCGATGAGCGCCAACGATATCGTCGTCCAGGGTGCGGAGCCGCTGTTCTTTCTCGACTATTTTGCCTGTGGCCGGCTCGAAACGGGCGTCGCGGCGGACGTCGTCAAGGGCATCGCGCGCGGCTGCGAGCTCGCCGGCTGCGCGCTGATTGGCGGCGAGACGGCCGAAATGCCGGGCATGTACCCCGACGGCGAGTACGACCTGGCCGGCTTTTGCGTCGGCGTGGTCGAGCGCGACGCAATCGTCGACGGCCGCACGATCGTGCCGGGCGATGTCCTGCTGGGCCTGGCCTCGAGCGGCGTGCATTCCAACGGCTACTCGCTGGTGCGGAAGATCCTCGAGCGTGCGCGACCCGACTTGGGCGCCGATTTCCACGGACGCCCGCTGGGCGACGTGTTGCTCGAGCCGACGCGAATTTATGCCCGCGCGGTGCTCGCGCTGCTCGCGGCGCTGCCGGTCAAGGGCCTTGCGCACATCACCGGCGGCGGCATCACGGGCAACGTGCCGCGCATGCTGCCCGCGGGCACGCGCGCCGTCGTCGAGGCGCGCGCCTGGGCACGCCCTGCACTGTTCGACTGGCTGCAGCGCGAAGGCGGCGTGGCCGAGACGGAGATGCACCGGGTCTTCAACTGCGGCATCGGCATGGTGATCGCGTTGTCGGCGGACAACGCGAAGCGCGCGGTCGAGTTGCTCGCGGCCGCGGGCGAGACGGTGTTCGAGATCGGACGGATCGAGCGCGCCGACGGTGTGGAAGCGGAAGCCGTCGTCGTCTGACTCCTGGCGGTGTCCGCTGCGGGCTGTTGCGCAGCCGCATGTCGGTAGCCGGTGTAGAATTTTTTCGCGATGACCGGTCCGCGCTTCGTCCACCTGCGCATGCACAGCGAGTACTCGGTGACGGACGGCATCGTGCGCATCGACGAGGCGGTCGAGCGTGCGTCGGCCGACGGCATGCCGGCGCTGGCGCTGACCGATGCCGGCAACGTGTTCGGCATGGTGAAGTTCTACCAGGCCGCGCGTGAGACCGGCGTCAAGCCGATCATCGGCGTCGACTGCTGGCTGCAGAACGAAACCGATCGCGACAAACCCCATCGTGTACTGCTGCTGGCCGCCTCGCATGACGGATACCTCCGTCTGTGCAGGCTGCTCTCGCGTGCCTGGCTGCAGAATGCGCACCGCGGTCGTCCGGAAATGCTGCGCGAGTGGTTCGAGACCGAGGGCAGCGAAGGGCTGATCGCGCTCTCCGGTGCGGCGGCGGGCGATGTCGGCCAGGCCCTGCTCGCCGGTAACGATGCGGCGGCCGAGCGGCTGGCCGGGCAGTGGGCGGCGCTGTTTCCGCAGCGCTACTACGTCGAGTTGCAGCGTGCGGGCCAGCCGCAGGCGGAGACGCTCGTGGCGCGTTCGGCGGGGCTCGCGGCCAAGCTCGGTCTGCCGGTGGTCGCCACGCATCCGGTGCAATTCCTCGCGCCAGACGACTACAAGGCGCACGAGGCGCGCGTGTGCATCTCTCAGGGCTATGTGCTGGGCGACCGGCGCCGGCCGCGGCCTTTCACGCCGGAGCAGTATTTCAAGACCCAGGACGAGATGGCACAGTTGTTCGTCGATCTGCCGCAGGCGCTGGAAAACGCGGTCGAGATCGCGCGCCGCTGCACGCTCGAGATTCCGCTCGGCAAGAGCCGGCTGCCGGACTTTCCGACGCCGGACGGCGTGACCCGCGACGCCTTCCTGCACCAGCAGGCGGCCGCCGGCCTCGATGCACGGCTGGAGAAGCTGTATGCGGACGCCGCGGATCGCGCGTCGAACGCGCCGCGCTACCGCGCGCGGCTCGAATTCGAGATCGAGACCATCGTGCAGATGGGGTTCGCGGGCTACTTCCTGATTGTCGCGGACTTCATCAACTGGGCGAAACAGAACGACGTGCCGGTCGGGCCGGGGCGCGGCTCGGGCGCCGGCTCGCTCGTGGCCTACGCGTTGGGCATCACCGACCTGGATCCGCTGCGCTACGACTTGCTGTTTGAGCGCTTTCTTAATCCGGAGCGTGTCTCGATGCCGGATTTCGACATCGACTTCTGCCAGGACGGCCGTGACCGGGTGATTCAGTACGTGCGCCGCCGCTACGGCGAGGACAGCGTGTCGCAGATCGCCACCTTCGGCACCATGGCGGCGCGCGCCGTGGTGCGCGACACCGGGCGCGTGCTCGACCTGGGCTACAACTTCTGCGACCAAATTGCGAAGCTGATCCCGTTTCAACCTAGCAAGACCATCACGCTCGACGACGCACGGCGGATGGAGCCCCTGCTGGCGCAGCGCGAAAAGACGGAAGACGAGGTCAGGGAGCTGCTCGAGCTGGCCGAAAGGCTCGAGGGCCTGACGCGCAATGTCGGCATGCATGCCGGCGGCGTGCTCATCGCGCCGGGCAAGCTGACCGATTTCTGCCCGCTGTACGCGGCCGAGGGCACGGCGAACGTCGTCTCGCAGCTCGACAAGGACGACGTCGAGGCGGTCGGGCTGGTGAAGTTCGATTTTCTCGGCCTGACGACGCTTACCATTCTCGACTGGGCGCAGCGCCACGTGCGTGCGCTGGGCGACGCCGACTTCTCGCTCGAAAGGATTCCGCTCGACGATGCGCAGACCTATCGGCTGCTTTCGGCGGGCAACACCACCGCGGTCTTCCAGCTGGAATCGCGCGGCATGCGAGACATGATCCGACGCGCCCGGCCGGACCGCTTCGAGGACGTGATCGCGCTGGTCGCGCTTTACCGGCCCGGCCCGATGGATCTGATTCCGGACTTCATCGCGCGCAAGCACGGGCAGCAGCGGGTCGAGTACCTCGATCCGCGACTCGAGACGATTCTCGGTCCGACCTACGGGATCATGGTCTATCAGGAACAGGTCATGCAGATTGCGCAGGTCATCGGCGGCTACACGCTGGGCGGCGCCGACCTGCTGCGCCGCGCGATGGGCAAGAAAAAGCCCGAGGAGATGGCCGAGCAGCGCGACATCTTCGTCGGCGGCGCTGAGAGGAACGGCCTGTCACGCGGCCGGGCCACGCAGCTGTTCGATCTGATGGAGAAGTTCGCCGGCTACGGCTTCAACAAGTCGCACGCCGCTGCCTACGCACTGCTCGCCTACCAGACGGCGTACATGAAGGCGCACCACGCTGCGGCATTCATGGCGGCGAACCTTTCCGCCGTGATGGACGATACCGACAAGGTGCGTGCGATCTACGAGGACAGCTGCGCCAACGATCTGCGCATCCTGCCGCCGGACATCAATGCCTCCGAGTACCGTTTCGTGCCGATCGACGCGACCACGGTGCGCTACGGGCTCGGCGCGGTGCGCGGCACCGGCGAGTCGGCGATCGCGGCGATCCTGCGCGTCCGCGCGGAACAGCCGTTCGCCGATCTGTTCGATTTTTGCCGGCGCATCGACAAGCGCATCGTCAATCGTCGGGTCATCGAAGCGCTGGTGCGCGCGGGTGCGTTCGATTCGATCGAGCAGGATCGCGCCGTGCTGATGGCCTCGGTCGGTCGCGCGCTGGAGATCGCCGAGCAGGCCGAGCGCCAGGCCTCGCAGTCCAGCCTGTTCAGCGACGCCGATATCGGCGCCGGGATCGTCAATACGCTGGTCGAGGCCAAGGCCTGGGATCTGCGTCAGCTGCTCACCGAGGAGAAGGTCGCGCTCGGCTTCTGCCTGTCGGGGCACCTGTTTTCGGTCTACGAGCGCGAGCTCGCCGGCTTCCCGCGCGTGCCGCTCGCCCGGCTGGCGCCCGCGGAGCATCGCGTCTGGCTGGCCGGCATCGTGAATGCCGCGCGCGTGCAGATGACGCGGCGCGGCCGCATGATGGTGGTGCTGCTCGACGATGGCAGCGCACAGGTGGAGCTCACGGTGTTCAACGAGCTGTTCGAGCAGCACCGCGACAAGCTGAAGGAAGATGCGCTGCTGATCGTCCAGGGCAAGGTGCAGATGGACAATTTTTCCGGCGGCCTGCGGGTCAGCGCGGACGACGTCCTCGATCTTGCCGCGTTGCGCGGCCGCTACGCGGCGCGGCTGCGCATCGCGCTCAACGGTCAGGCCGATGCGCAACAATTGCGCGAGCTGCTTTCGCCCTACCGGGCGGCCGGCGACGGCGCTTGTCCGGTGCTGGTGCACTACGAGAACGCGCGCGCCGCCTGCGACGTGGTGCTGGGTGACAGCTGGCGCGTACGGCCGGACGGCCCGCTCATCGAGCGCCTGTCCGAGTGGCTCGCGCCGGAGAACGTGCAGGTCGTTTACGCCGAAGCGGCCTGAGGCGCGTTCCAGCGCACCTCGAGCTGCGCGCCGTCGAGCACGCGGCGGTGGTGCTGGTACCAGGGGTTGCAGAGCCGTGCCTCGGGGTCGCGGCGGGACTTTTCCGCCATCACCGACTCGAGCTCGGGGTAGGCGTGGGCGAGCTGCGCGCGCGATGCGTCCCGTGTCGTGCCGATCGGGAAGCTGCCGCCATGCGCCAGCGCGCAGTCGATCAGTGCGCGGCAGACCTGCGCGCCACGCACACAGGCGCCGAGCGGCCGTGGCAGCGCGAGCTGCAGGGTCACTGCGGCATACGGCTGCTTCGCCCAGCGAAGCACGGTTTCCTGCTCGGGCAGCGTCTGCATGACCTCGAGGCAGGCAATCGGCGTACGCCAGGCGTCGGCAATCGCGTGCGCCTCGGCGATGAAGCTGTCCTGCTGCGCCGCCGGCAGCAGCAGCACGATGCGGCGCGTTGCCGCAGCACGGCCCGGGCGGTGCTGCGGCGGCTGGGCGGTGCGGGCGCGGCCTGCGGCCAGCGCCAGCGCATCCACGCGCAGCGTCACGCTGTAGGCCGGGCCGAATATGCCGTGACCGCCCACGGCGAGCGCGAACAGCTCGGCGTCGCGCGCCCGGCTCGTGCCGCGGAGTTCGCCATCGGCGGTGACCAGGGAAAGCGCTTCGACCAGCGCGACCAGTGGCCGGCCATCCGGCCCGGGCACGTTGGCTGCCACGGCGTCGCCGACGCTGCCCGCGAGCAGGCCGTGCGCTAGACAGCGCTCGAGCGCCGGCGCGGTCTGCGCCAAGCGCGCGGCGAGCGCGGACCAAGACGTGCCGGACTGCACTTCGACCAGCGCGCGCGGCGCGTCCCAGCGCAGCACGCGATCGAGTCCCCCGGTTTCGAGGCGCAGCGGCGCGCCGCGCGGCTGGCGCATCGCGCGACGCAGGTCGTCGGCGGAGCGCAGCGGGGTCTGCGCGGTGTGACCCGGGGCGGGCATCTGGCTGAGCATGAGGCGGTCTCCTGCGGCAAGCTGCGGTCGCAGTGTCCGTGCCGCCTGTGACAGAAGCAATACTTAGATAAGAAGTATCGGTTTTTGATACTCTGTGGCTCATGCCGGGACACCCGCGGCTGATCGAAACGCTCAAGCGCAGCCTGCGCGCCCGCGGACTGACCTATCGCGACCTCGCCCGGGCGCTTGACCTCTCCGAGCCGAGCGTGAAGCGCATGTTCTCGCGTGGCACGTTCACGCTGGCGCGTCTCGAAGCGGTGCTCGCAGTGCTCGAGCTCGACTTCTACGAGCTTGCGCGGCTGGCGCGTGGCGCTGTGGGCGGGCCGGTCGAGTTGTCGCTCGAGCAGGAGCGTGCGCTGGCGGCCGACGAACGCCTGCTGTCGGTGTTCTGGTTGCTGCAGAACGGCTGGCCTGTGGAGGACATCCTGGCGGATTTCAGCATCGGCCGCAGCGCGCTCACCCTCGCGCTCGGCCGCCTGGCGCGGCTCAAGCTGATCGACTGGGGGCCGCGCGAGCGCGTGCGTCTGCGCGTGGCCAAGGATTTCCAGTGGCGCGCAGGCGGCCCGGTGAAAAAGGCCTACGGTCGGCGCGTGCTGCAGGAGTTTCTTGCGGCGCGCTTCGGGGGTGGGCTGGAGCTGCTCAGATTCGAGGCGCGCGAGCTGTCGCCCGAGTCCGCCGCGGTGCTGCGCCGCCGACTCGAGCGCGTGGTGGCCGAGTTCAACGAGATGGCAGAGGTCGACGCCGGGCTGCCGTCGGCCCACCGCGGTGGGATGGCCCTGCTGGTCGCCTGTCGGCCGTGGGAATTCTCGGTGGTGAACGCGCTCAAGCGAAGGCGCAGCTAGAGCGTCGGCTGTTGCGTGAATCCGGGGCCGCGCGCCGCATCGGGGTCGATGGGCCGCACGTGCACCGCGGTGACCCGCGCTGCGGGCGGTCCGCGCTGCGCCCAGTCGATCAGCGCGGCGATCGCCTCAGGCGATCCTGCGATTTCGGCTTCGACGCTGCCGTCGCCGCGATTGCGCACCCAGCCCTCCAGCTGACCGGCCTCGGCCACCGCACACAGCGCGGCGCGATAGCCGACGCCCTGCACCCTGCCGATGATGTGCAGATGCCGCGCGATCTTGCCAATTTTCACCACCTGCGAGGCCTCAGTCCACGAGGACTCCATGGTAAGCTGCGCGCACAAAACGCGCGGTAACAATGCAGGGGGAAGTCATGCGTGCTGTCCTGATCGTGGTTGCAGTTCTGGCGTTGGTCGGCTTTCTGGCCGTGGCGGTGGTACTGCCGATGATGGCCGATGCCGAAGCCAAGGAAGCTGCGCAGGCGCTGCTCGCCGGGACTGAACCGGCGAAGCAGAAAGTCGCGGCGGTGGCCGCGCAAAGCAAGACGCTCGACGGTTCGGGCAAAGGCATCAAGCTGGCGCCGCAGCAGAACAGCAAGTTCGGCGAGCTCAAGTGGCTGGTCGCGCCGAGCGGCGAGATCCGCGGCTGGAACGAGCCGAACGCGATTGAGGTCGTGTTGACGCCGATCCTGCAGAGCGGCAAGGTGTCGTGGCGCTGCCAGGGCTATCCGAACCGGGCCATGCCGGCGAGCTGCGGCGGCCGCTAAGAAGCTTATCCTCGCATAAGATTCCTTTACATTTGACGTGGGATAAGGGCGCGTAAGATGCGCCGGGTGGGGCGTCTGCGCCCCTCATAACGACGAGGAGGAGACCCGATGAAGAAACTTCTGACCGCCGCGGGCGCGGCGCTTGCGCTGATGCTTGCCGGCAGCGTGGGTGCTGCCGATGGCATGAAGGTGATCTATCACATCAACGAAGGCAACGACCAAGCGTCGAACGGTCTGCGTAATGCGAACAACCAGCTGGACGTTGATCCGAAGGCGAGGATCGTTTTCGTGGCGCATTCCAAGGGCGTCGATTTCCTCATGAAAGGCCAGAAGGACAAGCGCGGCAACAAGTTTGAGGACATCGTCGAGCGCCTCAAGCTGAAAGGCGTCGAGTTCCAGGTCTGCGAAAAGACGCTGAAGAGCCGCAAGCTGTCGAAGGATCAATTCATCGAGTACGCCAGCTACGTGCCCTCGGGCGTGTGGCAGGTGACCAAGCTGCAGCAGCAGGAAGGCTACGCCTACCTCAAGCCCTGAACGTCTGGCAGGGCATGATCAAACGGGCGGCTGCGGCCGCCCGTTTTAGTTTGCGGCGCGGATCAGCGCCTACTTCACCCGCATGCCGGGTTCCGCGCCCGCGTCCGGCGCCAGCAGGAAGATCCCCGGCCCCTCGCCCGAGGCGGCGAGCACCATGCCCTCTGACAGGCCGAAGCGCATCTTGCGCGGCGCGAGGTTGGCGACCATCACCGTCAGTCGTCCCTTGAGCGCCTCGGGCGGATAGGCCGACTTGATGCCGGCAAAGACGGTGCGCGTCTCGTCACCGATATCGAGCGTCAGCTTGAGCAGCTTGTCGGCGCCCTCCACCTGTTCCGCGTTGACGATGCGCGCCACGCGCAGGTCGAGCTTGGCAAAGTCGTCGATTGAAATGGGCTCGCTCACGGGGGCTTCCTTCTGCGTGCTGTGCTGCTGGTGTTCGGCGTGGGTCTGCGGAGAGCGCGTCGCCGGCACCGCGGGCGCCGGCGCGAACAGCGCATCGAGCTGCTTTTCCTCGACCCGCGCCATCAGGTGCTTGAAGGGGTGGATCTGCTTCGGACGCAGCTCGAGGTCCGCGAACGTCAGTTCGCGCTCTAGCCCGAAGAGCCCGCGCGCGACGCGCGACGCGGTTGCGGGAAGGATCGGCGCGAGGTAGATCGTGAGCACAAAGAACGCCTCGAGCGCCTCGCTGCACGCGCGATGCAACGCAGCCTGCTGTCCCGGGTCTTTCGCGAGTGCCCATGGCCGGGCCTGGTCGTAGCGCTGATTCGCCACGTCGGCGAGGCGCATCACTTCGCGCACCACTTTGCCGAACTCGCGGTTGTCGTAGGCCTCGCGAATCGCGTCCGCCGAAGCGAGCGCGACGGCCCGACCGTGCTGCGGGTCCGTCTCGCCGGGCCGGAGCTTGCTGAGCTGGCCGTCAAAATGCTTCGCGATGAACCCCGCGGCGCGGCTCGCGATGTTGACGTACTTTCCGCCCAGATCGCTGTTCAACCGC
>LJTQ01000102.1 GCA_001303445.1 Betaproteobacteria bacterium SG8_39 | reverse complement strand
CGCGACGGTCGATCGACGGTCGCGCCCGTTTGCGTTATCGGCCGCGGCCGCCGCCGCTGCCCGAGCCCCCGCCGGGACCCATTCCGCCTGCGCCTTGGCCCGGACCTCCGGGGCCGTAGCCCTTGCCCGCGCCACGCGGGGGTGGCTCGTCGGGCAGCGTCATGCCGCGCGCCTGCGCGCGTTTCTGCATCTGCTCGTGGTGCGCGCGTCGCAGCCGTTCGCGATCCTGCTCGGTTTTCGCGTTGCGCATGCGCTCGCGATATTCGTTGCGCTCCTGTTCCGTCATGAGCTGGCTGCCGTAAATCTGCTGCTGTTCGCGCGCCTGCGTCTGCGCGTACCCTGTCCCCGTCGCCAGCAGCAGCGCTGCCGCCGCCAGCAGAACGGAAACGCTGCTGCGGGCTTTCATGGTCATCTCCTTGTGCTTCCGTGATCCGCGCGCAGCTTTTCGCGCTGCGCCTCTGCAACCTCGGCGACCTGCTGTGCTGCGGATCCGGTCACGGGGGCGCAGAGCGACGCGCTGACGTCCTCCACCAATGCCGAGGTGACCGGCGTGCGTGACGCGATGCCGAGGTAGGTGCCCACCAGCGTCAGGTCGGGCTGCGGCTTCTCCAGCTCTTCCTGCATGTTGGCCACCAGGTTGGTTGCGGTCGAGTCGCCACGACGTGCGCCGTGATTCAGATACTGCGCAACGGCCTCGACCCGATCACCGTTGCCGCCGAACATGCGTTGCTGCGGCGCGGTCTGCATCCCCGACGTCGGGCAGTTGCCGAACTGCTGCACGCTGTACGAGGTGAGGGTGACCGTATCGCCGGGGGGTGGCGGAGGAGGTGGGGGCGGAGGCGTCGGCGGTTCGACGTCCGCACTGCGCCCGCCCAGATAGCCGCTGCGCGAAGTTTCGGTGCCCTGTGGGCCGGCACTCTGTCCCGGACTGCCCGCAGTGGACGGCGTTCCGCCCGGACTCGGGTTGCTGACGCCCCCGGCGCCGCCGCGGTTCGAGGCGCCCGTCGCGCCGCCGCCGACGCTACCGGCTGCCGGCCCGAGCGCGCCGCCTCCCGCCTTGGTTTGCTGCGCGAAAGCGGGCATCACGGCCAGCGCTGTGCTGATCACCAGCCCGAGCAACGCGCCTCGCCCGAACGCGATTCGCAGGCTATTGCCGGGTTCTGCGGGTGTGCGTTTCGGCGTTTTCATTTTTTCTCCGCGGACGCCAGAATCGAGCGGCGCTGCTTCTCGGCTGCGCTGGAGACCTGCTCAGCCTGCGCATCGTCGATCCGGACGCAAAGCTGGAATCCGACCTGTTTCACCTTTTCAGGCGTCACCGGCGTCTTCGCCACGAGTCCCAGGTAGGTGCCGGCAAGCTGAGGATCGGGCCGGGGCTTTACCAGTTCCTCCTGCACGTTGGCCATCAGATAGGGCGACCCCATCTTGCCGCTCTCGGCGAGCGCCGGATCGATGATGCCGTACGCCCCATTCAGCCGTCGCAGGTTGACGCTGCCAAATTGCTCAGCCGCGGGCATCTTGGGCGCGACCCCTTCGCAACGCGGCGAGCTGTCGAGCACGTTGCGCACGTTGATCGACGGTCCACCGCCGGGTCCGGGAATCATGTCCGTCGTCGTCGTCGTCACGAGGGTTGGCGTCACTGTGCCGTCTGATCCGTCCCCAGGATCGGTTGGGTCATCGGGCAAAGCCCAGCCGCCCCAATAGCGGAAACCACCGGCCGTGCGCAGGCTGTCCGACGCAAATCCCGCGCCGTAGCGGCCAATGCCCTCGGGCACCTGGCTGTTGCCGCTCACGCCGCTGCCGCCGCCGAAGCGGTTGGCGCCTGCCGCATGCGCGGATGCGGCGCCGTGCGTGCCCGCCGCGTGGCCCTTGTGCTGATAGCGGGTGCCGTGACCCGGCGCCTCGGCGCCACGATGGGGCACCATGTCACCGCCACCGCCACCGCCACCGCCTCCCGAGCCGCCGCTATGGCCGCCGCCGCCGCAGCCACCTCCGCCGCAGCCCCCGCCGCTGTCGTGGCCACCACTGCTGCCGGTGTCGTGTCCGCCGGTGCTGCCGGTGTCGTGTCCGCCCGTGCTGCCGGTGTCATGGCCGCCGGTGCTGCCGGTGTCATGTCCACCGCTGCTGCCGCCCGGGCCGCCCGAATGTGACTGGGCGTATGCGGTCCCGAAGAACCACGCCGACGTCGTATCCGTTGCAGGCGCCCCGGCGTGCAGCACGCCGCCGATCGCGAACGCCGCCGCGATCGCAATCGCTGCTCTACGTTTCGTCGTTTTCATCGCTCAGTTCCTAGATGCGTTGCTCGTAATCCGGGCGGGCGCTTTGGCGGCGCGGGCTTCGAGAATTGCGGCCCGGACCGCCAAGGCACTGCACGTGAGCTCAGCATTGGGGAAGGCTTGCGCCTTCCCCGCTGCGTCGGTCACAGCCCTTCGTGCACTTCGTAAACTGCAACCCGCACCACTTCAGCGGGCTCCGCGACGAGCGCGTCCTGGGCCTCGTCCGGATTGAACGTCGCAGTGCTGCCGGCCTCGGTCGGGAACGCGAAGATCACGTCCACCGCATGCACGACCGGAACCGTGACCGGGTTGGTCTTGTCCGATGCCATTGCGATGAACAGCGCGGCCGCCAGGTTGCGATCCTCGTCCGCGACGCTCCACACCACGTTGCCGTCCGCGTCCTTGATCTCTCCGGTCGTCAGGATCGACTTGTAGAACGCCAGGTTGGCAAGCGGTGAGTCGACGCGAACGGTTGTCGCGTTCGCGAGCAGGTCCTTGAGGTCCGCTTTCGGGTCTGCCGAGGTCTTGAGGATCTCGAGGGCCGCATCGTAGAACGCCACGTTGTAGCCGTCGGCTGTCTTGAGCTCGGCGACACCATTGAACAGCGAGCGCTCGAGCACCTGACCCGGCGCACGCGCGACGTTCATGCGCCCGATGTCGGTCAACTCCTGACTCGCCCATGCAGGACGTCCGCCCTGCGTGCCGGGCTCTGGTTTCGCGCCTTCGCCGCCGTAGCGCGGGCCTTTCGCGTCGCTGTCGGCGCTCGGGCCGCCTTGACCCATGCCTTTGCCACCGACACCTTGCGCCGGCCCGCCGCCTCCCTTATGGCCTTGCGTTCCGGTCGGGCCACCTTGGCCCTTCGGACCTTCGTCCGCGTAGGCTGCAGGCACCGCCATCGCCACGCCGAACGCGGCAATGGTTGCTGCGACGAGTGCTTTGAGTGTGAATGCCTTGGCTGACATGACTTTCTCCTTTAGTTGCTGAATTGCCGTCGCCGGGAGGTTATGCCCAGCGACGGCGTTGAACCCCTGCGCCTGAATGGCAAGCGCGCCTCTGGATGTGTAGATGAGAATCGGTATCGAATATAAGCAGACTCTAATATTTAAACCCCAAAAAAAGACGCCGCCTTTTTGCTTCGTCCTTATGTCGTGGGTATGCCCATTGGAATCACCGCTCTCGTTGGACACATGATGCCCCGCCCACGGCAAAGCGTATTGACTGCAATCAAGGGAGCGTCCGACGCCGCCCGAACTCTCCGGGCAGGACATTCTTCCCGGCGATGCGCCGGGCGCCGAGGGCTCAGTGCGAGAAGGGGATGGCGACGCGCATCAACGTCATGCGCTTCTTGAAATCTTCGCCAGGAATGCTCGAGTCCAGTTTGCGGTACGAGTAGCTCAGATCGAGGAAGACGTTGGGGTGCAGGCGGTAGCCGACGCCGAACGTCGCACCGTAATAGTCATCGGTGCGATCGATGTTCTGGTAATCGACCTCCGACTTGGAGAGGTCAGCGCGCAGTGACCATGCCTGCGTCAGGCGATGATTGACGCCAGCGGAGGCATAGGTATTGAGGTAACTCGATGCAAGGCGCACGTCGTTGGGTGCGGGCGTGTAGGTCACGGCGGTTTCCTCGAGCGTGCGATCGAGATAAGCCGACAGCCGCGTGTCGGCTGTGATCGCCCAGAGCAGCGCGCCGCCGAACACGGGCTTGCTGATGTCGCTGAAACGCGGGTCGTCGAAGTTCTGCTTGAGCAGTCCTGCGAAGGCATCGAGTTTCACGGTGCGTGGCACGTTCCACTTGATGCCGGCGAGATAGCGCTGGCCCTTCGAGCTTTTTTCGTATTGGGGTGCAGGCGGCACGCTAGCGTCGGTCTGATCGGCAAGCTCGTTGTACTTCCGGTTATCGACAGCCAATTGCAGATAGGGCTCGAATCGCGGCGAGACTTCGTAGCCCAGCCGCACGCCGCCGGTGTACTGCCAGCGGTCGCGATCGTCGTTGTTGATGATCTGGATGCCGCCGCCCCCGGTCAGGAACGGCACGTCGTCGTAATTCAGCTTGTTCGCAGTGCCGGCAATCCGAATCGACAGCCGATCGATCTGGTGGAAGAAACCGCCGTAATAACGGTACTGCCAATATCGGGTTGGCAGAAGCCCGTTGCGCGCCTCGGGCGACTCGCGGTCCTCGTGGTCCTGTGAGTAGCGCGCTCCGCCGTAGACGTTGGTGTTGGCGGAGATGTCGTAGCGTCCTTCCGCGCTGACGCGATAGTCGTCGGTGTTTTCGGTCTCATACCGTTGATACTGTGTACTGTCGACGGCCGCGTAAAAGTTGAGTGCGTGCTGCGCCCAGTTCGACTGTACCCAGAGCGCGGGCGAGAGGACCCATGCGTGGTCGCTGAGCGGCGAACTGTTCAGGTAATAGACGTTGTCGTCGTAAAAATAGGTGACGTCGATCTCCGGGTAAACCAGGAACGAGCCCCACTGGAACGGCGTACCAGCAGCCGGGGCCGCTTGCGGCTTCACGGTGCGCCCGGGCGCGGCACCGGGCCGGGCGTCCTCCGGCGGCGTCACGGTCTCGCCCGAAGGCACCGGCGGCGTCGACGAGGTCTCGGCCGGCGACCCGTTCTTCGTGGCCTGCGCGGTCGCGCACAGCGGCCAGGCGAGCGCCAGTGCCAAGATCAGTGCATGGCGACGGAAAACCTGAGGGAACATGGCGTGCAAGGTGAAACCCCTTTTCTTATTCTTTTCGCTCGATCGTGTCTGCCGGGTGCAACAACCATTAACCACGTGAATTGTGCACCATTGCTAACCCCTTGCCAATATTCGGGTTTGTACAAGTTCGATGGGCCGCGCAGGGTGTTGCGAAAGCGCTGCGCGGGCCTCACCGGGTGAGCCTGCGCGCGGTCGATAATCTCGCGCATGTCGTACCGACCCGAGCAGTCGAGCGCGCCGGACATCGACTCGGCGAATCCGCATCCGCGTTTCTTCCACCCGTTCGGCGAGCGCGCAACGGATCGGCGTTGCGCGGCCTGCCGCCATGCCATCGGCTGGGACAGCGTGCACGTCTTTTGTCAGCGTGCCCGGATCGTGTCGGTCTACCCCTGCGGCCACTGGGAGCGCGAGGCGGGCGCCGACTGAACCGCTAGACAAGCTGCGACATCGGCTTGAGGGTGACGCCCGCCTTGACGAGTGCGGCACGCAGCTGGCCGGCCATCACGACTGCCGCCGGGTTATCGCCGTGCACGCAGATGGTGTCGATCTTCACCGGCATCTTCTTGCCGCTGATGCTGGTGACCGCGCCGTCTTCGAGCATGCGCAGCACCCGCTCGGTGGCGAGCGCGGCGTCGTGGATCACGGCGCCCGGCTGCTTGCGCGAGACCAGATTGCAGCTGTCGTCGTACTGGCGGTCGGCGAAGACCTCGCGCGCGACGCGCAAGCCGGCTTTTTCGGCCGCCTTTTCCGCCTCGGTATTGGGCATCGCGACGACGATCAGATCCGGGTCTGCGGCCTTCGCGCCGCGCGCGACTGCGAAGGCGGTGTCGAAATCGACCGCGGCGAGGTTGCCGAGCGAGCCGTGGGCCTTGACGTGCGTCACGCGGTGGCCGGCGGCGCGCGCAATCGCCTGGATCGCGCCGATCTGGTAGATCACCATCTTCTCGAGATCTTCCGGGCGCTCGCCTTGGATCGGTCGCCGGCCGAAGCCCCAGATGTCGAGAAAGCCGGGATGCGCGCCGACGTCGACGCCGTTTGCCTTCGCCAGCGACACGGTCTTGTGCATGACGAGCGGATCGCCGGCGTGAAAGCCGCAGGCGACGTTCGCCGATGTGACGATGCCGAGCATCGATTCGTCATCGCCCATCTTCCAGGCGCCGAAACTTTCACCCATGTCAGAGTTGAGATCGATGTTCGCCATGACGGTTCCTCCCGGGATTGTGCTGCGCGGCGCGGGCTTGGGCCGCGCGATCGAATGGCATACTCGGTCCATGCGGACCTCGGCAGCGGGGATTTTAACGGCTGAAGCGGCGCGCGCAGGCGCCGGCGTCGAGCGATGAGCACGCGCCGGCGGGGTGCGTCGGCCCCGCACCGGATACTGCAGGCCGGCGACCAGGCGCTGGTGGTGGAATTCGGTGACACGATCGACGCCGATCTCAATCGGCTGGTGCAGGCACTCGACCACCGCGTGGCGGAGGCCGCGATCGAGGGTGTGATCGAGTGCGTGCCGACCTACCGCTCGCTGATGATCGTCTACGACCCGTCGCGCATCGCTGCGGCGGTCTTGCGCAGGCGCATCGAGAAACAGGTGCCGAAGTCGGCGGCGGCGGAGGCGCCAGCCCGGCGCTGGACCCTGCCGGTGGCCTACGGCGGTGCGCACGGCCTCGACCTCGAGGACGTGGCGCGCGCCCATGGCCTGACGACCGACGAGGTCATCGCGCTGCACAGCGGCGCCGACTATCGCGTCTACATGATCGGCTTCTCCCCCGGACTGGCCTATCTGGGCGGCCTGCCTGAGCGGCTGCATACGCCGCGGCGCACCTCGCCACGCCTGCGCGTGCCAGCGAGCAGTGTGTCGATCGGCGGCATCCAGGCGGCGGTGTTCTCGGTAGAGATTCCGAGCGGCTGGCATCTGCTCGGGCGCACGCCCGAGCGCATGTTCGACTTGCGTCGTGCGCAACCCTTTCTGCTGGGTGCGGGCGATCGGGTGCGGTTCCGGCCGATCTCGCCGGCCGAATACGACCGGCTCGCGGCCCTCGCCGAGCGCGGCGAGGTCGTCGCCGAGTGCGAGGCGGCGGCATGAGCCGCAAAGCACCGGGCGCGGTCTTGCGCGTGATCAATCCGGGCGCGCTCGCGACGCTGCAGGATCGGGGCCGTATGGGCTACCAGCGTTATGGCGTGCCGCAATCGGGGGCGATGGACCTGCTGACCTTCGAAATCGCCTGCATGCTGGTCGGCAACCCGCCGGACGAGGCCGCGATCGAGTTCACCCTGATGGGCGGCAGCTATCTGCTCGAGTCGGGGCGGTGCCGCGCGACGGTGGCCGGCGCGTTCGCGGTGACGCTGAACGGTGCCGCGATGCCGCCGTTCCGTGCCTTCGACCTGCGGGCGGGCGACATGCTGCGCATCGGAAGCGGCACGATCAGCCACGGCAGTGCCCGCGGTTATCTTGCGGTTGCCGGCGGCTTCGACGTCGCGCCGGTGCTCGGCAGCCGCTCGACGCACGTGCGCTCGGGCATCGGTGGTCTCGATGGCGCTGCGCTGCGCAAGGATGCGCGCCTTCGCCTGCGCGCGCCGCACGCGGCCGAAGGGTCGCCGCTGGCGCTCGATCCGCGTCTCGCGCGGCACGATCCCGGACCGATCCGCGTGCTGCCCGGGCCGCAGGACGATTACTTCGATGCCGGGGGCTGGGACGTGTTTCTCGGTGAGACCTGGCGCATGAGCCCGCAGTCGGACCGCATGGGCATGCGTCTCGAGGGGCCGCGTGTGGCGCATAAGGGTGACTACAACATCGTTTCGGACGGCGTGCCGCACGGCGCGATCCAGGTGCCGGGCGACGGCCAGCCGATCGTGATGCTCGCCGACCGCCAGTCGACCGGCGGCTACCCCAAGATCGCGACCGTGATCTCGGCGGATCTGCCGCGCCTCGGCCAGCTGCGCCCCGGGGACGGTCTGCGCTTTGCGCGCGTGGCCATCGGCGAAGCCGAGACGGCGGCGCGTGAACTCGCCGCGCGCATCGACCTGCTGCGCAGGGCGCTGCGTCCCGCCGGCATCCTCGCCTGAGCAGGCACGGTCATGCCACTCTGGAAAAAACTCTGGCTGCTGTTCACGTTGATCTGGGTCGTGGTCGGCGCCTTGAACGCGATCACCATTCTTGCGCTGGCCGACGCCGCCGAGCGCGGCAAGGCCTGGACGCCGATCATTCTGACTCTTGCGGTGCCGCCCGTGGTCTATCTGCTCGCCTGGGGCATCGCATGGCTGCGACGGCGCGGCGGACACGAGGATTGAGCCGATGAACGCGCCGCTGCACGCGGTCGCCGACGAGACGCCCGCCTGGCACGCGATCCCCGCGGACGACGCGCTGTGCGCGGTGAAGAGCGTGCGCCGCGGCCTCGATGCCGACGAGGTTGCGCTGCGCCAGGCGCGCTACGGGCCGAACGCGCTGCCGCCGCCGGCGAAGCGCAGCGCCTGGCTGCGCTTCCTGCTGCAGTTCCACAACGCGCTGATCTACGTGCTCATCGGCGCGGGGCTGATCACGCTCGGGCTGCGGCATTGGGTCGATGCCGGCGTCATCTTCGGCGTCGTGATCATCAACGCGATCGTCGGCTTCATCCAGGAAGGCCGTGCCGAGCAGGCGCTGGACGCGATCCGTAACATGCTGTCGCCGACCGCGACGGTGCTGCGTGAAGGCCGCCGCCGCGCACTGCCGGCCGCCGAAATCGTGCCGGGCGACATCGTGCTGCTCGGCGCCGGCGACAAGGTACCGGCCGACCTGCGCCTGCTCGAGGTGCACACGCTGCGCGTCGAGGAAGCGGCGCTGACCGGGGAATCGGTGCCGGTCGACAAGTCGGTGGCGCCGGTCGAAAAAGCGGCGGTCATCGGGGACCGCCGCTCGATGGCCTATTCGGGCACCCTCGTGGCCTACGGGCAGGGCGTCGGCGTCGCGGTCGGAACCGGGGCGACGACCGAGATCGGGCGCATCAGCGCGCTGCTCGAGCGCGTCGAGCAGATCACCACGCCGCTGCTGCGCAAGTTCGAGCAGTTCGGGCGCTGGTTGACGCTCGCGACGCTCGCGCTCATGGCGCTCACCTTCGCGCTCGGCACGCTCTGGCGCGGCTACGCTGCGGCCGATACTTTCATGGCGGCCGTCGGCATTGCGGTGGCGATCATCCCGGAAGGGCTGCCGCCCATCCTGACCATTACGCTCGCGCTCGGCGTGCGACGCATGGCGCTGCGCAGCGCGATCGTGCGCCGGCTGCCCGCGGTCGAGACGCTCGGTTCGGTGACCGTGATCTGCTCGGACAAGACCGGCACGCTGACGCGCAACGAGATGACCGTCGTGCACGCGCTGAGTGCGGAGCGCTCGGTCGAGGTCGAGGGCAGCGGTTACGCGCCGCACGGCGCGCTCATCGAGAACGGCGCGCGGATCGATGCGCATGGCGACGCAGCGCTGAGCGAGCTCGCGCGCGCGGCGCTGCTGTGCAACGACGCGGTGCTGCTGGAGTTCGACGGCGAATGGCGGCTGGAAGGCGATCCGACCGAGGGCGCGCTGGTCTCGTTTGCGCGCAAGTGCGGCCTCGACGCGGAGGCCGAACATGCCGCGCGGCCGCGGCTCGACGAGATTCCGTTCGAGTCGCAATACCGCTTCATGGCGACGCTGCATCAGGCGGGCGAAGCGACACGCATCTATGCCAAGGGCGCGCCGGAACGCGTGCTGGAGATGTGCGTCAGCGAGCGTGCCGGGTCGGGCGAGCGTTCGCTCGATCGGGCGCGCTGGCACGCGCGCATGGATGCGATCGCGGGCGAGGGGCTGCGCGTGCTGGCGCTCGCTGCGCGCGACGGCGAGCCCGGTCAGCGCGCGCTCGAATTCGAACGCGCGCAGGACGGTTACTGCCTGCTCGGCATGCTCGGCATCATCGATCCGCCACGCGAAGAGGCGATCGATGCCGTCGCGCGCTGCCGCGAGGCCGGAATCCGCGTGAAGATGATCACCGGGGACCATGGCGGCACCGCGCGCGCGGTCGGCGAGCGGCTCGGCATCGGCGCGGGCGCGGGGGTGCTGACCGGCA
>LJTQ01000101.1 GCA_001303445.1 Betaproteobacteria bacterium SG8_39 | reverse complement strand
CGGATATTCTGGGCCGCGCCGGCGGCAATAACCTCCCGGGCGGTGGCTGACATGGCTTCGAATGATCCCGCACCACCCCAAAGATCAACTACGGCGCGGGCAGCCGAAGAATCACCCGCTTCAAACACGCGCTGATATTCGGCCACGAAACGACTTAATTCAATATGGGCTTCTTCGCCTTTGCCGAGAAGAAATATCGGCAACGGCTCAAACAGGGTAAGGGCGCGAATGTCCACTCGACCCGCGAGTGCCACGGCCAGGGCTACTGGTCCGCCGTGCGAGTGGGCCACCAAATGTATCGACTTCGCATTGACCTGTGCGGCAACCGCCTCGACGGCGGCGGCTTCGTACTCCACGAGGGATTGGCAGTCCTCTGGAGAAGCATCCGATTCGCCCCATCCTGGTAGATCGAGAGTGATGGCGCTACAGGTACTTGTGTCGAGCCTCGCAATTAGCCGGCGCCACGCCGCACGAGACGCGAAAGAGCCATGCACGAAGATCATTGGCGCACCCGACCCAACGGTGGTGTAGGCGACCCTGCGCCCGTTCAGTTGGACAATGCTTGTACCAGGACTAACCATGCCTAACTTCTGTATATCCGGCAGATGCCGTCGTCTAATACGTTTATCTCGGCAGCCCCGTCGACTATCACGTCTAGCCTACTCGGCTCGATGGAAACTGCGTTTCTTTTCAAGACGCTGTGCCTCATGCTCGCGGCGCGGGCGCAGATATCCGACGCGGGCCGAGCGAAACTGTTGATTTGCGGTCCGAAATTTCAGCTTCACTTCCGTTCGCCGATCCCCACCTACCCCGGCACCCCCGGCTTCTCCGACCCCGCCAGCCACGCCTTCCCCTCGGCGTAAAGCTTCTCCACCTCGGGCCCCTTCAACCCGGGCATGCCTTTCTCCTTCGGCTTGTAGCCGACCTGCGCCTGCAAATACGCCAGGTGCCGATAGCCCTCCGGATACTTCGCCAGCACCGCCGGATCGAGCTTCACGGTAGCCGACGGATCGACCGGATCCATCCGGTCCTTCTCGTAGATCGGTTGGCGCCGCACCATCAGCCAGCGATCACCGGCCTTTTCGAAGAAGTCGTAAAACCGCCCGGTGCACACGACGTCGCACAGCACGCCGTGCACCGGCGCCCTCTGACTGATCGTCATCTTGGTCTGCGCTACGGCCCGCTTACCCACGATGTCCGCCGCATGCGCCCCCAGAAAATGAATGATGGAAACGCCGTTCTCCCACCCCTCGCGCCGCGCCTTGACGAACTCCGACGCCGGCGCCTGGAACCAGGTCGCCGACATCCAGCCGTCGGGATGCCACAACGCCGCGAAGCGCTCCCAGTCCCCGGCGTCTGAATACAGCACCCATTTCTCCACCGCGTCGCGGATCGCCAGCGCGTCATCCATCAGCAATCACCGATAAACGAAATCCGCAAAACGCTACTCCCCACAATCCGCCCAGTCCAGCACCCGGACAAAGCGATAAGCTGGGAATAGCCACGCCGCCTCAGGCGTTAGCCGCAGGACATCCGGAGGAGACCACCCGTGAACGCCATCACCCAGCTCGACATCGACAGCCAGGTTTACAGCCTCTACGACGAGTACTGCCACGGCGGCATCGACCGCCGCGAGTTCCTGCAGCGCTCGGCCGCGCTCGGCGCGGCCGGCCTGACGATGGCGCTCTCGCTCCTGCCGCGCTACGCCAAGGCGCAGACGATCTCGTTTACCGACAACCGCATCAAGGCGAATTACGTGACCTACGATTCGCCCGGCGGCAGCTCGGGGCAGATGCGCGGTTACCTGGTGCAGCCCACCGGCAGCGGCCCGTTCCCGGCGGTGCTGGTGATCCACGAGAACCGCGGCCTCAACCCCTATATCGAGGACGTCGCGCGCCGCGCGGCGGTGGACGGTTTCCTCGCGCTGGCGCCCGACGGCCTGTTTCCGGTCGGCGGCTATCCGGGCAACGACGACGACGGCCGCACGCTGCAGTCGGGGCTCGACCAGGGCAAGCTGCGCACCGACATGCTGAACAGCGCGAAGTACCTCAAGGGTCACGCGCTGTCGAGCGGCAAGCTCGGCGCGACGGGGTTCTGCTGGGGCGGCGGGACGACGAACTGGCTGGCGGCGACGCTGGGCGACGCGCTGCAGGCCGGGGCGCCGTTCTACGGCGCGGCCGCGGCGACCGACAGCGTGCCGAACATCAAGGCGCCGCTGCTCATCCACTACGCCGAGGACGACCCGCGCATCAACGCGATGAAGGACGGCTACGAGGCGGCGCTCAAGGCGGCGGGGGTGCGCTACGAGATGCACGTCTACCCCGGCACGCGCCACGGCTTCCACAACAATTCGACGCCGCGCTACAACCCCGAGGCCGCCAAGCTCGCCTGGGAGCGCACGGTGGCCTGGTTCAGGAAGAACCTCGCCTAGTCGGGCCGCGCCCAGTCGCGCGAACGGCTCACCGCCTCGCGCCAGCGCGTCAGGCGGTGGGACGCCTCGTCCCTCGCCATCGCCGGCTCGTAGCGCCGCCCGACCTGCCACTGCGCGGCGATCTCGTCGCGCGATTTCCACAGGTTGACGGTCAGCCCCGCGAGGTAGGCCGCGCCGAGCGCGGTGGTCTCGAGGATTTTCGGCCGCACCACCGGCACGCCGAGCAGGTCGGCCTGGAACTGCATCAGCAGGTCGTTGGCGGTGGCGCCGCCGTCGACCCGCAGCTCGGTGAGCGTGCGGCCCGAATCCTTCTGCATCGCGTCGAGCACGTCGGCGCTCTGGTAGGCGATCGACTCGAGCGCGGCGCGCGCGATGTGCGCGCGCGAGGCGCCGCGCGTCAGGCCGAGGATCGCGCCGCGCGCGTTGGCGTCCCAGTACGGCGCGCCCAGGCCGGTGAACGCCGGCACGACGTACACGCCGCCGGCGTCGAGCACCGAGTTGGCGAGCGCCTCGACCTCGGCCGAGGATTCGAAAAAGCCCAGTTCGTCCCTCAGCCACTGCACCACCGCGCCGGCGACGAACACGCTGCCCTCGAGCGCGTATTCCTTTTCGCGCAGGTGCGCGCAGGGCGTCGACACCAGGCCGTACTCGGACTGCACCAACTCGCCGCCGGTGTGCAGCAGCATGAAGCAGCCGGTGCCGTAGGTGTTCTTCGCCATGCCGGGTGAATGGCAGGCCTGGCCGAACATCGCCGCCTGCTGGTCGCCGGCGACGCCGCCGATCACCACCGGCGCGCCGAGGAAGCGCTTCGGCACCATGCCGAAGGCGTGCGTCGAGGGATGCACGTCGGGCAGCAGCGCGCGCGGCACGTTGAGCAGGCGCAGCAGCGCCTCGTCCCAGTCCTGCCGGCGCACGTCGTAGAGCATGGTGCGCGCCGCGTTCGACACGTCGGTGACGTGGGTGCGGTTTTCCGACAGGTGCCACACCAGCCAGGTGTCGACGGTGCCGAAGGCGAGCTCGCCGCGCTCGGCGCGCGCGCGCGCGCCGGGCACGTTGTCCAGCAGCCAGGCGATCTTGGTGGCGCTGAAGTAGGGGTCGATGACGAGGCCGGTCTTCTCGCGCACCAGCCGCTCGGCGCCGTCGGCCCTCAGCCGCTCGCACAGCGGCGCGCTCCTGCGGTCCTGCCAGACGATGGCGTTGGCGATCGGCTCGCCGGTCTGGCGGTCCCAGACGATCGTCGTCTCGCGCTGGTTGCTGATGCCGATCGCCACCACGTCCTGCGGCGCCACGTCGCTCAGGCGCAGCGCCTCGCGCGCCGTGGCGCGCTGGGTCTGCAGGATCTCGCGCGGGTCGTGCTCGACCCAGCCCGGCTGCGGGAAGATCTGGCGGAATTCCTGCTGCGCGCTCGACACCGGCGTGCCTTCGGCGTCGAACAGGATGGCGCGCGAGCTGGTGGTGCCCTGGTCGAGGGCGAGAACGTAGCGCTGCGGCATGCGAAAAATGATAGCAGGGCAGCGTGTAGAATCCGGGGCCGCGCCGCCTGCGTCAGGGAGAACTCGAGACGTGAAGATCCACGAATACCAGGGCAAGGAGCTGTTCCGCAAATACGGTGTCGCCACCCCGCGCGGCATTCCCTGCTTCTCGGTCGACGAAGCGGTCGAGGCGGCGAAGAACTTGGGCGGCGCGGTCTGGGTGGTGAAGGCGCAGATCCACGCCGGCGGGCGCGGCAAGGGCGGCGGCGTCAAGGTTGCCAAGTCGCTCGACGAGGTGCGCCGGCGCGCCAAGGAGATCCTCGGCATGCGGCTGGTCACGCACCAGACCGGGCCCGAGGGCCAGATCGTGCGACGGCTGCTGGTCGAGGAGGGCGCCGACATCGCCACCGAGCTGTACGTCGGCATGGTGGTCGACCGCGGCACGCAGCGCGTCGCGCTGATGGCCTCCTCGGAAGGCGGCATGGACATCGAGGAGGTGGCGGCGAGCCACCCGGAGAAGATCCACACCGTGTTCATCGACCCGGCGCGCGGGCTGAGCGACGAGCTGGCCGACGCCGAGGCGCGCAAGATCGGCCTGCCCGACTCGGCGCTGCCGCAGGCGCGCAGGCTGCTGCAGGCGCTGTACCGCTGCTTCGACGAGACCGACGCCTCGCTCGCCGAGATCAACCCGCTGATCCTGACCGGCGACGGCCGCGTGGTGGCGCTCGACGCCAAGCTCAACTTCGACGACAACGCGCTTTACCGGCATCCCGAGATCGTCGCCATGCGCGACCTCGACGAGGAGGACCCGCTCGAGATCGAAGCCTCGAAGCACGACCTGTCGTACATCTCGCTCGACGGCGAGATCGGCTGCATGGTGAACGGCGCGGGCCTGGCGATGGCGACCATGGACACCATCAAGCTGTTCGGCGGCGAGCCGGCGAACTTCCTCGACGTCGGCGGCGGCGCGACCACCGAGAAGGTGACCGCGGCGTTCAAGATCATGCTGTCGAACCCCAAGGTGCGGGCGATCCTGGTCAACATCTTCGGCGGCATCATGAAGTGCGACACCATCGCCGAGGGCGTGGTGGCGGCGGCGCGCGAGGTGCACCTCGCGGTGCCGCTGGTGGTGCGCATGAAGGGCACCAACGAGGACCTCGGCAAGAAGATCCTCAAGGACTCCGGGCTGCCGATCATCTCGGCCGACAACATGGCCGAGGCGGCACAGAAGGTGGTCGCCGCGCTGAAGGGCGCGGCGAAGAAGGCAGGCAAGGCATCAGCGCCTAAGAAGAAGGCCGCGGCGAAGAAAAAGGCGCCGGCGAAAAGGGAGGCGCCAGCGAAAAAGCGCGCCAAAGCAGCAAAGCCGAAAAAACGGACCGTGGCCAAGAACACGCCCGCCGCGAAGAAAAAGCGCGCGGCGAAGAAATCGGGCAGGGCAGGCAGCGCGAAGACGGTGAAGAAGGCGAAAAAGGCGCAGCAGGCGGCGCGGCGCGCCAAAGGGAAGAAGAAATGAGCATCCTCATCGACCGCAACACGCGCGTGATGACGCAGGGCATCACCGGCAAGACCGGCCAGTTCCACACCCGCACCAGCCGCGAGTACGCCAACGGCCGCAACTGCTTCGTCGCCGGCGTGAACCCCAAGCGCGCGGGCGAGGACTTCGAGGGCATCCCGATCTACGCCAGCGTGCGCGACGCGAAGGCGCAGACCGGCGCCAGCGTGTCGGTGATCTACGTGCCGCCGGCGGGCGCCGCGGAAGCGATCTGGGAGGCGGTCGACGCGGATCTCGACCTGGTGATCTGCATCACCGAGGGCATCCCGGTGCGCGACATGATCCGCGTGCGCGCGCGGATGCGCGCCGAAAAGCGGCGCACGCGCCTGGTCGGGCCGAACTGCCCCGGCGTGATCACGCCGGGCGCGCTGAAGATCGGCATCATGCCCGGCCACATCCACAAGGCGGGGCGCGTCGGCGTGGTGTCGCGCTCGGGCACGCTCACCTACGAGGCGGTCGGCCAGCTCACCGACCTCGGCATCGGCCAGTCGAGCGCGGTCGGCATCGGCGGCGACCCGGTGAACGGTCTCAAGCACGTCGACGTCATGCAGCTGTTCAACGACGACCCGGACACCGACGCGGTGGTGATGATCGGCGAGATCGGCGGCTCGGACGAGGAGGACGCGGCGCGCTGGGTCAAGGCGCACATGCGAAAGCCGGTGGTCGGCTTCATCGCCGGCATCACCGCGCCGCCGGGCAAGCGCATGGGCCATGCCGGCGCGATCATCTCGGGCGGCAAGGGCACGGCGCAGGAAAAGCTCGCGGTGATGGAGGAATGCGGCATCACCGTGACGCGCAACCCGGCGGAGATGGGCAGGACGCTCAAGCGCGTGCTGCGCTAGAAGCGGACCCACGAGCGGGCGCTGCCCGCAGAGGCACAGGGGATGAGCATCCCGGGCATCGCGCGCGTTGTCGTTCTGGCACTCGCGGTCAGCGCGCTGCCGTTCGCCGCTGAGGCGCAGCCGGCGCAAAAGCGCGTGCGGGTCGGCGTGCTCGCGGGCGGCGGCTCCGGATTCCACACCGGCTTCGAGCCCTTCCGCCAGCGCATGCGCGAGCTGGGCTACGTCCAGGGCGAGAACCTCGCCCTCGAAGTGCGCAACGCCGAGGGGCGGGCCGAGCGCTACGCGGCGCTCGCGGCCGAGCTGGTCGGGCTCGCGCCCGAGGTGATCGTGGTCCAGGGCAACGTGGCGCTCGCCGCGCTGAGGCAGGCGACGCAGACCATCCCCATCGTGATGGCGATGATCGGCGATCCGGTGGGCGCCGGCTTCATCACGAGCCTCGCCAGGCCCGGAGGCAACATCACCGGGCTGTCGAACCAGGCCGAAGGCATCAGCCCGAAGTGGGTCGAGCTGCTCAAGGAGGTGGCGCCCGCAAGCGCACGGCTGGGTGTTCTCTGGGACCCGAACAATGTCGCGCACGCGAAGATGTGGGGCGCGATTCAGGAGGCCGGCCGCGCCGCGTCGGTCAGCGTGGTCGCGAGGGACGGGCGAGGACCCGACCCGATCGCTCAGGCGTTCTC
The DNA here is from genome assembly GCA_001303445.1 of Betaproteobacteria bacterium SG8_39. Taxonomy (GTDB): domain Bacteria; phylum Pseudomonadota; class Gammaproteobacteria; order Burkholderiales; family SG8-39; genus SG8-39. The sequence goes on along the minus strand of LJTQ01000101.1, from coordinate 3,075 downwards.
GGCGATGGCCGCCGAGCAGATCGGCGCCCTGATCATCCTTCCCGACCCTGCGTTCAGCGCGAAACTGCGGCACATCGCGGAGCTCGCCGCCCGGCACAAACTGCCCGCCATCTATGCGTTCCGCGGATTTCCGCTCGCCGGCGGACTCATCAGCTATGGGCCCAGCGTCGCGGACAACTGGCGGCGCGCCGCCGTGTATGTCGACAAGATCGTCAAGGGCGCCAAGCCAGCGGAGCTGCCCGTGGGCCAGCCGCTCGAGTTCGAGCTGGTCGTCAACCTGAAGACCGCCAGGGCCCTCGGCCTGACGCTGCCGTCGTCGATCCTGCTGCGCGCCGACCGGGTGATCGAGTAACCGTTTCTTTTGCGTCGCGACGTCGCGACAGGCGGCGCGAACAGTCGCCCCGGCACGTCGGTCGATCGCTGCGCGAACGTTGCATTTGCACGCGCAGGCGCGCGGCCCGCGCGCGATAATCGCCGGCCTTTCCCCCAACCGAACGCAGAGGTTCCCATGCAGCGCATGATTCGCGTCGCGATACTCGGTGTCGCAACCCTGTTTGCTTCCCAGGCGGTGGCCGCCAAGGACTGCGAAGAGCTGAAAAAAGAGATCGCCGCCAAGATCGAGGCCAACGGCGTCACGGACTACACGCTCGAAATCGTGCCGAACGAACAGGTCGGCGAGCGCAAGGTGGTGGGCAGCTGCGGCGGCGGAACGATGAAGATCGTCTACGAAAGAAAGTAGCCGCCCGCGGCCGGCGCCGGTCCCGGCGGCCGGGCGCGCAGCGCACTGCGCGGTGACGGGTTCTGCGGCCGATGCGAATCGCAAGCGGATAAATCGCGGCGCTTGACCGCAGTCAAGCGTGCGGCGCTGCCGGTTGCAGATAAACTGAAGGCTCGATTGACCGGGAGAGCCGCAGGGTGAAAAACAAGGCCGTCCGCGGGACGCCCAAGGGCCGCAGCGTCGACCCGCGCGCGCGCGGCGAAGTGCTCGGCCTGCTCGCCGCGGCGAAACGGCAGACCGGCGTCGACCACCACCGGCGCGACCTGCTGATCGAGAACCTGCACCGCATCCAGGACCGCTACGGGCATCTGTCGGCGGCGCACCTCGCGGCGCTGGCCGAAGCGATGCGCCTGTCGCAGACCGAGGTCTACGAGGTGGCGACCTTCTATCACCACTTCGACGTGGTGAAGGAAGGCGAGCCGGCGCCCGCGGCGCTCACCGTGCGGGTGTGCGACTCGATCGCCTGCGAGCTCGCCGGCGCGCAGGATCTGCTCGCGCGCCTGCCGAAGATTCTCGGGCGCGCGGTGCGCGTGCTGCCCGTGCCCTGCGTCGGGCGCTGCGAAGCGGCGCCGGTCGCGGTCGTCGGCCAGAACCCGCTCGGCCAGGCGAGCGTCGACGCGGTGCAGGCGGCGGTGCGCGAAAAAAAGACGCAGTGCCCGACGCCCAAGGCGATCGACTACGCCGCCTACCGCAAGGCGGGCGGCTACCGCCTGATCGCCGGCTGCCTCGCCGGCAAGCACACGCGCGAGGCGATCACCCAGATCATGGAAGACGCGGGCCTGCGCGGCCTCGGCGGCGCGGGTTTTCCGGCCGGGCGCAAGTGGCGCATCCTCGCCGCGGCGCCTGCGCCGCGCCTGATGGCGGTGAACATCGACGAGGGCGAGCCGGGCACCTTCAAGGACCGCTGGTACCTGGAGCGCGATCCGCACCGCTTCCTCGAGGGCATGCTGGTCGCGGCCTGGTGCGCGGGCGTGGGCGAGATCGTGATCTACCTGCGCGACGAGTACGCCGGCTGCCGCGCGCTGCTCGAGCGCGAGCTGGCCAAGCTGCGGAAGAACCCGCCCTGCGCGCTGCCGCCGATCGAGCTGCGCCGCGGCGCGGGCGCCTACATCTGCGGCGAGGAGTCGGCGATGATCGAGTCGATCGAGGGCAAGCGCGGCATGCCGCGCCTGCGCCCGCCGTACGTCGCCGAGGTCGGCCTGTTCGGCTACCCGACGCTCGAGCACAACATGGAAACCGTGTACTGGGTGCGCGAGATCGTCGAGCGCGGCGCGCAGTGGTTCGCGTCGCAAGGGCGCAACGGCCGCAAGGGCCTGCGCTCCTTTTCCGTTTCCGGCCGCGTCAAGCAGCCCGGCATGCACCTCGCGCCGGCCGGCATCACGCTGCGCGCGCTGGTCGACGAATACTGCGGCGGCATGCTCGACGGCCACCGGCTGTACGGCTACCTGCCCGGCGGCGCCTCGGGCGGCATCCTGCCGGCCTCGCTCGCGGACCTGCCGCTCGATTTCGACACCCTGCAGGCGCACGGCTGCTTCATCGGCTCGGCGGCGATCGTGGTGCTCTCGCAGCAGGACAGCGCCGCGGCCGCGGCGCGCAACCTGATGCGGTTCTTCAAGGACGAGTCCTGCGGCCAGTGCACGCCCTGCCGCGTCGGCACGGCGAAAGCCCTCGAGCTGATGAAGGACAAGCGCTGGGACGCGCCCTTGCTCGAGGAGCTGTCGCGCGCGATGATGGACGCGTCGATCTGCGGCCTCGGCCAGGCGGCGCCGAATCCGGCGCTGAGCGTCATGAAGTATTTTGGCAAGGAAGTCGGCCGTTGAGGTCGCGCGCGCCTTGCGACGCGTCGCGGAACCGCGAGACTGAACGGGCTGGGAAACTGCGATGGACCGTGTAAGCACGAAGCAACAGGCGGCGCTGCCGATCGAGTTCAAGCTGAACGGCGCCACCGTCGTCGGCCGTCCCGACGAGACGCTCATCGAGTGCGCCGCGCGCCACGGCGTCGAGATCCCGCACCTGTGCTACGCGCCCGGCCTGCGCCCGGACGGCAACTGCCGCGCCTGCATGGTCGAGGTGAAGGGCGAGCGCGTGCTGGCGCCGTCGTGCTGCCGCACGCCGACCGAGGGCATGGAGGTGAACACCGACACGCCGCGCGCGCGGGCCTCGCAGAAGATGGTGCTGGAGCTGCTGCTCGCCGACATGCCGCAGGACGCCTACCGGCGCGACTCGGAGCTGGCGCGGTGGGCGGACACGCTCGGCGTGGGCAGGCCGCGCTTTGCGGCGCGCGAACAGCCGCAGGC
>LJTQ01000100.1 GCA_001303445.1 Betaproteobacteria bacterium SG8_39 | reverse complement strand
CCTTCAGGCCGAGCGCCGGTTTCCAGGCCTCGAGCCCTTCGATCGGGTAGGGCGAGTGCAGGGTGAAGTCGAAGCTGAGCGGGCAGCAGGAGACGGCACCGACCATGCGGCGGCCGCGTCCATTGGCCGCGGCGATCGCGTCGAGGTCGGCGAACACCGCATCCGGATTGGTGCTGTTGTGCAATAGCGCAGCGACCAGCACCGGACGCGACGACTGCGCCGCGAGTGATTCGAGAAAGTCCATCCGCGTCTGCCCGCCCTTGGTGAGCATGAACAGGCCGCGGCCGATTTCCTTCAGGCTGCCGACCAGGCTGCGCAGCTCCGCCTCGTCGGCGAGGCGCGAGGGCATCGGCTTGCCGCCTTCGCCGTTGTGCGCAGGGGAGGTGCTGGTGGCGAAGCCGACCGCGCCCGCGTGCATGCCTTCGAGCAGCAGGCGTCGCATCTCGGCCACTTCGGCCTCGGTCGCCGCGCGTTCCACGGCCGCCTCGCCCATGACGTAGCTGCGCAAGGAGGAATGGCCGACGAAGCAGGCCACATTCGGCGTCGTGCCGCTGCGCTCGAGCAGATCGAGATACTCGGGCACGGACTCGAAATCCCAGCGGATGCCCGCGCGCAGCGCCTCGAGCGACATGCCCTCGACCTGCGTCAGGTTGCGCATGATGCGCTCGCGGTCGCCCCTGCGGCAGGGCGCGATGGTGAAGCCGCAGTTGCCGATCACCGCGGTGGTGACGCCGAGCGCCGGAGAAGGCGAGGCGCCAGGATCCCAGGTGAGCTGGGCGTCGTAGTGCGTGTGGCTGTCAATGATGCCCGGCATGAGTGCGAGGCCGTCGGCATCGATGACCTCGCGCGCGTCGCGTGCGTCGAGGCCGGAGCCCAGCGCGGCGATGCGGCCGTCGCCTACCAGGAGGTCGCCGCGCAGCGGCGGCGCGCCGAGCCCGTCGATCAGCAATGCGTTGCGAATCAGAAGGTCGTTCATGGGGACGCAGTATATATTTGCGCCATGGAAGCGTTCATGCTGAAGAATCGCGTCGCGCTGGTCACCGGCGGCGGCCGCGGGATTGGTGCGGCCTGCGCGACGCTGCTCGCACAGGCAGGCGCCTCGGTCGCGCTGCTCGACCTCGATGCGGCGAGCGCCGAAGCGCGGGCGACAGCCATTCGCGAGAGCGGTGGGCGCGCGCTCGGCATGGGCTGCGACGTGACCGATGCGGCCGCGGTCGAGCGCGCCTTCGCACGCGTGATCGCCGAGCTCGGGGGCCTGCAGGTGCTGGTCAACAATGCGGGCAGCGCGGTACGCGTTCCGGCGACCGAGATTGCGCTCGATGACTGGCGCAAGGTGGTCGAGCTCAACCTCACTGCAGTGTTCTCCTGCGCGCGCACTGCCGCGCGCCACATGCTGGCGCATGGCGGCGGCGCGATCGTCAACATCGCTTCGATCATGGGCCTGTCGGGCGGAATCTACCCGAACGCCTCCTACCAGGCGTCCAAGGGCGGGGTGGTCAACCTGACGCGCGCGCTGGCGCTGGAGTGGGCGGCGCAGGGGGTGCGGGTGAACGCGGTGGCGCCGACGTTCGTACGCACCGCACTCACCGAGGCGGTGTTCTCCGACCCGGAGCGTCGTGCGGCGGTGATGGCCCACACGCCGCTCGGCGTGCTGCCCGAGCCCGAAGACATCGCCGCGGCGGTGCTATATCTCGCCAGTCCCGCCGCGCGCTGCGTGACCGGCATCGTGCTGCCGGTCGACTCGGGCTACCTCGCGCGCTAATCGCTTTGCCAAAACGGGGTGTAGCGCTTCGGTTTGACTTTTATTTAACCATAATGTTAAATGCAGCCATGGATCGCCTTTCGACCACCTTCGCAGCGCTCGCCGACCCGACGCGGCGCGCGATCCTCGCGCGCCTTGCGCAGGGCGATTCCACGGTGGGCGAGCTGGCGCAGCCGTTCGAGATCTCGCTGCCGGCGATCTCGCGCCACCTGCGGGTCCTCGAGGAAGCGGGGCTGATCGCACGCTCGGTCGACGCACAGTGGCGGCGCTGCCGAATCACCGGGACGCCGCTGCGCGAGGCGAACGAGTTTCTGGAACGCTACCGACGCTACTGGGAGGAGAGCCTCGATCGACTCACGGAGCTGCTCGAGACGCTGCCCGCCGCGAAACGCAAGAACAGGAGGAAGGCATGAACACGTCTGCGACCTTCGAACTGACGCTCACCCGCAGCATTCGCGCGCCACGCGAGAAGGTGTTCGATGCCTTCGTCACGCCCGCGTTGATGAAGGCTTGGATGTGCCCGCGCGGCATGACCGTGCCTGAGGCGAGCGCCGATCCGCGCCCGGGTGGACGCTTCAGCGTGACCATGCTCGCGCGCGACGGCGACCGGCACACGGCAGCCGGCGTGTATCGGGAGGTGAAGCGCCCTGAACGCCTCGTCTACACCTGGCAATGGCAGAACCCTGAACTGCCCAACGTCGAGACGCTGATCACCGTCGCCCTGACCGAGCGCGATGGCGCGACCGAGTTACGCATGACGCATTCGGGCTTCCCGGACGCGGGGCTGCGCGACGCACACAATGCGGGCTGGAATGCGAGCCTCAACCAGCTGGTCGAGCGGTTCGACGAACGCGGCACCGCGGCGAACGTGACGCTCCTCGGAGACTCGCGCAGCACCTACACGCGCACCGTGCGCATGGGGCTCGCCGAGAAGGGCGTGCGCTATCGCATCGAGACGGCAGGCCCGAAGTCAGCGGAAGTCGCCGCGATCCACCCCTTCGCGCGTATTCCGGCGTTTCGCGACGGCGACCTGCAGTTGTTCGAGACGAGCGCGATCCTGCGCTACGTCGAGGAAGCCTTTCCGGGGCCGAGCCTGCTGCCGGGCAACATCCGCGACCGCGCACGCTGCGAGCAGTGGGTGAGCGCGATAAACGCCTACTGCTACGACGCGATGGTGCGGCGCTATGTGCTGCCGTACCTGTTTCCCAAGGGCGCCGACGGCAAGCCCGATCGCAGCGTGATCGATCCCGCGCTGCCGGAGATTTCGCGTCAACTCGCACGCTTCGACGCGGCCTACGGCGAGAAGAACCTGCTCGCCGGGGCGAGCGTCAGCCTGGCCGATCTGTTTCTTGCGCCGATCCTCGCCTACGTCGCGGCCATGCCGGAGGGCAAGGAGCTGATGACGGCAGTGCCGAATGTCGCGCGCGCGCAGGCTGCGATGCGCGAGCGGGCGAGCTTCAAGGATACCGAGCCGGCGCGCTGATCAGTATCCGGCGGTCGTATCGACCAATGCCTCGGGCCGCTCACCGCGTGCGAAGCGCTCCAGGTTGGCCACCACCTTGGCGAGCGCGGTACGCGGCTCGGTGAGCGCCGCGATGTGCGGGGTGAGACTGACCTGCGGATGCGTCCAGAACGCGTGATCGCCTGGCAGCGGCTCGCTCTGAAAGACGTCGAGGTAGGCATGCGCCAGATGACCGGCGTCGAGCACGGCGAGCAGATCGCGCTCGACGACATGCGCGCCGCGCGCGAGGTTGATCAGGCAGCCTCCCTGCGGTAGCAGCGCCAGCCGGCGCGCATCGAGGAGGCCGCGCGTCTGGACGGTGAGCGGCAGCAGGCAGACCAGGGCTTCGCTGCGCTTGAGCATCGCCTCGAGGCCGTCGTGACCGAAGAACGCCTCGATGCCCGGAATCGTTTTCTCGCGCCGGCTCCAGCCACAGACGCGAAAGCCGAGCGTAACGAGCTTCGCCGCGGCGTCCGCGCCGAGTGCACCGAGGCCGAGGATTCCCACCGTGCGATCGGCCGCCATGAACTGCTTGAGGGGCTTCCATTCCCACGAGGCCTGCTGCACGCGATAGCGGTACAGATGCCGGTGCCAGTCGAGCACGCGGGCAAGCACGGTCTCGCTCATCGCGGCCACCATGCCGGGGTCGATCAGGCGGGCGAGCGGCACGGCGCGTGGCAGCGTCGGATCGGCGAGCAGGCCGTCGACGCCCATCCACAGTGACTGGATGAAACGCAGATTCGGAAAGCGGCCGAGCACGCCGGCAGGCGGCGCAGCGACCAGCGCGACGTCGATCGACGTCGGGTCGGCCACGTCGGGCCAGGCCTGGAATCGCATCTGCGGGAGCGCGCGCTCGAGCGGCGGCAGCCAGCGCTCGGGTTCGACTTCCGAGGAAACGAAGGCAACGGTCGTCGGTCGTTTCGCCATGCTCGTCGGCGCCGTTTGCAGCGCGCGCGGATGGTAGCATTCCGCGCAGGAGGGTAGTTTCATGACGATCAGAAACTTCACCGAGGCGACGCTTACCGCCGAAGTCCTGCGGCGAATCGAGGCCACGCCCAATCCGCGCCTCAAGCAGGTGATGACCAGCATGGTCAAGCATCTGCACGCCTTCGTGCGCGAGGTGCGCCCGACTCAGGACGAGTGGTTCGAAGGCATCAAGTTCCTCACCGAGACCGGGCACTGGTGCGACGACAAGCGCCAGGAGTTCATTCTCATGTCCGACACGCTCGGCGTGTCGATGCTGGTGGACTTCATCAACTACGGCAAGGAAGGCCAGGAAACCGAGTCGACGGTGCTCGGGCCGTTCTTCGTCGAGGGCGCGCCCGAGCTGCCGATGGGCGCGAGCATCGTGAAACCGGGTACGGTCGGCGAGCCCTGCGTGGCCTCCGGTTGCGTGAAGGGCGCGGACGGCAAGCCGATCGCGGGCGCGGTCATCGACGTCTGGCAGGCGGCGGGTGACGGCTTCTACGACGTTCAGACGCCCGACGGTCCCAATCTGCGTGCGCGCTTCCGCACCGGCGCCGACGGCAAGTATCACTTCAAGTGCGTGCGCCCGGCGAGTTATCCGGTACCGCACGACGGACCGGTCGGGCGCATGCTGGTCGCGACGGGCCGCCATCCGATGCGACCGGGGCATCTGCACTTCATGATCGAGGCGCCCGGCCACGAGAAGCTCGTCACCCACTTGTTCGTACGCGGTGACGAGTACCTCGATTCGGACGCCGTGTTCGGCGTCAAGGACTCGCTGATCGTCGATTTCGAGAAGACCGCGGACGGCGCGTACGCGACGCGGTACGACTTCGTTCTCAAGCCCGCCCGGCAGAGCGCGCGGGCGGCCTGAGCCAGACGTCGAACATGAAGCCGCCGTTCCGCGCCGACCAGGTCGGCAGCCTGCTGCGTCCGGCGGCGCTCGCCGAGACGCGGGCGCGCTGGCGCCGCGGCGAGGGCAGCGCCGAAGCCCTGCGCGCCGCGGAAGACGCTGCGATCCGCGAGGCGGTCGCTCGGCAGGAGGCGATCGGGCTGCAAGGCGTCACCGACGGCGAGTTTCGCCGGGACTGGTGGCACCTCGACTTCCTGTCGCGGCTCGAAGGCGTGACGCTGCGGGAGAACCCGGGGCCGAAGTTCGGCGGCACCGAGGAGCAGCCGCCGATCCCGACGGTGAGCGGCAAGATCCGATGCGCCGAGCCGATCATGGTCGACGACTTTGCCTTTCTCAAGTCGGTGACGACGCGGACGGCGAAGATGACGATTCCCTCGCCGTCGATGCTGCACCTGCGCGGTGGGCGCGCGTCGATCTCGCGCGAGATCTACCCCGACATCGACGTGTTCTGGGCCGACGTCGCCGCGGCCTACCGGGATGCCATCGCGCATCTGGCGCGGGCGGGCTGTACCTACCTGCAGCTCGATGACGTGTCATTCGCCTACCTCTGCGATCCGAAGATCCAGGCCAACTGCCGCAAGAACGGCGATGACCCGGCGGCGCTGCCGCGGCGCTACGCCGAGGTGATCAACGCGGCGCTCAAGGACCGCCCGGCGGGCATGACGATCACCATGCACACCTGTCGCGGCAACTTCAAGAGCGCCTGGGTCGCCGAGGGCGGCTACGACCCCGTCGCCGAGGCGATGTTCGCCACGCAGCTCGACGGCTATTTCATGGAGTTCGATTCGGCGCGCGCCGGCTCGTTCGAGCCGCTGCGCGGGCTGCCGCGCGGCAAGAAAGTCGTGCTCGGACTGGTGACGACCAAGGTCGGCGAGCTCGAATCGAAGGAAACGCTGAAACGGCGCATCGACGAGGCGGCGAAAATCGTGCCGCTCGACGATCTCTGCCTGTCGCCGCAGTGCGGCTTTTCGAGCACCCACCACGGCAACGCGCTGTCGCAGGACGATCAGTGGAAGAAACTGGAACGCATCGTAGAACTCGCTAAGGAGATCTGGGGATGAGCATCAAGCAGGACATTCTGGCGCTGGAAGAAAAGCGCTGTGCCGCGATGGCGGCGAACGACGTCGCTGCGCTGGAGGGCATGTTTCACGACGACCTGATCTACACCCATTCGTCGGCCGTCGTCGACACGCGGGCGAGTTATCTGGAGGTGCTGAGAAGCGGTCACACGCGCTACCACAGCGTACAGCGCTCTGACGAAAAGGTCCGGGTCTACGGCGACGCGGCGCTGGTGACCGGCCGCGCGATCATCGACGTCACGGTCAAGGGCGAGAAGAAGCACCTCGATACCCGCTTCCTCGCCGTCTGGACCCGGACGCCCAAGGGCTGGAAGTTCGTCGGCTGGCAATCGACCAAGCTGCCTGCCTGAGCGTGAACGTGAACGCCTGCGCTCGTGCATAGGCCGCGGGCGCCTGCGTTGAGCGCTCGAACACGCCAGCGTCGTTGAACGCGCCGAGCAAGGGCCGCGTGCTCGCGGCCTTTCGGATCAGAAGCTTCCGCTTCCAGTGGTCGGCGGATCTGCTGACCTCCTGGGCGTTCGAGATGGAAACGCTGATTCTCGGTTGGTACGTGCTGGTGGCCACCGACTCCGTGTTCCTGCTCACCGTGTTCGGGGCGCTGCAGTTCGGCGGCACGCTGCTGAGCCCCTACATCGGCATGCTGGCCGACCGCATCAGCCGGCGTCGGCTGCTGATCGCGCTGCGCATTGCCTACGCGAGCTGCGCCTGGGTGCTGACCGCGCTCGAGGTGAGCGGCCTGCTGGTGCCCTGGCATGTCTTCGCCATCGCACTGGTGGCCGGCCTGCTGCGTCCCTCCGATCTGGTGCTGCGCAATGCGTTGATCGCCGATACCGTGCCGCAGGCGCAGTTGCCCAATGCGATGGGGCTGTCGCGCATGACGATGGATTCGGCGCGCATCGTCGGCACGCTGGCCGGCGCGGGCCTGTTCTCGACGATCGGCTTCGGCGCGGCCTACGTGGTGGTGACGGTGTTCTACGTCATGAGCGTGGGCCTCACCCAGGGCGTGGCGCCGGGCAGCGCGCGGCGCGCCGGCGGCGCCTGGGCAGAATTGCAGCTCGGCCTGCGCTATGTGCTGCAGACCCCGGCGATTGCCGGTCTGATGTGCTTTGCCTTCCTGGTCAATCTCACCGCGTTTCCCTTCTCGCACGGCATGCTGCCTTACGTCGCAAAGGACATCTACGGCACCGACGCGAACGGCCTCGCGCACCTCATGGCCGCGTATGCGGTCGGTGCCCTGCTGGGATCGCTGGCGCTGGCGTGGTCGGGCCGGACCGCGCAGGCGACGCGCATCGTGATCGGGGGTATCTACGCGTGGTACCTTTTGCTGCTGCTGTTCGCCGTCACCGAGAGTAAGGTGGTCGGGCTCGCGGTGCTCGCCGCGATCGGTCTGGTGCAAAGCCTGTCGATGATCTCGATGTCCGTCGCGCTGCTGATGATGACTTCGATCGAGTTCCGCGGCCGCGTCATGGGGCTGCGGATGCTGGCGGTCTACGGTCTGCCGCTCGGCCTGCTCGCCGGCGGTGCCCTTGTGGAGCGGATCGGCTTCACGCCACAGGCGCTGTTGTATGCGCTCGTCGGGCTCGCGCTGACCACCCTGATCACGCTGCGCTGGCGCGACGTTCTCTGGCGCGCGTGATGCGGCTGTTCTCGAGCAAGAGCCGGCCGTTTCACCTCGGGCCATACCCGCTCGAGCGGCTGACGCGCCGCGCCGACGCGCCCACGCTCGAACGCGTGCCGCCGATGCGCGCACTGTCGTTCGACGATCCGAACCCGGCCTCGCTCGCGCACGCGATGAAGCGCTTCATCGGCATGTTCGACGTGGTGCGCGACGGCGGCGTCGGCCCGCAGGGCGAGATTCCAGATGACCCGCTGGAGCGTGCGAACCACCTGAAAGGCGCTGCGACCTACTTCGACGCGACGATGGTCGGCGTGTGCGCGCTGCCGCAGGCCGCTCGGCTCGCGATCCCGATTCGCAACCCGATGGTCGACGCGATCGCCGCGGAGTTGGAGCGCAGCGAACCGAAGAGCTTTGCCGCCGGCATGGACATGATCCTCGCCGACGTCAAGGACTCGGCGCGCAAGAAGCTCGAGCCGATCGACGCGCATACGCATGCGCTGGTGCTGCTCGTCGAGTACGCGCGCGATCCGCGCCCGGGCGAGCCGGGCACCGAGTGGCTCGCGGGAACCCAGGCGCAGCGCGCCGCCGTGCTCGCGGCGCAGACCGCGGTGCTGCTGGCGAGCTACCTGCGCATGCTCGGCCACGAGGCGCGCGCGCACAGCGCAACGAGCTCGGACGTCGACCTCGGTCGGCTGGCGGTGGCCGCGGGTCTTGCCGCGCTGGACGACAGGGGCGGCGTGGCGGTGCTGTCGAATCCCTACGTTGGCGCACGCTTTGGCCTCGCCGCGGTGACGACCACGCTCGCGCTCGCGCCTGATGCACCGCTCGCCGAGCCCTCGACGCTGACGCTGCGGCATCGGCTGCGTTCGCATGGCCCGCGCTGGTGGCTCGGGCTCGGCAGCGCGAAGGGCGCGCTCAACCGAGATCCGTACGCGAGCCGCGAGTTCCGCACGGGGCCGCTGCCGTTCGAGAAGCTGAAGCGCGTCGAGGTGCCGACGACCTTCATCGACCATGCGCGCGTGCCGCGTTTTCCGAAGCGGGCAGACTTTTTTGCGCGGGTGCTGTTCGGCGACATGGGAAAGAGCGTGCAGGAGGACGGCAAGAACGCCCATTACGTGATGAAGAGCCCGATCGGCGCCTGCGCGCGGCGCGCGCTGGGCGCGCTGCTGCTGCTGCAGTTCGGCGAGGCGCGCGGACCCGTTGCGCCAGGCGCCGACGATCCGCGGCGCAACGCCGACAACCTCAAGGCGGCCGCCTACTACCTGTCCTGCGATGCGGTCGGCCTGTGCGCGGTGCCCGAATGGGCGTACTACTCGCACGATGCCGGCGGCAATCCGCTGCCGGCCTACCACCGGAATTCGGTCAACATGCTGTTCGACCAGGGCCGCGAGACGATGGAGGCGGCCAGTGGCGACGACTGGATCTCGGTCGCGCAGAGCATGCGCGCCTACCTGCGTTTCTCGATGGTCGGCGGTATCGTCGCCGAGCAGATCCGCCGAATGGGCTACTCGGCGCGGGTGCACTCGGTGCTCGACGGTGATGTGCTGCAGCCCGGGCTGTTGCTGCTCTCCGGGCTGGGCGAGGTCAGCCGCATCGGTGAGGTGATTCTCAATCCCTACCTCGGTCCACGCCTCAAATCCGGAGCGGTCACCACCGACATGCCGATGACGGCGGACCGACCGATCGACTTCGGCCTGCAGCGCTTTTGCGAACAGTGCAACAAGTGCGCGCGCGAGTGCCCGTCGGGCGCGATCACTGCCGGACCGAAGCTGATGTACAACGGCTACGAGATCTGGAAGTCAGACGCCGAGAAGTGCGCGCGATATCGAATTACGAACAAGGGCGGCGGAATGTGCGGCCGCTGCATGAAGACCTGTCCCTGGAATCTCGAGGGGCTGTTCTCGGATGCCCTGTTCCGCTGGGCGGCAATGAACCTGCCGCGCCAGGCGCGCCGACTGGCGCAGCTCGACGACTGGCTCGAGCGCGGCGCGATCAATCCGCTGAAGAAATGGTGGTGGGACATCGAGCTGGATCGCAAGAGCGGGCGCTACGTGCGCGCGGCGCAGACGAACACGCGCGGACTGCAGAAGGCGCTCGACCTGAAATACGCGGACCAGACGCTTGCGGTCTACCCGGCCGACAAAATGCCGCCGCCCTACCCGGTGGCCTTTCCGGTCGACCGGGAGGAGGGGATCGCGCGCTACCGCGCACTGCTCACCCCCGAGGAGTACAAGGCGCGACTGGCACGCGGCG
>LJTQ01000099.1:10117-18051 GCA_001303445.1 Betaproteobacteria bacterium SG8_39 | reverse complement strand
CGGGGTTCCTCGCGCTGTCGATCTCGGTGGCCTGCCTGCAGCTGATGCTCGATCGGGGTGAGCGGGCGGACTGGTTCAATGCCGCCGAGATCGTCGCCTATGCCGCGCTCGCCGGGCTCGCGCTTTACATCTTCATCGCGCATTCGCTCACGGCGGAGCGGCCGTTTCTCAGCCCGCTGCTGCTGCGCGACCGGAACTTCGTCATCGGCATCGTGCTGGTGACCGTGTTCGGCATGCTCAATTTCACGCCGATGACGCTGCTGCCGCCGCTGCTTCAGGGGGTGGCCGGCTATCCCGATTCGGTGATCGGTTTCGTGCTCGGCGCGCGCGGGGCAGGTACCTTCATTGCCTTCGCGCTCATGATCTGGGCAAGCCGCTTCGATCCGCGCTTCATCATCGGCCTCGGCTTCGTGCTGCAGGCCGTGGCCGGCTGGCAGCTCGCGCAACTCGACATCAACGTGAGTACCGCGGACGTGTTCTGGCCGATGGCGCTACAGGGCTTCGGCGTCGGCCTGATGTGGGTGGCGATCACGGTCGTGACCTTCTCCACGCTCAAGCCCGAGTTCGTCGGCGAGGGGTCGGCGATCTTCCACATGGTGCGCAACATCGGCTCGAGCGTGCACATCTCGCTCAGCATCACGCTGGCGCTGCGCATGTCGCGCGCGAACTATGCGGAAATGAGCGCGCTGGTGACGCCCTACAACGAAGCGCTGCGCCTGCCCTGGGTGATGGGCAACTGGCGCATCGACTCCACGCCCGGACTGGCGGCCCTCGGCAAGGAGATCGCGCGCCAGTCGGCGATGATCGGCTATATCGACGCGTTCTACTTCTTCATCCTCACGTCGCTCGTCGTGCTGCCGCTGCTGCTGCTGGTGCGCTGGAAGAAGTGATGCGCAGACCGCCGGCACGGCGCAGCAGCGCGACGACGATGGCAATGTTGACCAGGTTCCAGGCGATGCCGTTGACGAAGGCGGCGTGGTAGCTGCCGGTGAGGTCGAAGATCGCACCGGACAGCCAGCCGCCGAGCGCCATGCCGAACAGCGTGGCCATCAGCACGGTGCCGACGCGGCGGCCGGCTTCGAGCGGCGTGAAGTACTCGCGCACGATGATCGCGTAAGACGGCACGATGCCGCCCTGGAACAGGCCGAACAGCGCGGAGATCAGGTAGAGCGTCGCGAGCCCGTCGAACGGCAGGAACAGGAGCAGTGCGAGCCCGCCGATACGATCCGAGATCCAGCCCGAAGCGAGGCGGCTGACAATGCCGAAGCCGAGCATGAGCGAGAGCATCTCGGCGCCGCGTGCGGCGGCAAAGCCGAGGTCGCCGCAATAGGCAACGATGTGCACCTGTGGCATCGACATCGCCACGCAGCAGGCAACACCCGCGACGCAGAGCCATAACTGCAGCATGCCGGGCGCCATGCCAAGCGGCATCGACGAGCCCTGTCGCAGGCCCGCGGCAGCCGCCGAGCTGTCGAGTACGGGCGCCGGGCGGCGCAGCACGAGCGCGAGCGGCAGCATCGCCACGAGGCAGAACAGGCCGACCCCGGTGAACGTGGCGCGCCAGCCCACGTGGTCGAAGAAGTATTGCAGCACCGGCGGCCAGAGGGCGCCGGCGAGGTAGTTGCCGCTGATGCAGATCGCCACCGCAATGCCCCGCCGGCGCGTGAACCACAGGGAGGTGTCGGCGACGAGCGGCGCGAAGGTTGCCGAGCTGCCGAGAAAACCGATGATCAGCCCCTGGACCAGTGCAAATACCAGGATACCCGGCGCTGCGCCTGCCGCGATGAAGCCCACGCCGAGGCTCACCGCGCCCACCAGCACCGGCACGATGACGCCGTAACGGTCGGCGAGGCGCCCCATGAGGATGCCGCCCAGGCCGAAGCCGACCATCGTCAGGGTGTACGGCAGCGAGGCCACCGAGCGCGCGACCGAAAACTCGGCCTGCACCAGCGGCAGGACGACGACCACCGCGTACATGCCGCTGCCGCCGATGGTCATCAGCGCGAGCGAGGTGAACAGGCGCAGCCAGGCAGCGCGGGACTCGACCTGCGAGGGCGGGTGCGCGCGCTTTGCGCTCATGCGGTGGACATCCCGGTTGGCGAGCGCGCAAGCATACCAAGGCGCAACCGTATACTTCGACCGTTTTGCACTCTTCTTCTGCGAGAACGCTCATGTCGTTCCTCCCCGCAACGCGCAGCTCCCTGGTCGCGGCCGCGATGGCCCTGTTTTTCGCCGGAGCTGTCATCCCGGCCGACGCGCGCGAAGCGCGGACGGCCGCAGCGCAGAAATCACAGCGTCCCCGCATCGCGCTGGCGCTCGGCGGCGGCGGGGCGATGGGCGCTGCTCACATCGGCGTCATCAAGGTGCTCGAGGAGCTGCGTGTGCCGGTCGACTGCATCGCCGGCACGTCGATGGGCGCGGTGGTCGGTGCGGCCTACGCCACCGGCCTGGACGCGGCGGCACTCGATCGCATCATGACCTCGGTCAGCTGGAAGGACACCTTCAAGAGTGCGCCGCGAGAGGATATCCCGGTGCGCCGCAAGCAGCTGGATTCCATTTTCACGCTCGGTCTGGAGATCGGCATCCGCGACGATGAAGTACTGGTGGCGAAGGGGCTGATCCCGTCGCAGCAGATCGAGAACCTGTTCAAGCGCATCGTCGCCGGGGCGCGACAGACCAATCGGTTTGCCGACCTGCCGATCCCGTTCAGGGCGGTGGCGACCGACATCGAGTCGGGCGAGATGGTGGTGATCGAACGTGGCGACCTCACCCAGGCGATGCGCGCCAGCATGGCGGTGCCCGGTGCCTTCGCGCCGGTCGAGATGGACAACCGGCTGCTCGTGGACGGCATGTTCGTGCGCAATCTGCCGGTGGATGTGGCACGCGAGAGCTGCGGCGACGTGGTGATTGCCGTGAGCGTCGGCAATCCGCCGCCCAGGCGGGGCGATCTTAAAGATGCCCTTTCGGTACTCGGACGGGCAGCGTCCCTCGGCACGGAGCTGAACGAACGCGCACAGCTCGAGACGCTCGGCACGGGTGACGTGGCCGTGAAGGTCGTACTGGACGGCATCGGCTCGACCAGCTTCGACAAGATCCCTGAGGCGATTCCGATCGGCGAGGCCGCGGCGCGCAAGGTCGTGGGGAAGCTTGCGCGCTACAGCCTGTCGGCGCCGGCCTACGCGGCCTGGCGTGCCGGGCTGGGCGACCTGTCCGTGGCGGGCGCGGAGCGCCTCGACGAGGTTCGCATCGAAGGCACCGAGCAGGTCAATCCGGACGTGCTGCGAAACTTCATCACCCTCAAACCGGGTGATGCCTTCGATCCGGAGCAAGCATCGGCCGATACGACGCGGCTCGTCGGACGAGGCGATTTCGACAACGTGGATTTTCGCGCGACTGAGGAGGACGGCAAGAACGTCCTGATCTACACCGTGCGGGAGAAGAGCATCGGCACCAACCAGCTGCTGTTCGACCTCAACATGCAGACCGACTTCCAGGGCGATACGCGCTGGGGCATCCGGGTCGATCAGCGGCGCAGCTGGGTCAACCGGCTCGGCGGTGAGTGGCGCAACACGCTGCAGGTCGGCCAGCCGGCGCTGCTGGCCTCCGAGTTCTATCAGCCGCTGGACGAGGCGCAGCGCTTCTTCGTCGCGCCGCGGCTGTACTACACGAATTCCTTCGAAGACCTGTTTGTCGACGAACAGCGCGTCGCCCGCCTGGACGTGGTGCGCTACGGGATTGCGGCGGATGTCGGCATGGCGTTCGGCAGCTGGGGCGAATGGCGCCTGGGGCTCGAGCGCGGCCGGGGCGACGTCGACGTCGACATCGGCAACCCGCTCGGCGTGAGCGGCCGCCACATCTCGATCGGACAGTGGCGAACCCGCTTCGAATACGACCAGCTCGATCACGCAGTATTTCCGACGCGGGGCAGCTACGGCCTGGCTTCCTACTACGACTCGAGAAAAGGACTCGGCGCGGACGATGACTACCGCAAGGGACAGCTGAAGTGGCGTTCGGTCGTTTCCTACGGCCGCAACGTCGTCGAGTTCGGCCTGCGCGGCGGCTCGGACTTCGGCAGCAATACGCCGGTCTACGACCAGTTCGCGCTGGGTGGGCTGAACAACTTCTCCGGCTACCAGATCGGCGCGCTGCGTGGCCGCAACTACGTGCTCGGCGGCACATCGTTCCGGCGGCGCATTTTCGACCTCACCGGTACGCTGGGCACCGGCGTCTATCTGGGCGGCGGGGTCGAAGCCGGCAACGTCTACGAGCGTCTTGATCGGACGTCGGGCGCTGGCGTGATCTGGTCCGGTTCGGCCTATTTCATCGTCGACAGCAAGCTCGGCCCGCTGTACGTGGGGGCGGGCTACTCTGAGGGCGGTCACCTCGCCGGCTATCTCTACATCGGTTCGTCGTTTGACGTGTTCGCGCGCTGAGCAGGAGAGGCGGACGGTGCCGCCTTCGGCAGCGCCTCATTGACCCAGGCTTCGGTCAGGCGGTAGGTCACGGCCAGCACCACCGGCCCGACGAACAGGCCCAGCAGGCCCATCGACAGCAGTCCGCCGATCACGCCGGCGAAGATGAGCAGCAGCGGCAGGTCGGCGCCGCGCTTGATGAGAATCGGGCGCAGGAAGTTGTCCATCAGCACGACCCCGACCGACCACACCAGCAGGAAGGTCGCCCAGCCGTGCTGGCCCTGCCAGAACATCCAGGCCACGGCCGGGAACAGCACCAGGCCGGGACCGAGCTGCGCGATGCAGAACATGAACATGATCGCCGCGAGGACGGCAACGTGAGGTATGCCGGCGACCAACAGGCCGATGCCGCCGACGATCGATTGAACCAGGGCAGTGACGACGATGCCGATCGCAACGGCGCGGATCGCCTGCCCGGCGAGGACGATCGAGCCTTCGCCGGCCTTACCGGCGATACGCGACGCGAAGCGCTGTGCCATCTGCGCTGCGGCCTCTCCGTGGGCATAGAGGATGGCCGCAATGACGGCGGTGAGCAGGAAATGGACTGCGACGAGGCCGACCCCGCCGGCACGCGCCGCAAGCCACTTCGCCACCTCGCCCAGATACGGTGCAACGCGCCGCCACAGGTCGGCCAGGCCGAGGTCGAGCACCGCGCGCCAGGCTTTGGCGAGATATTCGCCGACCAGCGGCAGTGCCTCGACGCTCTGCGGCGGCGGGGGTAGACCCTCTTTGGCGATGCGCTTACCGAACGCGACGGCCGCATCGGCGTTCTCCAACAGAGCACCGATGGCGAGCGACAGCGGCACGAAGAGCACCAGCAGGATGGCCAGCGTCATCAGCGTCACCGCCAGTCCGCGCCGGCCCCAGAGGCGCGCTTCCAGGCCGAGAAAAAGCGGCCACGTAGCGACGACGATCATCGTCGCCCATACGATCGAGGCGAGAAACGGGCTCAGGATCCACAGCGACGCGATGACGAGCGCCGCGATGACGAGAATTTCGAGGATGGTACGAACGAGATCGCGCTGCATGGACATCACTTATAGACTCTCGAGGACGTGATGATGCCACGCGCGCCTGGCGACGCGCCGCAGCGCGCCGCGGAACACCCTTCGCGAGACAGGAGGCGGTTGCCTAGAAGGCGTGCCGCATGGTGACGCCGATGATCCTGGGGTCCTCGCCCGCAGCGACCGCACCCGAAGGGCTACCGCCCTGTGCCGCGGCGGAATTCCACAGGTTGTACACCGCGCCCGGGTCGTTGCGGATCTCGGCGTAGGTCAGGCCGAGCGAGGTGCGCCGGGAAAAATCGTAGGCGTAGGCCACCGCCCACATCTTTGCGCCGTCATTGACTGGGGTCTGCTTGTCGTCGCGCGCCTGGCTGTACTCGAGCCAGAAGTTGTGCCTGCCGCGCTGGTAGGAAAGCGGGATCGACCAGGCCTCGCGCTTGCTGGTCGTCGCACCGGTCACGTCGTCCTTGATCTTCGACCAGTCGTACAGCGCACCGATGCGGAAGCCTTGCAGCTTGTAGAAGCCCCAGATCCGGTCGGCCTGCTGGTGGACCGGACTGTTGTCATGCTTGGCATCCCAGTAGCTGTAGGCCACGCCCCAGTCCTGGGTCATATAGCGCGGCAGGACATTGAAGCCACGACCCCTGCGCGTGCTGCTGCCGATGTCCGCCTCCGAGGCGGCGCCCGGGTTGGCCGAGTAGGCCGCGACGAAATCGAAGCCGCCCCATTTCGGCGATTCGTAATAGACCAGGTTCGGTGTGCGCGTGCCGTAGGCGATGATCGTGCCGCCACCCCCCGCCGCGCTGACGACCGATGCATTCCAGGCGCGCAGCGATCCCTTGCTGTTGATGGTCGACGGTGTCTGGTTATAGTGCAGGTCCTCGCGGCCGAGCTTCAGTGTGCCGAAGCGCTTGCTTTTCAGGCCCACCCAGTTGGCGCCGTTGGTCGCATCCGAGCCGGCATCCATGTTGATGCGCCATTCGACCTGGCCGACGGCTTGGATGCCGTCGCCGAGATCCTCGACGACGCGAAAGTAGATGCGCGACAGATCGTCGACCACCCGGTCCTCGCTCGACGGCGATTTCGCCGAATCGCCGAGCTTGAGGTACTCATAGCTCAGCTTGAAGAAGCCTGTAATGGTGAGGCTTGATTGCGCGAGCGCGGTCGCCGGCACGGCAAGCGCTGCTGCAACCAGGGTCGCGACTGCGGGCTTGTTCATGGCTCGATCCTGTTGCGGGTGGGCTGGGCTAAAAGATTTTCTACCCTCAACAATGCCTCAGGAACTTGTGCTGGATCAACCCCTTGTCATTGTGGCGGGCGGGGTCCGGCGGTGCGCTGCACGATGCCCATCAGCTTGTAGGCCAGCAGTGCCGCGGCGAAGTCGTAGGCATGGAAGCCCGCGATCGGGGCGAATTCGAGGATGTCGAAGCCGATGATCCTGCGCTGCCGCGCGACCGACTCGAACAGGCCCAGGGTCTGGTACCAGCCGAGGCCCCCGGGCACCGGCGTGCCGGTGGCCGGTAGCACCGACGGGTCGAGGCCATCGACGTCCAGCGTAAAGAAGACCTGCGGTGGAAAGTTCGCGGGCAGGGGGATGCTGTGAACGGCCTGTGGCACGAGCTGGTCGGCGTCGATCGCGTGCACCTTGTACTGCTTGCGCGCGTCACGCTCTTCCTCGCAGTAGGCGCGGTTGCCGAGCTGCACCAGCGGCACGCCGGCCTCGACCACGCGGCGCATGACGCTCGCGTGGCTCAGCGGGTCGCCTTCGTAGGCGTCGCGCAGGTCGGCATGGGCGTCGATCTGCACGACGCCGAAATCGCGCACGCCCGCATCCAGGTAGCCGCGGATCACGCCACCGGTCACGGTGTGCTCGCCCCCCAGCACGACGGGGGTCTTGCCCAGCGCGAGGATCTGCGCCACCGCAGCGGCGATGGCGTCGATCACCTGTGCTGCGGGGCGGCTGCAGTCGATCGCCGGCCAGGTGTAGATGCCGTCCGCACCGGGGTCGCTCGCGCCATCCCAGCGCTCGAGCTGGCTCGATGCGGCGATGATGGCGGCAGGCCCCTTGGAGGTGCCACCGCCGTACGACACGGTCTTCTCGTACGGCACCGGCAGAACGTGAAAGCGCGCGTCTTCGGGCGCCAGCGCGGGAACTTCGCTTTCCAGGAAGCGGGTGGCTGCGGTGTCTGGCGCGCTCACGACAAGCGTCCCTTGAAGTCCTCGTAGCCGAAGCGGCGCACCACGCGCAGCGTGTCGCTCCGCGAGTTCCAGATGGCGATCGAGGGCAGGTTGATGCCGTTGAAGGTGGTGGTTTTCACCATCGTGTAGTACGCCATGTCTTCGAACACCAGGCGCTGCCCGATACGCAGCGGCTCGGCAAAGGCGTAGTCGCCGATGACGTCGCCGGCGAGGCAGGTCTGGCCGCCGAGGCGGTAGCTGTGCGGCCGGCTGCCGGGCT
>LJTQ01000099.1:0-10107 GCA_001303445.1 Betaproteobacteria bacterium SG8_39 | reverse complement strand
GCCGGGCTCACCGGCGTCGAGGATGTTCGGCCGGTAGGGCATTTCGATCACGTCGGGCATGTGGCAGGTCGCCGAGGTATCGAGGATCGCAAGCGGCATGCCGTTCACCGGCAGGTCGAGCACCTCGGCCACCAGCACGCCGGCATGGTAGGCCACCGCTTCGCCGGGCTCCAGGTAGAGCGCGACGCCGTGACGTGCACGGAAGTCCTGCAGCAGCCCGACGAGCGCCTCGATCTGGTAGTCGAAGCGCGTGATGTGATGGCCGCCGCCGAAATTGATCCATTCCATGCGCGGGATGAACTCGCCGAACTTCCGCTCGAACGCAGCGACGGTACGCTCGAGCGGCGGGAAGTCCTGCTCGCACAGCGTGTGAAAGTGCAGGCCGCTGATGCCCTCGAGCTGATCGGCACGGAACTCGGCGCGCGGGATGCCGAGCCGCGAGCAGGGCGCGCAGGGGTCGTAGAGCGGCACCGCGCCCTCGCTCTGCTCGGGGTTGACGCGCAGCCCGAAACGCAAGCCGGGACGCGCGGCCTGCGCTTCGCGCGCCAGCGCGCCGAATCGCGCCCATTGCGCATGCGAGTTGAACACCACGTGATCGGAGAGCCGCAGCACGTCGCGCAACTCGCGCTCGGTGAACGCCGCGCAGAAGGTATGCACTTCGCCGCCGTAGGCCTCGCGCCCAAGGCGCGCCTCGTGCAGGCCGCTCGCGCAGGTGCCGGACAGGTAGCGCGCGACCAGCGGCGCCAGGCTCCACATCGAAAAGGCCTTCAGCGCGGAGAGAATCTTGGCGCCGCTTGCGCGCTGCACGTCGGCCAGCAGGCGGCAGTTCTCCTCGATCGCGACTTCGTCGACGACGAAGCAGGGCGAGGGCAGGCGCTTCAGGTCGAGCCGACGGAAGCGCTCGAGGCGCGTACGCGCCTCAGTCCATGGGCGCATCGAGCGTCGTCAGCGTCCAGGGCAGGCCGTAGCGGTTCAGGTCCTCCATGAAGGGATCCGGGTCGAGCTGCTCCATGTTGAACACGCCGGGGCCGCGCCACTTCCCGGTGAGCATCATCTTTGCGCCGATCATCGCCGGCACGCCGGTGGTGTAGGAGATGGCCTGCGACTGCACTTCGCGATAGCAGGCTTCGTGGTCGCAAATGTTGTAGAGGAAGGCAACTTTCGGCTTGCCGTTCTGGCTGCCCTGCACCAGACAGCCGATGCAGGTCCGCCCCTTGGTGAGCGGGCCGAGGCTCGCCGGATCCGGCAGCAGCGCCTTGAGGAACTTGATGGGCACGATCTCGCGACCCTCGTAGGGCACCGGGTCGATGCGCGTCATGCCGACGTTCTCCAGCACGCGCAGGTGCGTGAGGTAGTTGTCCGAGAAGGTCATCCAGAAGCGTGCGCGTTGCAGCTTCGGGAAGTGCCTGACGAGCGACTCGAGCTCTTCGTGGTAGAGCAGGTAGATCTTCTTCGGCCCGATGCCTTCGGGAAAGTCGAACATGCGATGGACCGAGAGCGGATCGGTGCTCTGCCAGCCGCCGTTCTGCCAGTAGCGCCCGCGCGCGGTGACCTCGCGGATGTTGATTTCCGGGTTGAAATTGGTGGCGAAAGCCTGGCCGTGCTCACCCGCGTTGCAGTCGATGATGTCCAGCGTGTCGATGGTGTCGAAGGCGTGCTTGTGCAGCCAGGCGGTGAACACGTTCGTCACGCCGGGGTCGAAGCCGCTGCCAAGCAGCGCCATCAGGCCCTTGTCACGGAAGCGGTCCTGGTAGGCCCACTGCCACTTGTACTCGAACTTCGCCTCGTCGGGCGGCTCGTAGTTCGCGGTGTCGACGTAATGCACCCCGGCCGCGAGGCAGGCATCCATGATCGACAGGTCCTGGTAGGGGAGCGCGACGTTGATCACGAGCTCGGGTTTCTCACGCTGCAGCAGCGCAGTCATCTGCTCGACGTCGTCGGCGTCGATCTGCGCCGTCGCGATCGGCCGCTTGATCTGCGCCGCGATGCGGCGGCACTTCTCCTCGGTGCGGCTGGCGAGCACGATTTTCTCGAACACCTCGGGCACCTGCGCGCACTTATGGGCCACGACCTGGCCCACGCCGCCGGCGCCGACGATCAGCACCTTCGCCATCGTTGCCGCCTTCCCTCGCTCAATGTTCGTAGTAGGTGTAGCCGCGCAGGCTGGCCGAGAACGACTCCATCACGGTCTGGCGCTGGGCGAGCGTGATGCGGCCGTCGCGCACTGCCTGCTCCGCCGTGCGGCGGAACTGCTCCATGAGCTGCTGGGGCTGATACTCGACGTAGGACAGCACGTCGGCGATGCTGTCGCCGCCGATCTCGCGAATCACGTCGAAGGTGCCGTCGTCGTTGATGCGCACGCTGGCGACGTTGGTGTCACCCATCAGGTTGTGCAGGTCGCCAAGCGTTTCCTGGTAGGCACCGACGAGAAACACGCCGAAGTAGTACGGCTCGCCGTCGATGCAGGCATGCACCGGGAGCGTCTTGCGGATGCCGCTGGATTCAATGAAGTTGTCGATCTTGCCGTCGGAGTCGCAGGTGATGTCGGCGAGAATCGCGCGACGCCCCGGGCGCTCGTCGTGACGATGCACCGGGATGACCGGAAACACCTGCTCGATCGCCCACACGTCGGGCAGCGACTGGAACACCGAGAAGTTGCCGTAGTAGATGTCGGCCAGCGCTTCCTCGAGATCGTCGAACCCGGCCGGAACGCGGCGCGCGTTTTGAATCACGGTCTGGATGCCGCGCAGGATGTGCAGGTAGATGTTTTCGGCGAGGGAGAGGGAGCGCAGCCGGATCTGGCCCCGCCGGAACAGGTCGCGGATCTCCTCGCGGTAGTACTGCGCGTCGTTGTAGCACTCCTTGAAGGTCTTCGGCGCAATCGTGTTGAGCACCTCGCGCAGGTTCTTGACCAGCTCGTGCTCGTCCTCGGGCACATCGGGCGGCAGCTCGCCCGGCTCGAAGCGCGTGACGTCGAGAATGTTAAACAGCAGCACCGACGAATAGGCGACCGTCGCGCGCCCGGACTCGGTGACGATCACCGGGTGCTCGATACCCGCTGCGCCGAGCGTGCTCATGATCGTCTCGATGATGTCGGTACAGTACTCGTCGAGCGAATAGTTCTTGCTGTACTGGTAATTGGTCTGCGAACCATCGTAGTCGACCGCGAGCCCGCCGCCGAGGTCGAGGTAGCCCATGGCGGCGCCTTCGCGC
The DNA here is from genome assembly GCA_001303445.1 of Betaproteobacteria bacterium SG8_39. GTDB lineage: Bacteria > Pseudomonadota > Gammaproteobacteria > Burkholderiales > SG8-39 > SG8-39. The sequence goes on along the minus strand of LJTQ01000099.1, from coordinate 6,894 downwards.
TTGAGATCGACGTAATAGCGGCAAGCCTCGAGAACGGCGCCACGGATGTCTCGAATGTTCGGAATCTGCGAACCCAGGTGGTAGTGCAGCAGCTGCATGCAGTCGAGCATCTCGTTCTCGCGCAGAGCGTCGATCAGTTCGACGATCTGCGCGGTCGTCAGTCCGAAAATGCTGCGATCGCCGCTCGACTCGTTCCAGTGGCCTTCGACCCGCGCAGCGAGCTTGACGCGTGCCCCGAGCATCGGGCGGATGCCGAGCCGGCGGCTGCACTGCAGAATAATCGGCAGCTCCGCAGGGGTTTCGAGCACGAAGAAGCACTTGTAGCCGAGCTGCAACGCCTGCAGGCCGAGGTCGATGAATTCCTCGTCCTTGTATCCGTTGCAGACGATGTAGCCGGAGCCGGGCTCGAGACTCGCGAGCGCAATCAGCAGCTCGGCCTTGCTGCCCGCTTCCAGGCCGTGGCCGTAGCGCGCGCCGAAATGCGCGATTTCCTCGATGACCTGGCACTGCTGGTTGACCTTGATCGGAAACACGCCGCGATACTCGGCCTTGTAGCCGAGCGCGTCGATCGCGCGCCGGAAGCTTTCGTTGAGCAGCGTGATCTGCGCATCGAGCAGGTTCTCGATGCGCAGCAGCACCGGCATCTGCAGGCCGCGCTGCTGCAGCCCGGCGATGAGGTCCATCACGCTGACCGACACCCGGCTGCCGCTCGATGGCACGCACACCGTGACTTCGCCGTTATCGGCAATGTCGAAGTAGCCCGCGCCCCAGTTGCGGATGCCGTAGAGCTCAGCGGATTCCGTCGGCGTCCATTCCGCAGGACTCGGCACGGCTTTCAGTTTCTTCGCGGGCTTTTGCATTTCAGTGCCAAGCATTTGAAACTTCGTGAGTATCACCCCTGGTCGTACGCAGCGCAAGCACGCAGCGCATGACAGTGGTGTGACAGCGGCGCCGACTTACTGGCCGACGACCCGAAGGCGCTCGAGAAAGAGCTTCTCGGCTGCGGTCACCAGGCTGCTCTTGGGATTGGCCGCGCAGTAGCTGTCCATCCACGTCCACACGGCATCGCCCTCGATCTCGTCGCGCCCCTTGGTGCCCCAGAAGTTCACGTCGGTGCCCATCGCGAGCCCGGAGAAATAGCCCGAAAGCCAGGCTTTTTCGTACTGCGCGCGTTCCTGCGCGCGTTCCTTGCTCCAGATGGCGCAGGTCGAGGCGCCGCGCAACGCGACGTTCGCGGCCTGCGTCAGAGGAGACAGAAAAATGCCGAGCGCGGCGAGCGATGCTGCGCAGGCAGTCGAGAGTCTGGGCATGGTGCGGGTTCCCATCGAAAGCGGTGCTGTGAAATGACGTGCGCACCGTGCTCCGGTGCGGCGCGAAATGGCGCACTATAGCGCAGAGCACCGGATCGCCGCGGCTGGCCGAAATGCGCGGCGGCGGCACATCAGCTAGCAGCCAAAGGCGGAGGTCAGCATGAAATTCGACGGGCGGATGGCGGTGGTCAGCGGAGCCGGCTCGGGCATCGGCCGCGCGACGGCCAGCCTGCTGGCAGCGCGCGGTGCAGCGGTCGCGGCAATCGACATCGATGAGACCGCCGCCAAGGAGACGGCGCGCATGATCAGCGATGCGGGTGGGCGCGGCGCCGGTTACGGCGCGGACGTGGCCAGCGCAAAGGCACTCGACGCTGCGGTGAGCGCGGCCATCCGCGATCTCGGTGCGCTCGAGATGATGTTCAACAACGCCGGCATTCTCGATGGCTACTTCAACGTCGACGAGTTCGACGAGGCCGCGTGGCGGCGCGTGATCGACATCGACCTGACCGGCGTGTTCCTGGCCTGCAAGCGCGGGCTGGCGGAGATGCTGCCGGCGGGGCGCGGACGGATCGTCAACATGGCCTCGGTTGCCGGGCTGGGCGGCACCGGCGGCGGCGCCGCGTACGTCGCGGCCAAGCACGGCGTGATCGGCCTGACCCGCCAGATGGCGGTGACCTACGCCGCGCGCGGGCTGCGGCTGAACTGTATCTGCCCGGGGGTCATTCCCACCGGGTTGCGCACGCACTCGCAGTCGATTCTCGGGCCGGGCGTGCCCGACATGAGCGGCCGCGGCATCGCGGTAAACGACGAACAGATCCGCGCCACGGTGCCGGCGGGCGGGCGCGGCACGGTGGACGACATCGCCGAGGCGGTCTGCTGGCTGCTGTCCGACGAGGCCGCCTACGTGAACGGCCACGCGCTGGTGGTCGACGGCGGCTGGCGCGCCAAATGAAACAATAAATAAGCGGATTAAGGCGCGGGCAGGTCGCGCAGGAACTCGCGTAGCAGGGCTGCAACCTTTTCCGGCTGCTCCTGCTGCACCCAGTGTCCGGCGCCCTCAAGCAGGTGGCAGCCCCGGAACCGGGTACAGACGCGCTGCTGCATGCGCTCGAGGTCGTGCGGCTTCTGGTAGATCCCCCAGTCGCTTCGGCCCGCGATGAAGCAGGCCGGCACGTCGATGGTACGGCCCGAAAACAGCTTGAACTCGGCCGTGTAGCGGCTGTCGGTCGTGCAGCGGTACCACTGCAGCCCGCCCTGGAATCCGGTGCGCTCGAACTCGCTGCTGTACACGCGCAGCGCCTCCTCGGGCAGCCAAGCACAGGCCGCGATCTCGGCCGCCGAGGGCATTTCCGCTGCAACCGTCTGTGCCATGTCCTGGTCCAGGTCCATGACGTAGTAGGTGGGCATTTTCGCCAGTTCCTCGGCGCTCCAGCCCGTGAGCGGAAACGGCTGGTTGCCCTTCCAGTCCGCGCTCTTGTAGTGGAAATAGGCCCGCAGGAAATCGTGCAGCCCCTGCGGCGCATGCTGCATGTCGGCGTTGGCCGCGCGCGTCGAGTAGTACCACTGGTAATGCTTGCGCGGACGCGGCAGCGCCGCGAGTTCGGCATGTACGTCGCGTGCCGGCGGCTCGGTCGCATCGGGCGGCGGCGTGCGCAGGGGCGGGGGGCCGCCAAAGGGGGCGCTCATCATCGCCACGGCGCGAAACACGTCCGGGCGGATCAGCGCACACCAGGCGGCGACCGGTGAACCAAAGTCGTGGCCGATCACCGCTGCGACCTCGCGGTAGCCGAGCGCCGTCACCAGGCCGAGTGCGTCGCGCACGATGTTGAGGAGGTGGAACGTGCGCACCTCGCCGTCGTAATCCGCGTCCCAGCCGATCGTACGACCGTAACCGCGCTGGTCCGGCGCAACCACGTGAAACCCGGCAGCGGCGAGCAGTGGCATGAGCGCGCGCCAGCTGTAGGCCAGCTCGGGAAAACCGTGCAGCAGCAGCACGCAGGGCCGACCCGGCGTCTCGAAGCCGGCCTCAAGCACGTGCATGTCGAGACCGTTCACGCCCGTGACGAAGCGTGCACGGATTCCGGGCGGGAGGACGGATGCATCCATCGGTTCGAGCATGCGCATCTCTGGATTGCCGCGGTAAAAGTCTCGCGCCTGGATCGGAGGCCGGATAGTATCCCGACCTTCGACTCCAGGGCAGTGCCCGCGGGCGCCGGATCGCCGAGATATCGCAATGTCAGTCCATTCCCTGAAGCGCGCGCGCAAGGCGGGCAACGCCAACAACGCCGACCCGGTGCGCGAAGCCAGAATCCACCTCGCCGCGGCGCATCGCCTGGCGGTGCTGCACGATCTCGAGGAGGGCATCGACAATCATTTCACGGTCACCGTGCCCGGCGCGGACGACCGTTTTCTGGTCCTGCCCTTCGGCCTGCACTGGTCCGAAGCGCGTGCCAGTGAGCTGATCATTTTCGACGAATCGGGCCGCACGCTCGAGGGTGAGGGCGAGGTCGAGCTCTCCGCGCAATGCATTCACGGCCCGATTCATCGCATCACCGGCGCGCGCGTCGTGCTGCATACGCACCAGACCTGGGCGCTGGCACTCAACATGCTCGACGACAACCGGCTGGTGCCGGCAAGCCAGACCGCCGCCTTTTTCCACGGCCGCATCGCCTACGACGACCATTACGCGGGCACGGCGGAGGCGCCCGCGGAGGGCGAGCGACTCGCCGGCCTGATCGGCGAGTGTCACACCGTGTTCATGAAGAACCATGGCGTGCTGGTGGTGGGCGCGACCGTGGCGCAGGCCTACCGGCGCCTGTACCTGCTCGAGCGCGTCTGTCGCGCGCAGATTCTGGCGCTGGGCAGCGGCCGCCCGCTGGCGCGGCTCGCGGACGAGATCATCGCCCAGGTCCAGGCGCCGGCGCCGCAGGACCGCCACTCGCGCGCCGATCGTGAACGCCTGTTCTTCGACGCCATGATGCGCATCCTCGACCGCGAGCTGCCGGGCTACGCGGACTAGGCCTGCGTCGCAAAGGCGGGGCGCTGGCCGCGCTTTGACCCTCGTCAAGCGGCCCCGCTTGGCGCGGCCGACAATGCTTTGAGCATGCCGGTGCAGGAACCTCATGTCACCGCGGGCGCTGCATCCTGGGAGCACTACGCGCATGGCGCCGATATCGGCGTTCGCGGTTATGCGAGCTGCAAGGCCGACGCCTTCGTGCAGGCCGCGCTGGCCCTTACTGCGGTCATCACCGATCCCGCAGAGGTGGTGGCACGCGAGTCCGTGGCGATCGAATGCGAAGCGCCGGACGATGAGCTGCTGTTCGCCGAATGGCTGAACGCGCTGGTGTACGAAATGGCAACGCGCAGGATGCTTTTCGGACGCTTTGCGGTGCGGCTTGACGGTCGCCGGCTGTCCGGCGAAGCCTGGGGCGAACCCGTCGATGCGGCGCGCCACCATCCCGCCGTCGAGGTGAAGGGCGCGACCTACACCACGCTGCGCGTGGCGCGCGAGGGCGAACGCTGGGTCGCGCAAACCGTGGTGGACGTCTGAAATGGATCTCAATCTGCTCCGGCAGCGCTCGCCAACCCGCTGGGAGATCACGCCGAAGGGCGCGATGCGCGTGCCCGCGATCATCTATGCCAGCGAGCCGCTGGTGCGCGACATGGATCACAAGGTGTATGAGCAGGCGGTCAACGTCGCCGCACTTCCCGGCATCGTCACGGCGTCCTATGCCATGCCGGATGCACACTGGGGCTACGGCTTTCCGATCGGCGGGGTCGCAGCGTTCGACCCCGATGCGGGCGGCGTGGTCTCGGCGGGCGGCGTCGGCTTCGACATTTCCTGCGGCGTGCGCTGCCTGCATACCGGACTGCGTCGCGCCGATGTCCTGGCGGTGCAAAAGGAACTCGCCCAGGCGCTGTATACCCGGATCCCGGCCGGCGTCGGCAGCACCGGGTCGATTCACCTCAACGATCGCGAAATGGACGCCATGCTCGCGGGCGGCGCGCAGTGGGCGGTGGCGCGCGGCTGGGGCCTGGCGGAAGACCTCGAGCGCGTCGAGGAGCACGGGCAGATGAGCGGCGCGCAGCCCGATCGGGTGTCGAAGCAGGCGAAAAAGCGCCAGCGCGACGAGATGGGCACGCTGGGCAGCGGCAACCATTACCTCGAAGTGCAGGAGGTCACCGCGGTGTTCGACGGCGACATCGCGTCCCGCTTCGGCCTCGCGCAGGGCGACATCGTGATCATGATCCATTGCGGTTCGCGTGGCTTGGGGCACCAGATCGGTACCGAATTTCTCAAGCGCATGGCGATCGCGGCCGCGCAGCACGGCATCGCGCTTGCTGACCGCGAGCTGGCCTGCGCGCCGATTCGCTCGGCGGTCGGCCAGGACTACCTCGGCGCGATGCGCGCGGCGATCAATTGCGCGCTCGCCAACCGGCAGATCCTCACCGATTTGGTGCGCAAGGTGTTCCGCGATGTCGTGCCGCAGGCGCAGCTGCCGCTGCTGTATGACGTTTCGCACAACACCTGCAAGGTTGAAACGCATCGCGTCGACGGCGGCACGCGCGAGCTCTACGTGCACCGCAAGGGCGCGACGCGGGCTTTCGGTCCGGGCCATCCGGACCTGCCCGAGGCGCTGCGCGACGCCGGCCAGCCGGTGCTGATCGGTGGTTCGATGGGCACCGGCTCCTATGTGCTCGCCGGAACGCGCGAATCCGAAGCGCGGGCGTTCAGCTCGGCCTGCCACGGCGCGGGACGCGCGATGAGCCGTCATCAGGCGCTGCGGACCTGGCAGGGGCGCAAGGTGGTGGACGACCTTGCCGCGCGAGGCATCCTGATCAAGAGCCCGTCGATGCGCGGCATCGCCGAAGAGGCGCCCGAGGCCTACAAGGACGTCAGCGCAGTGGTCGATGCCGCGGATGCGGCCGGGCTCGCGCGCAAGGTCGCGCGCCTCGAGCCGCTGGTGTGCATCAAGGGTTGAGCGCCGGGCGCCGGAATCAGTGCAGCGTGCGGCTGCCCGGCGGTGGCGCGGTTTTTTCGCCGACCAGACCGGCGAGCACCCAGTCCCCCGAGTCGGTGTCCTGCCGTAGCAGGAACTTGCGCTGGTCCTCGACCGAGACCTTGAAGTAGCGGTGCTGCGGATCGAGCCAGCGATCGAGGATCTCGATCACTTCGAAACGGCGCTCGCCGAGGGTGAAGGCGCGCGGCTCCTGTTCGCCGCGGAACCCGGCATAGCATTCGACACGGATCTTCATTGCCGTTGTCGCCCGGCCGTGAGCGCATCCGGATTGACGACGTTGATCGGCGTCCCCGCGGCGTAGGCGAGGATCTGCTCGAAAATATCGCTGAACTGCAGCTCGTATTCATCGCGCGTCACGTAGCCAATATGCGGCGTACAGACGACGTTGTCGAGCGCAAACAGCGCATGACCCGGGTCGCGCAGCGGCTCATCCTCGTACACGTCGACCGCGGCGAGGCCGGGGCGTCCCGCCTTCAGCGCGTCGAGCAGGGCGCCGGGCGCGATGAGCGGCGCGCGGCTGGTGTTGACCAGCAGCGCCGTCGGCTTCATTGCTGCGAGATCGG
>LJTQ01000098.1 GCA_001303445.1 Betaproteobacteria bacterium SG8_39 | reverse complement strand
GGCCCCAGGCCAAGATCCGTGCGGTCGCCGAGGCCGAGCAGATCGATCTCTCGCCCTACGAGCGGGTCGATGCCGAGCACAGCCACGCGGCGGCGGCGCTGGCGGCCGAGATGGCGCGCGACGGCAAGGTCGAGGCGCTGATGAAAGGCAGCCTGCATACCGACGAGCTGCTTGGCGCCGTGGTGCGCTCGAGCGCAGGGTTGCGCACCGCACGGCGCATCAGCCACGTCTTCCTGCTCGACGTACCGGCCTACCCGCGCCCGTTGATGGTCACCGACGCCGCGATCAACATCGCCCCGACGCTCGAGGACAAGGTCGATATCGTGCAGAACGCGATCGACCTCGCGCGCACACTCGGCATCGAGCAGCCGAAAGTGGCCATCCTCGCGGCGGTCGAGACAGTCAACCCGCGCATGCCGGCGACGCTCGACGCCGCCGCGCTGTGCAAGATGGCCGACCGCGGGCAGATCAGCGGCGGTCTGCTCGACGGGCCGCTCGCATTCGACAACGCCATCAGCGAGGAAGCCGCCAAGACCAAGAAGATCGTCTCGCCGGTCGCGGGACGCGCCGACATCCTGCTGGTGCCGGATCTCGAATCGGGCAACATGGTCGCCAAGCAGCTGCAGTATCTCGCCGGCGCCGACAGCGCCGGGATCGTGCTCGGCACGCGCGTGCCGATCGTGCTCACCAGCCGCGCCGACAGCGTGCGCACGCGCCTTGCATCGACCGCGGTGATGGCCCTGGTCGCGCACGCGCGGCGCAAGGCGCTCGCGCTGAAGCCCGAGTAGAAACGCGCATGCGCGACGCGATCCTGGTCCTCAACGCGGGCTCGTCGAGCATCAAGTTCTCGCTGTTCGCGGATGCGGACGGCACGCTCGGGCTGCAGTGCGGCGGACAGATCGAAGGTCTCTACACCGCGCCGCGCTTCCTGGCGCGCGACGCGCGCGGCGCCACGCTCTCCGAAAAGCGCTGGGGCGAAGGCGAGCGCCTCGGGCACGAGGGCGCACTGTTACATCTGCGCGAATTCCTGCGCGGCGAGCTGGCGGACTTCCGCCTCTCTGGCATCGGCCATCGCGTGGTGCACGGCGGGCTGGAATTCACCCGTCCGGTGCGGCTCAGCGCGGAGGTGCTCGCGGCGCTGGAGAAGTTCATCCCGCTCGCGCCGCTGCACCAGCCGCACAACCTGGCGCCGATCCGCATGCTGCTCGAGGGCGCGCCCGAGGTGGCGCAGGTCGCCTGTTTCGACACCTCGTTTCACCGCAGCAACCCGGAGCTCGCGCAGCGCTTTGCGATTCCGGCCGAGCTGCACGACGCCGGGGTGCGGCGCTACGGCTTTCATGGCCTGTCCTACGAGTACATCGCTTCGGTCCTGTCGCAACACGATCCCGCCGCAGCCGCCGGGCGCACGGTCGTGCTGCATCTGGGTAACGGCGCCAGCATGTGCGCGCTCGACGGCGGCAAGAGCGTGGCAAGCACCATGGGGTTCACCGCGGTCGACGGCCTGCCGATGGGCACGCGCTGCGGCGCGATCGATCCGGGCGTGCTGCTCTACCTGATGGACGAGCGTGGCATGGATGCGCGCGCCATCGAAAAGCTGATCTACCAGCAGTCCGGGCTGCTCGGCGTGTCGGGCATCTCGAGCGATATGCGCACGCTGCTGGCGAGCGACGAACCACGCGCGCGGCTCGCGGTCGATCTGTATCTCTACCGCATCCGGCGCGAGCTCGGCTCGCTCGCCGCCGCGCTCGGCGGCCTCGACGCGATCGTGTTCACGGCCGGCATCGGCGAGAACTCGGCGGCGATCCGCGCCCGCGTGCTGGCCGACGCCGACTGGCTCGGCATCAAGCCGAGCGCACGGGCGAACGCGAAGGGTGGCCCGCGCATCAGCGCGGCGCGCAGCCGCGTCTCGGCCTGGGCGATCCCGACCAACGAGGAGCTGATGATCGCGCGCCAGACCCGGCGCGTGCTCGCGGCATCCTGAATCGAGGCAAACCATGACCGCCGCAGTCCCCCGCCCCGCGCTCAAGGACAAGAAAGCCCTGGTCGTCGGCATCGCCAACGAGCATTCGATTGCCACCGGCTGCGCCCGCGCGTTCCGCGAGCTCGGCGCGGAGGTCGCGATCACCTACCTGAACGAAAAGGCGAAAAAGTTCGTCGAGCCACTGGCGGTCGCGCTCGAGTCGCCGCTCTTCCTGCCGCTCGACGTGTCCGAGCCAGGCCAGCTCGAGACGCTGTTCGAGCGCCTCGCAAAAGACTGGGGAACGCTCGACATTCTGGTGCACTCGATCGCCTGGGCACCGAAGGACGATCTGCAGGGCGGGCTGCTGAACTGCAGCGCCGAGGGCTTCGCCAAGGCGATGGACATCTCCTGCCATTCGTTCGTCCGCATGGCGCGGCTCGCCGCCCCGCTGATGCAGAACGGCGGTTCGCTTTTCGCGATGAGCTATCACGGCGCGCAGAAGGTGGTGCCGAACTACAACGTCATGGGCCCGGTGAAGGCGGCGCTCGAGGCCGCCTGCCGCTACCTCGCCTACGAGCTCGGGCCGAAAGGCATCCGCGTGCACCCGATCTCCCCGGGACCGCTCAAGACGCGCGCCGCGTCGGGTCTCAAGGATTTCGACCTGCTGCTCAACGAAGCGGTACAGCGCGCGCCGGTCGGCGAGCTGGTCGACATCATGGATGTCGGCTTCGCCTGCGCCTACCTGGCCACCGATTACGCGCGGCGCATGACGGGCGACACCGTCTACGTCGACGGCGGCGTGAACATCATGGCCTGAGGGCCGCGCGCCCCGAGCACCGAGAGCGCCGGAGCTAGCGCCCGAGGTTGGGGCGCAGGACGCGCGGCTGCGCGCGCGTCAGCTCGATCGGCTCGTCCTGGTGGCGGATCGTCATGCCGTCGCCCTCGCGCAGCGTGTAGGTCGTCGATTCGATGCCGATCTCGACCTCGAGCATCTGTCCGCGGTAGGTGAGAGGGAATTTGATCGTCGCCTGCGGCTCGGGCGCGCGGTGCGGGCGAAACGAGAGCGTGCCGTCGTAGTCGCGCATGCCGGCGAAACCGTATACCCACATCATCCAGGTGCCGCCCATCGAGGCGATGTGACAGCCGTCGTGCACGTTGCCGCTGACATCGGCCAGGTCCATGAGCAGCGCCGCCATGGCGTGCTCGATCGCCTTGTCGTACTCGCCGATCTCGGTCGCCACGATCGCTTCGACGCAGGACGAGAGCGACGAATCGCCGGTGGTGAGCGGATCGTAGAACAGGAAATTGCGCCGCTTCTCCTCCAGCGTGAACTCGTGGCCGAGCAGGAACATCGCCAGGATGACGTCGGTCTGCTTGATCACCTGATGGCGATAAATGTTCAGCGGGTGGTAGTTGAGCAGCAGCGGGTACTTGTCCGCGGGGGTGTGCTCGAAGTCCCAGCGCTCGCGGTCCAGGAAGGCGTCGTCCTGCGGGTAGATGCCGGTCGCCTCGTCATAGGGCACGAACATGAGCTGCGCGGCACGCCGCCAATCCTCGACCTCCGAGGCCTCGAGGCCGGTCTTGTGCAGCAGCGCGTCGAAAACCTCGGCGCGCGTTGCACGCAGGCGCTCGACGGTCTCGGCCGCGTAGCGCAGGTTCTCGCGCGCCATGAGGTTGGTGTAGGTGTTGTTGTTGACCACCGTGGTGTACTCGTCGGGTCCGGTCACGCCGTTGATGCAGAACCGGCCGCCGCGGCGCTCGGAGAAAAACCCGATGTCGAACCAGAAGCGCGCAGTCTCGATCAGCATCTCGGCGCCGTGCTGCTCGAGAAACGCCTGGTCGCCGGTCGCGTTCACGTATTTGCGCAGCGCGTACATGATGTCCGCGTTGATGTGGTACTGCGCGGTGCCGGCCGCGTAGTACGCCGAGGCCTCCTCGCCGCTGATCGTGCGCCAGGGAAACAATGCGCCGCGATGGCTCAGCTCGCGCGCCCGCTCGCGCGCCTTGTCGAGCATGCGGTAGCGAAACAGCAGCAGGTTGCGGGCGGCGCGTGGCGCGGTGTAGATGAGGAACGGCAGCACGTAGATCTCGGTGTCCCAGAAATACTGCCCTTCGTAGGCGCTGCCGGTCAGCCCCTTGGCCGGAACGCCGGTGTTGTCCGCGCGCGCCGCGGCCTGCAGGATGTGGAACAGGTTGAAGCGGATCGCCTGCTGCACCTCGACCGTGGTACGTCGCACGCGCCCGGTGCGCACGTTCTGCACCTGGACGTCGCTGCGCCGCCAGAATTCGTCCATGGTGCGCTGCTGGCTCTCGGCCAGCGCGTCGAAGCCGTTGTCGACGATGCGATCGAGCGTCCACGCCACACGCCCGCAGACCTGTTCGGGCGAGGCGGTTGCCGAGCTGTGGTAGGCGATGAACTTGGCCAGCCGGATCGGCTTGCCCGGCTCGGCGTCGACGGTAAAGGCCACCTGGCCGAAGTCGGCCTGCAGGTTCGACTTCCAGCTGCTGCGGCACTCGGTCTCGAGGCGATGGTCGATGCCGCAGGCCAGCACCATCTTCGTCCGATCGGTGCCGTGGCACAGCACCACCCGCATGTCCTTGCCCTGCGTGGTACGCGGCTGCAGCACCCGCCCGGAGAAATTCTTGCCGCGCCGCGGATCGTTGCCGGCGCGCGGCTCGCTGCGACGCTCGGCGAGCACCTCGGAGGACAGCACCACCGGCGCGCGCGCGTTGAGCAGGGTCACCTCGTAGAGGATCGCCGCGGCATGGCGGTGCTCGAAGGAGATCAGGCGCCGCGAGCGGATCAGCACCTGCTTGCCGCCCGGGGTCTCCCACAGGATCTCGCGATCGAGCGTGCCGGCGCGCATGTTCAGTCGGCGGTCGAAGCGCAGCATGTTTGCGCTCGCCAGCCAGAACGGCTCGTCGTCGACGAACAGCTTGATGATCCGTGCGTCGGTGACGCTGAGCATGGTCTGGCCGGTACGCGCGAAACCGTAGGCTTCCTCGCCGTAGACGATCGGCCAGGTCTCGTGAAAGCCGTTGATGAAGGTGCCGTACTGCACCACCGGCCCGCCCTCCTCCGGCGAGCCGCGCATGCCGAGATAGCCGTTGCCGAGCGCCAGGATGGTCTCGGTCTGCGCCATGAATTCCGGATGGAAGCGCCGCTCGATCCAGTTCCACTCGTCCGCGACGTAGTCATGCGGCGGAGGCTTGATGCGTTCGTGTGCCGGCATGTTCGCCCCTAGTCCAGCAGCTCGGAGAGATCGGCGACCACATGCTGCGCGCCGTGCGATGCGAGCTCCGCGGCATTGCCCTTGCGCGCCACGCCGACCACCAGCCCGAAGCCGCCGCGCGCGCCCGCCTCGACGCCGGAAATCGCATCCTCCACCACCACCGCGCGCGCCGGGTCCACCCCGAGCGCACGCGCCGCCTCGAGGAACATGTCCGGCGCCGGCTTGCCGTTCAGCCCGCGCTCGAGGAGGGTGTGCCCGTCGACGGCGACATCGAACAGCGCGCCGAGCCCCGCGGCTTCGAGCACCCGCGCGCGGTTCTGGCTCGAGGTCACCACCGCGGTCTTGATGCCCGCCGCGCGCAGCCGCTCGAGCAGCGGCACGGATCCGGGAAACACACGCACGCCCTCGGCCGCGATCACCTCGTTGACCAGTTGGTCCTTGCGATTGCCCAGGCCGTGGACCGTTTCCGCCTGCGGTGGATCGTCCGGCGCGCCCTCGGGCAGCACGATGCCGCGCGCGCGCAGGAAGTCGCGCACCCCGTCGTAGCGTGGCTTGCCTTCGACGTGACGCGTGTAGTCGCTCTCGATGTCGAACGGCACGAAGGCTTCGCCGCTGCGCGCCGCGCGCGCACGCAGGAATTCGTCGAACATGCGCTTCCAGGCGCTCGCGTGCACGCTCGCAGTGTCGGTCAGGACGCCGTCCATGTCGAGCAGGACGGCATCGAAGCGCTCGCGCGATATGACGTCACACCGTGAATCGCCCATGCACGGTTGATGTTACCCCAGAGCCCCGCTAAGCTAGGCCGTGGCCGATACGCCGATCATTCGCGCCCCGATCGACCGGTTGACCGCCTGGTACCAGCCGATCGTCGACCTCAACACCGGAGAGGTGCGCGGCTTCGAGGCGCTGATGCGCATCGTCGAGCCCGACGGTCAGGTGCATTCGGCGGGCCCGCTGATCGAGACTTTCGAGGATGACCTCGATGCGCTGGTCGCGGTCATCGAGCGGCTGCTGGCCTGCATCCGGCAGGACGTGGTGCCGATCTTCGAGCGCCATGGCGACTTCTACGTCAGCGTCAACATTCCGCCCTCGATCATCGGCAGCGGGCGTCTGCGCCCGATCGCCGAGTCGCTCGATCTCGTGCACTGGGGTCGGCGGCTGGTGGTCGAGCTGACCGAACGCCAGGCACTGTCCTCTCTGGGTCGGGCCGCGGTACGGCTCGCGCGCGAGGCGGGCATCGCGGTGGCGGTGGACGATTTCGGCACCGGTCACAGCGGCCTGGCGCAGATCGTCGGCCTCGAGCTCGACATTCTCAAGATCGATCGCAGCCTGATCACGCCCGCGCTCACCAGCCGCTCGGCGGCGCGCCTGCTGCGCGGCATCGTCGGCCTCGCGGAAAGCCTGCGCATGCGCACCGTCGCCGAGGGCGTCGAGTCCATCGAGGAGGCGTTCTACCTGCGTGCGGTGGGCGTCGACTACGGCCAGGGCTACTTCTGGAGCAAGGCCGTGCCCGCGGCGCAGATGTCCGCTTTACTGGAAAAGGGATTCGCCGCCACGCTCGAGTGGCCGGGCATGAACGCGGATTGAGCAGGCCGCGCGACGATTCAGCGCGGACACCAGCAGTCCGGCCGCAGGCGAAAGACGCCCTGCGCCGTATGGCCGAGAACGCAGCGGCGCTGCGCCTCGCTGAATGCGGCGTTCTGCACCACCCGGGTCGGCGCCGGATCGCCGATCGGGAACGGCATGTCGGAGCCGAGCATGATGCGCTCGGGCGTGGCCTTGCGCGCGAGGAACTCGAGCGCCTCGGCGTCGAAGACGCAGGAATCGAAATACATCGCCTCGAAGCCCTTGCGCGGATCCGCGTATTTGCCCTGCGCAATCGCGTGATTGCGTGCCAGACGGCCGAGCGCGAACGGCAGCGCCGCGCCGCCGTGCGAGAGCACGAACTTCATGCCCGGGAAGCGCAGCAGATGCCCTGAGAACAGCAGCCGGGACACGGCGATGGTGGTGTCGGCCAGCCGCCCCACCGCGTTCACCAGGTCGTAGTCGGCGAGCCGCGGCTCGCCGCAGAGGAACATCGGGTGCATGAAGATCGCGGCGCCGAGCTTCGAGGCCGCCTCCCAGAACGGGTCGAGCGACGGGTCGTCCAGGTTGCCGCTCAGTCCCTTGGGCAGCGTGCCGATCATCGCACCGCCGAAACCGCGCGCCAGCGCCTCCTCGAGCACCTCGGCCGCCAGGCGGCCGTCCTGCAGCGGCACGGTCGCGAGCGGCGTGAAGCGGGTCTCGGCCTGCAGGGCATCGTGCATGCAGTCGTTGATATAGCGGCTCCAGGCCAGGCCCTCGGCGGGCGGCAGCTCATAGCCGAAGCTGTCGAGCCAGCCGCCGACCAGCTGGTGATCGATGCCGTTGGCGTCCATCCACGTTCGCCGCTCGCCAAGATCCGAAAGCTTGGGCGAGATCGGCCGCGTCGCATCGGTACCGGGAAACTGCATGCGCAGGCTCTTGCCTTCGCGCAGCAGCCGCACGCCGGGAAAGCGCGCCGTGTGCGCATCGAAGCGCTCGAACAGGTACGGGGGGATGTAATGCGCGTGGATGTCGACGACTAGGTCTTTCATCGTGTTCAGTCCTTCTGCTCAGAGCGCGCCCCGGCAATGCATTGCCAGATGGCCGGCTCCGTCATCGGCAGCGTGTCGATCGCCGCGCCCAGCGGTTCGAGCGCATCGTTCACCGCGTTGGCGATTGCCGCAGGGCCACCCAGATAGCCCGCCTCGCCCGAGCCCTTCTGCCCGAAGGTGGTGAGCGGCGACGGCGTGCAATGGTCGACGATCTTCAGCTCGGGCACTTCGTGCGCGCTGGGAATGAGGTAGTCCATGAAGGTGCCGCTCGCGAGCTGGCCGTCCTCGGTGTAGGCGAACTTCTCGTAGAGCGCCGCGCCGATGCCGTGCGCGATGCCGCCATAGGTCATGCCGTGCACGATGTCCGGGTTGATCATCACGCCGCAGTCGTGGCCGACGAGGTAGCGCTGGATCGTCGGCTTGCCGGTGTCGCGGTCGATCTCGACGTACACCACGTGCGCTTCGAAGGCATAGCAGGGGTAGATCTGGATGCGGCCCTCGGGCGTCGGCAGGCCGCCGCCGGTGGGCACCTCCCAGACGAACTTGGCCTGCAGCCCCGGCTCCAGGCCGGGCGGCATCTTGTGGATGTTGCGATGCGCGATCGTCACCAGCTGCGTCCAGCTGAGCTTCTTCTCGGGCGCGCCCTTCAGGCGCACGTCGCCGTCGGCATACTCCAGGTCCTCGACCGCACATTCGAAGTTGTGCGCCGCGATGGCGAGCAGCGCCTCCTTGATCTGGCGCGCGGCGCCGGCCGCGGCGCCGCCCAGCATGATCGCCATGCGGCTGCCGACCGGGCTGTTGGACGGCAGCGCGGTAAGCGAGTCCGCATGCACCACGCGAATCGTCGCCGGATCGCGCTCCAGCACTTCGCCGACCACCGTCGCCACCAGCGTCTCGTGGCCCTGACCCGAGCTCGAGGTGTTCATCACGCCGGTGATCGCGCCCGAGAGGTCGACGCGCACCAGGCAGGAATCCATCCAGGTGGTGGTGTCGTTCTTGAGGTTGAAGAGCACCTCGAACGCGGAGTTGCCGCCGCTCGGCTCGAGGCAGGTGGCGAATCCGATGCCGGCCAGCCGGCCGGCGGCGCGCGCCGCATCGCGCTCGCGCACGAGCGCCGGGTAGTCGATCGCGGCGAGCGCCTTGTCGAGCACCGCGTGGTAGTCGCCCGAGTCGTAGGTCGAGCCGCTCGGAATGGTGTACGGGAATTCGTCCGCCCGGATGAGGTTCTTGCGCCGCAGCGCGATGCGATCCATGCCGAGGTGGCGCGCGACGCGATCGATCGCGCGCTCGATGGCGAAGTTGGTCGGCGACTGGCCGAAGCCGCGCACGGCTTCCTGCGCCGTCTTGTGGGTCATCACCGAGATCGGCTCGTACTCCACGGCGGGTATGCGATAGGGCCCGCAGATCGCGGTCACCGGCTTGCCGAGCTGCAGCGGCGAGCGGCCGGCGTAGGCGCCGACATCGTCCACCGCGCGGATCTTCAGCGCGCGGATCGTGCCGTCGCCGTCGAAGGCGACCTGCATGTCGAAGAAGCGGTCCGGCCCGTGCATGTCGCCGCCGCGCATGTTCTCGAGGCGATCCTCGACCAGCCGCACCGGCATCGCCAGCCGCTTGGCGAGATAGCCGACCAGCGCGGTGTGCTTGATGCCGCGCTTGACGCCGTAGCTGCCGCCCACATCGACGTCGAAATGCACGCGTACCGCGTTGCCCGGCAGGCGCAGCGCGCGCGCGGTCTGGTCCGGGTACTTCGGCATCTGGATCGAGGCCCAGACATCGAGCAGCTGCATGCCCGGATCCCAGCTCGCGGCGACGCCGAAAGTCTCGATCGGCACGGTCGCGTTGCGCCCCCAGACCGCGCGAAAGGCGATGTGATTTTCGGCCGCGGCGAACGCCGCATCGACCTCGCCCCACACGAACTTGCGGTGGTAGAGCACGTTCGAGCCGTGTGCCGGATGCACCCGCGGCGCATCGGCCGCGAGCGCCGCTTCCGGATCGATGACGTAGGGCAGCGGCTCGTACTCGACCTCCACGAGCTCCGCGGCGTCCTCGGCCAGCGCGCGGCTGTCCGCGACCACCGCGGCGACCCACTCGCCCGCGTAGCGCGCCACGCCGTTGGCGAGCGCCCAGCGCTTGACCTCGGGTGCGTCGACGCCGACCAGCAGCGGATCGGTGTTGGCGCAGAACTCGTCACCGGTCAGCACGTAGTGCACGCCGGGCTGCGCGCGCGCCGCCGTCGCGTCGATCGACACGATGCGGGCGCTCGGATACGGCGAGGCGACCAGTGCCACGTGCTTCATCCCCGGCAGGGCGACGTCGGCGACGTAGCGCCCGTGGCCGGTGACGAAGCGCGGGTCCTCCTTGGTGCGCGACTTGCGTCCGATGTAGCGAAAACTCATCGGTCG
>LJTQ01000232.1 GCA_001303445.1 Betaproteobacteria bacterium SG8_39 | reverse complement strand
CGCGGGCATCGTGCGCTATGACCCGACCGAACTCGTCGTCACGGTGCGCGCCGGGACCCCGCTGGTCGCGCTCGAGGCGGCGCTCGCCGAGAAGGACCAGATGCTGGCCTTCGAGCCGCCGCACTTTGCACGGCCCGGTGAATCCGCCACCGTCGGCGGATGCATCGCCGCGGGTTTGTCCGGTCCGCGCCGCATGGCGGCCGGGGCCGTGCGCGACTTCGTGCTGGGTGCCACGCTGCTCGACGGGCGGGGGCGCCTGCTGCGCTTCGGTGGCGAAGTCATGAAAAACGTCGCCGGCTACGACGTCGCGCGCCTGCTGTCGGGCTCGCTCGGTACGCTGGGGGTGATCCTCGAAGTCTCGCTCAAGGTGCTGCCGCGCCCGGTCGAGGAGCAGACGCTGCGCTTCGAGCTGTCGCAGGCGCAGGCCATTGCCCAGCTGAACACCTGGGCCGGGGCGCCGCACCCGATCTCGGCGACGGCGTGGCACGCGGGCGTACTGCAGCTGCGCCTGTCGGGCGCGGCCCCCGCGCTGCGCGCTGCGCGTGCGCATCTCGGCGGCGAAGCGCTCGCTGCGGAGGCGACGGACGCGTTCTGGGCCGCAGTGCGCGAGCAGAGCCATCCGTTTTTCGCGGGCGACGCGCCCCTTTGGCGCCTGGCCGTGCCGTCGAACAGCGCGCCGCTCGCGCTCAGCGGCGATTCCCTGATTGAATGGGGCGGTGCGCTGCGCTGGCTGCGCTCGGATGCCGAGCCCGGGCTGCTGCGCGCGGCCGCCGCGCGCGCCGGCGGGCATGCGACGCTGTTTCGCGCGCCTGACAAGACGGCGGGCGCGTTCGCGCCATTGAGCGCGCTGCAGATGCGGCTGCATCGCGGACTGAAGGCCGCGTTCGATCCGCAGGGCATTTTCAACCGCGGTCGAATGTATTCCGACCTTTGAGACTCAGGCCGGAGCAGAACCCTTGGCGAGCTTTTTCTCCTCGACGCGCATGTGCGATCGCACGAAGTCGGCGTACTGCGAGTCGGGATACTTCTCGAGCAGCGTGGCGTACAGCTTGAGCGCGACTTTCGGCTTGCCGGCATCGGCGGCCTTGCCGGCCACCTCGACCAGGCGCTTTTGCGCGCCGAGCGGATCCTTGCCGAGCACGGCACCGGCGTGCAGCGCCCAGGCGGCCTCCATCAGGGCACCCTGGCCGAGCAGCGCGCGCCCGAGCGGCTCCCAGTGCTCCTGCGCGAGCCGCAGTGCGGCGCGCTCGGCGACGAATTCGTTGAACAGCGCTGCCGCCATCGCGTTCTGGCCGCCCTCGAGACAGGCGGCGAGGGCGCGCGATACGGCGCGCATGCGCAATGTCGCGTGTTCGGGCTTTGCCGCCGCGCGCCGGGCGATCAGCGCGGCTTCGACCGCCGCGTGCGCGTCGCCTGCGCGCTCCAGTTCGGCCAGCCGCGCGGCGGCGAGCGCGGTGCACAGCGCGCGCTCCTCCAGTTGCGTGATGCGCTGGCGCAGTTCGGCGAAGCTCGGCCTGGGGCCGTTCGACGCCAGCGTCGGTGCCGCCGAGGCAGCAGCAACCCGCACCGCCGGCGGCGCGACGGCGGCTGCGCGCCCGCCGGCTTGCGCGCGGAGGCCGCCATCTGCGCCTTGGCGACTTCTGCCATGAATACCGCGAGGCGGGCGTCCTCGTCGTCGGCGCCCTCGGCCGCGTCGCGCTTCCTGCGCCAGGACAGGAACCACGCCGTGCCCAGCGGGCCGGCGAGCAGGCCCCAAAAGCCGACCAGCACGAAGCCGCCGGCCGCCGCCGCGGGTAGAACGAACTTCCAGTTCGGGCGATCCATCCGTGGATTCAATCGGCCAGTTCGGAAAGACTATAGAGCCAAGCCCGCGGATTGAAAAATGCAGATTTCTCGTTTCCCGCATGCAGACGCAGCTCGCTGATTTCATCCGCGGTACGGCCGACGGACGCGAGGCGGAAGAAATTCTGCGCAAGTGCGTGCATTGCGGTTTCTGCACCGCAACATGCCCGACCTACCAGTTGATCGGCGACGAGCTCGATGGCCCGCGCGGCCGGATCTACCTGATCAAGCAGGTGCTCGAAGGCGCACGCCCGACCGCGCGCACGCGCCTGCATCTCGATCGCTGCCTGACCTGCCGATCCTGCGAGACGACCTGCCCGTCGGGTGTGCACTACGGTCGCCTGGTCGACATCGGGCGCGGGGTGGTCGAGACACGCGTGCCGCGCGGGCCCTTTGCGCGCGCGCAGCGTGCGGCGCTCGGTGCGGTCTTGCCGCGCACGCGGCTGTTCGGCGCACTGCTCGCGCTCGGCCAGTGGCTGCGACCGCTGCTGCCCGCGCCGCTCAAGCGCTTGGTGCCCGCGCGCGCGCGCGCGCCGGGCGGCTGGCCTGCGGCGCGTCGCGCCCGCGGCATGCTGGTGCTGGCGGGCTGCGTGCAGCCCGCGCTGGCCCCCGTGATCAACGCCGCGGCCGCGCGCGTGCTGGACGCGGCGGGCATTTCGCTCATCGAGGCGCCGGGCGGAGGCTGCTGCGGCGCGGTGCGCTACCACCTGAACGACCAGGCGGCGGGGCTCGACGATATGCGCGCGCTGATCGACGCCTGGTGGCCGATGATCGAGCGCGGTCAGGTCGAGGCGATCGTCATGACCGCGAGCGGCTGCGGGTCGATGGTGCGGGAGTTCGGCCATCTGCTGCGCGACGATGATGCGTACCGCGACAAGGCGGCGCGCGTGAGCGCGATGACCCGCGATCTGTCCGAGGTGGTCACCGAGCATGCGGCCGCGCTCGCTGAGCGACTGACAGCGGCGCCGGCGGCCGGCCGCATCGCGTTTCACGCGCCGTGCTCGCTGCAGCACGCGCAGCAAATCCGCGGCGTCGTCGAGCCGCTGCTGGCGCGCGCCGGCTATGCACTCACCCCGGTACCGGATGCCCACCTGTGCTGCGGCTCGGCCGGGACCTATTCGATCCTCCAGCCCGCGCTGGGAAATACCTTGCGTGCACGCAAACAGGCGGCATTGCACTCGGGGCAGCCGGACACCATCGTCACCGCGAACATCGGCTGCCTGATGCACCTGCAGGTGGGCGCACAGGTGCCGGTGCGGCACTGGATCGAGCTGCTCGACGAGCGGCTCGCCGCGGCGACGTAAGCGACGCTTGCGGGCCGGCCCGAGGCGATGGCGGCGAGCACCCACCTGTTCCTGAGCGAGGCGCTCGGACGCTACGGGTTTCCCGATGGTCATCCCCTGTCGATCGACCGGCAAGGCGCATTCTGGCGCGCCGTCTGCGCGCGCGGGCTGGATGCGAACGTGTCGATCGTCGAGTCCGCCGCGGCGGACCGCGGCGCCATCGAGCGCTTTCACGCCGCGGCCTACGTCGACCGCGTCGCGCAGGCCTCGCGCGAGGGAACCGGGTACCTGGATGCCGGTGACACGCCGGCGTTTCCGGGCTGTTTCGAGGTCTCGGCGCATCTGGTCGGCGCGGCGCTGGAAGGCCTGCAGCGGGTGATGAGCGGCGCCGCGGCACGCACCTTCCAGCCGATCGGCGGACTGCACCATGCCCGGCGCGATGCGGCGGCCGGCTTCTGCGTGTTCAACGATCTCGGCGTGCTGATCGAGACCCTGCGTTGCGAGTACGGCCTGCGGCGCATTGCCTACGTCGACATCGACGTGCACCACGGCGACGGCGTGTATTACGCCTTCGAGCGCGATCCGGATCTCGCCATCGCGGACATCCACGAGGACGGCCGCTTTCTCTATCCGGGGACCGGTCACGCGCACGAGACGGGCCTGGAGGCGGCGAGCGGCACGATGCTCAACCTGCCACTCGCGCCCGGCGCCGGCGATGCCGAGTTCTTCGCCGCCTGGGCGGCGGTCGAGCGCTTTGTGGATCGCTTCGCGCCCGAGTTCGTCATCGTTCAGTGCGGTGCCGACGGGCTGTCGGGGGACCCGCTCGCCGACCTGTTCGGCGGCGGGGGGTACCGGCTCGAGAATCTGGCGATGGCGTCGTGCGTGGTGCTCGAGGCGCTGCTGGAACCCTGAGCGTCGCGGACGCCGCGCACGCAGGTCACGGCAGGCACCGATGGACCGACTGAAAGACAAGGTCAGCGCCGAGGCGAACGCCCCCGCGGGGGGCGACAAAATGGGTTATACCGGGCCCATGCGTGACGCGACGGAAGCCGAACGGGCCTTGTTTGCGGCGGGGACGCCGGACGCAGGCCATGGCATCGACGCGACGCGCGTCGCGACGCTCTATCGGATGGGGCGCGCCGCCTACCTTGTCAGTCCCGCCTATGCCGGCATCGCGCTGATCGTTCTCTGGCGCGAGACCTGGGCCGATGCGCTGGTCGCCTGGTTCGGCGCGTTGCTCGCGGTCACGGTGAGTTGCGTGCTGGTGCATGCGGCCTACCTGCGTGCCCGTGAGCCGGATCCACGCGTCTGGGAGCGGCGCTTCGCGATCGGCGCGTTTGCCTCTGGCGTGGCCTGGGCGGCTGCACCGATGCTGTTTTTCGCACCGGAGGACGCGCTGCTGCTGGTGGCCCTGGTATTCGTGGTGGGTGGCGCCCTGATCACCGCCGCCGGGCTGTATGCCGCGAGTGTCGCCGGCGTGTACGCCTATGTCGCACCGCCACTGCTCGCGATGATCGGGCAGCTCGCAATCCAGTCGGACACGGCGTACCACTACCTCGGTCTGGCGGTCGCCCTGTTCGGGATCGTCATCGTGCGTATCCACCACGAGCTGCATCGCAGCCTGATCGATACCCTGCGCGGGCGGCGCGAGAACGAAACCCTGCGTGCACAGGCCCAGGAGAGCGAAGCACGCATGCGCGACGCGATCGAAAGCGTCGTCGACGGTATCGCGGTGTTCGACGATGCGCAGACGCTCGTCACCTGCAACGATGCGTTCGCGCGCTGCTACGGCGGCGGGCGAGCGCGCGAGGCGCTGGTGGGCACCCCGTATGCGGCGCTCTGTGCGGCGGCCTTCGACGCGGAAGAAATCCCCGCCGAATACGCGTCGCGCCGCGACAGCTGGGTCGAAATGCGCCGCAGCGAACCGCGCAGCGAGCCGGGTGCGAACCGCCTGTTCCGGGCGCGCGACGGACGCTGGCTGCAGTCGCGCATCGCGCGCACGGCGTTGGGGGGGTTCGTCTGGACACTGAGCGACATCACCGAGCTCAAGTCGGCGCAGGACGCCTACCTCGCGCTGCTTGCGCAGGAAGATCTGGTGCTCAATACGCTTCCGCTGGGCGTGGCCTTCGTCGAGAACGGCCGCATCCGTCGCTGCAACGCGCGCCTCGAGCAGATGCTGGGCTACGCCGCCGGCGAACTGCACGGCTGCGAGATCCGCGGCTGGATGCCGTCGCCGTGGCGCGCGTTCGAGGCGGGCCTGGCGGATGGCCAGGCGCGCGAGATGGAGGCGGAGCTGCCGCGGCGCGACGGCTCGCGGCTGTGGTGTCACGTGAGCGGACGGCCGTTGAATGCGGTCTCTGCGCAGGCCGGCGCCATTCTCGCGTTCACCGACATCGACGAGCGGCGCAGGGCGGAGCGCACGCTGCGCGCGAGCGAGACGATGTATCGCGAACTGGTCGAGGGTTCGAACGACCTCATCTGGTCGGTCGATCGGGACGCGCGCTGGACCTTCCTCAACGCCGCCGCGGCGCGGCGGATCTACGGATGCGAGCCGGCCGACCTGCTCGGTCGGCCGCTGGCCGAAGTGCTCACACCCCAGGTGCGCGCGCGCGATCTCGCGGTGCTGCGCCGCGTGCTGGAGGGCGAGCCGGTGTTCAACTTCGAAACGCGCCATCAGCGCCCCGACGGCAGCGCGGTGGATCTGGCCTTGAACGCCGTGCCGGTACGCGACGCGAGCGGCGAGGTCGCCGGCGCGACCGGAACCGCGCACGACGTGAGCGCGCAAAAGCGCGCGGCGGCGGCCCTGTACGACACGGTCGAGAAGCTGCGCCTCGCGGTGGAGGTCGCCGGCCTGTTTTACTGGGAGTGGGATACCGAATCGGACATCCTGCGCTACGGCCACGACACGGGCGCGGTGTCCGGCGGTCAGGGGGAAACCGCGATGAAGTGGACGGAATACGCCAACTGGGTTCATCCGGAAGACCGCGAGCGCTTTCTGTCCGCAGGGTTCGCCACTGCTGAACGCGGCGAGATTTTTGCCTGCGAATACCGCGTGAGTGGCCCGGGTGGCGGGACGCGCTGGATCGCGGCGCGTGGACAGCCGGTGTTCGATGCCGCGGGACGCGTGCACCGCATCATCGGCGTGTCGCAGGACGTCACCGAACGCAAGCGGAGCGAGGAGGAGGCGCGTTTCCTCGCGCACCACGACACGCTTACCGGGCTGCCGAACCGCCGCCTGCTCGACGATCGGCTGCGCCAGGCCGTCTTTCTCGCGCAGCGCCGCGATTCGAAGGTGGCGGTGATGCTGCTCGACCTGGACGGCTTCAAGGAAGTCAACGACAGTCTCGGCCACCGCGCCGGCGACGCGGTGCTGCGCGAGGTCGCTCAGCGCCTGTCGGGCTGCATGCGCAAGTCCGACACCCTGGCGCGGCACGGCGGCGACGAGTTCGTGATCGTGATTCCCGACCTGGCGCTCGAGGCGGATTGCCAGGTCATCGCGGAGAAGGTTCTGCGCGAGCTCGGGCCCGAGTTCAGGGCGGATGGGAAGAGCTTCCGCATCGGCGCGAGCATCGGCGTATCGCTCTATCCGGCGGACGCCGGTGACGGCGAAGGGCTGTTGCGCAACGCGGACGTCGCCATGTACCGCGCAAAAAGCCTGGGCGGAAATAATTACCGGTTTTACGCGCGCTAGGTCGCGCGGTTTATAGTGCCGCCATGAGCGTGTTCGATCCGCCGGGGCCGGCGCGCGAGCGGCGCGGCGACTGGCGTCAGCTGGGGCGGCTGGCGCGGTTCCTGCTGCCGTATCGGCTGCGCGTGGCG
>LJTQ01000097.1 GCA_001303445.1 Betaproteobacteria bacterium SG8_39 | reverse complement strand
TCGACCGTCTCTTCCGAGCCGAGCTGGTCGAGCATCACCTTGCCGACCTGGTCACCGCAGCGCGACCAGATGTCGACCACCTTGTTGTAGCGCTCGCCTTGCGTGACCAGACCCGAGGTGTACTGGTTCTCGATTTCCTTGACCTCGGACTCGGCAGCCTGGATGAGCTCGTGCTTCTGCGACGGCACCCGCATGTCATGCGCGCCAAAGGAAATGCCGGCGGTGGTTGCATAGGAGAAGCCCGCGTTCATCAGCTTGTCGGCGAAAATCACCGTCTCGCGCAGCCCGCACCGGCGGAACGCGATGTTGATCAGGCGGGAGATCTCCTTCTTCTTCAGCGGCCGGTTGAGCAGCTCGAACGAAAGGCCCGGCGGCAGAATCTCGGACAGCAGCGCGCGACCCACCGTCGTGCGATAGCGCTTGATCCGCTCGCTGTGCTCGCCGTCGTCGGCGACGTCAATCTCGCGGATCCTCACCCAGACGTTGGCGTGCAGCTCGGCTTGGCGCGAGTCGTAGGCGCGCCGCGCCTCGGCGAGGTCGGAAAACGACATGCCTTCGCCCTTGGCGTTGATGCGCTCGCGCGTGGCGTAGTACAGCCCGAGCACGATGTCCTGCGAGGGAACGATGATCGGCTCGCCGTTCGCCGGCGAGAGCACATTGTTCGACGCAAGCATCAACGTGCGCGCCTCCATCTGCGCCTCGAGGGACAGCGGCACGTGTACGGCCATCTGGTCGCCGTCGAAGTCCGCGTTGAACGCCGCGCAGACCAGCGGATGCAGCTGGATGGCCTTGCCTTCGATCAGCACCGGCTCGAAGGCCTGGATGCCGAGACGGTGCAGGGTCGGCGCGCGGTTCAGCATCACCGGGTGCTCGCGGATCACTTCCTCGAGAATGTCCCAGACCTCCGGCACCTCCTGCTCGACCAGGCGCTTGGCGGCCTTGATGGTCGTCGCCAGCCCCAGCAGCTCGAGCTTGTTGAAGATGTAGGGCTTGAACAATTCGAGCGCCATCTTCTTCGGCAGACCGCACTGATGCAGCTTCAGCTGCGGGCCCACGACGATCACCGAACGTCCCGAGTAGTCCACCCGCTTGCCGAGCAGGTTCTGGCGGAAGCGCCCGCCCTTGCCCTTGATCATGTCGGCGAGCGACTTGAGCGGGCGCTTGTTGGCACCGGTCATCGCCTTGCCGCGGCGGCCGTTGTCGAGCAGCGAATCCACCGCCTCCTGCAGCATGCGCTTCTCGTTGCGCACGATGATTTCCGGCGCCTTCAGCTCGAGCAGCCGCTTGAGACGGTTGTTGCGGTTGATCACGCGCCGGTAGAGATCATTCAGGTCGCTGGTGGCGAAGCGCCCGCCGTCCAGCGGAACCAGCGGCCGCAGCTCCGGCGGCAGCACCGGCAGCACTTCCATGATCATCCAGTCGGGCTTGATGTTCGAGGCCTTGAAGCCCTCGAGCACCTTGAGGCGCTTGGCGATCTTCTTGATCTTGGCGTCCGACGAAGTCGCCTCGAGGTCCTTGCGCAGACCGTCGATCTCGCGGTTCATGTCGAGCGAGCGCAGCAGCGCGCGCACGCCCTCGGCGCCCATCGCTGCGGAGAAGTCGTCGCCGAACTCCTCGACTTTGGACAGGTAGTCGTCCTCGGTCAGCAGCTGGGCGCGCTTGAGCGGCGTCAGACCGGGGTCGGTCACCACGTAGGCCTCGAAGTACAGCACGCGCTCGATGTCGCGCAGCGTCATGTCGAGCACCAGGCCGAGACGGCTGGGCAGCGACTTGAGGAACCAGATGTGCGCCACCGGGCTGGCGAGCTCGATATGGCCCATGCGCTCGCGGCGCACCTTGGCGAGCGTCACCTCGACGCCGCACTTTTCGCAGATCACGCCGCGGTGCTTGAGCCGCTTGTACTTGCCGCAGACGCATTCGTAGTCCTTGATCGGCCCGAAGATGCGGGCGCAGAACAGGCCGTCACGCTCCGGCTTGAAGGTCCGGTAGTTGATCGTCTCCGGCTTCTTCACCTCGCCATAGGACCACGAGCGGATTTTCTCCGGCGACGCGAGCCCGATCTTGATCGCGTCGAATTCCTCGTCCTGCTGGACCTGCTTGAACAGCTCGAGTAGTGCTTTCATCGTTGTCTACTCCGCCCTATGTCAATGACGCTCGAGGTCGATGTCGATGCCGAGCGACCGGATTTCCTTCACCAGCACGTTGAACGACTCCGGCATGCCGGCGTCGATCTTGTGGTCGCCCTTCACAATGTTCTCGTACACCTTCGTACGGCCCGCGATGTCGTCGGACTTCACCGTCAGCATCTCCTGCAGCGTGTAGGCAGCGCCGTAGGCTTCCAGCGCCCAGACCTCCATCTCGCCGAAGCGCTGGCCGCCGAACTGTGCCTTGCCGCCGAGCGGCTGCTGCGTGACCAGGCTGTACGGTCCGGTCGAGCGCGCGTGCATCTTGTCGTCGACCAGGTGGTGCAGCTTGAGCACGTGCATGTAGCCGACCGTGACCTCGCGATCGAAGGCTTCGCCCGTGCGCCCGTCGTACAGCTGCACCTGGCCGGACACCGGCAGGCCGGCGAGCTCGAGAATCGCGTTGATATCGTGCTCCGTGGCACCGTCGAACACCGGCGTCGCGAACGGGATTCCCGTGCGCAGGTTGGCTGCAAGCTCGAGCACCGCCTCGTCGGAGAGCTCGCCGATGCGCTCCTCGCGCCCGCTCATGTTGTAGACGCGCTCGAGGAACTTGCGCATCTCGGCCACCTTGGCCTGCGCCTGCAACATGTCGCCGATCTGCTGGCCGAGCCCTTTTGCGGCCCAGCCGAGGTGCGTCTCGAGGATCTGCCCGACGTTCATCCGCGAGGGCACGCCGAGGGGGTTGAGCACGACGTCGACTGGCGTACCGTCGGCCATGTGCGGCATGTCCTCCACCGGCACGATCTTGGAGATCACGCCCTTGTTGCCGTGGCGGCCGGCCATCTTGTCGCCCGGCTGCAGGCGCCGCTTGACCGCCACGTACACCTTCACCATCTTCAACACACCCGGCGGCAGCTCATCGCCCTGGGTGAGCTTCTTCTTCTTCGCCTCGAACATGGCGTCGAACTCGCGGCGCTTCTGCGCCAGCGAGTCCTTCAGCCCCTCGAGCTGCGCTGCCGCGTCCTCGTTCGCCAGACGGATATCGAACCAGTCATAGCGCTCGATCGTCTCGAGGTAGCTCTTGGCGATCTTGCTGCCCTTCGCCAGGCGCTTGGGGCCGCCGTTCGCGGTCTTTCCGGTCAGCAGGCGCTCAAGGCGCTCGAAGGTGTCGGCCTCGACGATCCGCATCTGGTCGGCGAGGTCCGTCTTGTAGCGCTTCAGCTCGTCGGCGATGATCGACTCGCTGCGCGCATCGCGCTCGATGCCCTCGCGCGTGAAGACCTGCACGTCGATCACGGTGCCGCTGATGCCGGAAGGCACGCGCAGCGAGGTGTCCTTCACGTCGGACGCCTTCTCGCCGAAGATCGCACGCAGCAGCTTCTCTTCGGGCGTGAGCTGGGTTTCGCCTTTCGGCGTCACCTTGCCGACCAGCACGTCGCCCGCCTCGACCTCGGCACCGATATAGACGATGCCCGATTCATCGAGGCGCGAAAGCTGGCCTTCCGACAGGTTGGAAATGTCGCGCGTGATTTCCTCGGAACCGAGCTTGGTGTCGCGTGCCACCACCGTGAGTTCCTCGATGTGGATCGAGGTGAAGCGGTCCTCTCCGACAACGCGCTCCGAGATCAGGATCGAGTCCTCGAAGTTGTAGCCGTTCCAGGGCATGAACGCGACCAGCATGTTCTGGCCGAGCGCGAGCTCGCCCAGGTCGGTCGAGCTGCCGTCCGCGATCACGTCGCCCTTCGCGATGCGCTCGTCCTGGCGCACGATCGGGCGCTGGTTGATATTGGTGTTCTGATTCGAGCGCGTGTACTTGTTCATCGGGTAGATGTCCACGCCGACGTCGCCCGCCACCGTCTCGTCGTCGTTCACCCGCACCACGATCCGCGTGGCGTCGACATAGTCCACCACACCGCCGCGCAGGGCGATGACGCAGGTCCCCGAATCGACCGCCGCCGTCCGCTCGACGCCGGTGCCGACCAGCGGCTTCTCCGGGCGCAGGCAGGGCACCGCCTGGCGCTGCATGTTCGAGCCCATCAACGCGCGGTTCGCGTCGTCATGCTCGAGGAACGGGATGAGCGAGGCCGCCACCGACACGATCTGCGACGGCGCCACGTCCATGTACTGCACCTCCTCGGGCGACTTCAGCTCGAACTCGCTCATGTAGCGGCAGGACACCAGGGTGTCGGTGAGCTGCCCGCTCTTGTCGATCGCCGCGTTCGCCTGCGCAATCACGTAGTTGCCTTCGTCGATCGCGGAGAGGAACTCGATCTCGTTGGTCACGCGGCCGTCGTTCACCTTGCGGTACGGCGTCTCGAGGAAGCCGTAGCGGTTGGTGCGCGCGTACAGCGCCAGCGAATTGATGAGACCGATGTTCGGGCCTTCCGGCGTCTCGATCGGGCACACCCGGCCGTAGTGCGTCGGGTGCACGTCGCGCACCTCAAAGCCCGCGCGCTCGCGCGTCAGTCCGCCCGGCCCCAGCGCCGAGACGCGCCGCTTGTGGGTAATCTCGGACAGCGGGTTGGTCTGGTCCATGAACTGCGACAGCTGCGACGAGCCGAAAAATTCCTTGATCGCGGCCGAGATCGGCTTGGCGTTGATCAGGTCGTGCGGCATGAGGTTGTCCGACTCGGCCTGCGTCAGCCGCTCTCGCACCGCACGCTCGACACGTACCAGGCCGGCACGGAACTGGTTCTCCGCCAGCTCGCCGACCGAGCGCACACGCCGGTTGCCAAGATGGTCGATGTCGTCCACCTCGCCGCGGCCATTGCGCAGCTCGACCAGGATGCGGATCACCTCGACGATGTCCTTCGGGCTGAGCGTGGCGCGCTGCTCGAGGGTCGCTTCGAGCTTGGCACGGTCGACACCCTTCGACTTGAGCGCGTCATACATGCGCTCGATCGCCGCCTGCGCCTCCTGCGCGTTCGCGACGCCTTCCAGGCTCACCTTGCCGAGCGAGAGCTCGGGCGCATTATTGAAATAGGCGCGCACCTCCGCCTCGGTCTCGCGCGGCAGCGAGACGTTGCGCAGCCGGATCTGCCAGCTGCTCTCGTTGGGCACGCCGATGCGGCGGTTGAACTTCATGCGGCCGACCGCCGACAGGTCGTAGCGCTCCTCGCCGAAAAACAGCCCGTTGAACAGCGACTCGACCGCATCCTCCGTGGGCGGCTCGCCCGGGCGCATCATGCGGTAGATCGCCACGCGCGCCGCGTTCATGTCCACGGTCTCGTCCGCGCGCAGGGTGTGCGAGACGTAGGGGCCCTGGTCGAGGTCATTGATGAACAGCGTCCGCACCGCGTCGATGCGCGCCTCGCGCAGCTTGGCGAGCAGAGTTTCGGTGATCTCGTCGTTCGCGTTCGCGATGACCTCGCCGGTTTCGGCATTGATCGCGTTGTGCGCCAGGGTGCGGCCCATGATGAACTCGTCCGGCGCCTCGATCCGCTTGATCCCGGCCGCCTCCATGTCACGGATGTGCTTGACCGTGATGCGCTTTTCCTTCGCGACGATCACCTTGCCCGACTTGTCGGTGATGTCGAAGCGCGCCACCTCGCCGCGCAGGCGCTCGGGCACCACCTCGAAGCGCACGTGATCCGGAGTGATGTGGAAGCTGTCGAAGTCGAAGAATTCCGCGAGGATCTGCTCGGGCGTATAGCCGAGCGCCTTCAGCAGGATGGTCACCGGCATCTTGCGGCGCCGGTCGACGCGGAAGAACACCGTGTCCTTCGGGTCGAACTCGAAGTCGAGCCAGGAGCCACGATAGGGAATGACCCGCGCGGAGAACAGCAGCTTGCCGCTCGAGTGCGTCTTGCCGCGGTCGTGCTCGAAGAACGCGCCCGGCGAGCGATGCAGCTGGCTGACGATCACGCGCTCGGTGCCATTGATGACGAACGAGCCGGTGGTCGTCATGAGCGGAATCTCGCCCATGTACACCTCCTGCTCCTTCACCTCCTTGGTCGTCGGCTTGGGCGCTTCCTTGTCGAGGATCACCAGGCGCACCTTGGCGCGCAGCGGGCTCGCATAGGTCAGTCCACGCTGCTGGCACTCGCGCACATCGAACGGCGGCTCGCCGAGCGAATAGGAGACGAACTCAAGCCGCGCGTTGCCCGAATGGCTGACGATCGGGAATATCGAGGTGAACGCCGCCTGCAAGCCCTCGTTCTTGCGCTGCTCCGGCGCGACATGCGCCTGCAGGAACGCGGTGAACGATTCGAGCTGCGTCGCGATGAGAAACGGCACGTGCAGTACGGACGCGCGCTTCGCGAAGCTCTTGCGGATGCGTTTACGCTCGGTGAGGGAATACGTCATGTGTGCTCCCGGTCGAAAGGCACCGCCGCACCTGCGGTGGCGCCAAGGTCAAGGCAAAGACGTCGCAGCGGCTGCAGTGCAGCCGCCGTGGCGCCTTGGCGTTGGCCTCGGTCCGGGCGGCGCGCAGTGCGCCGCCCGGCCTCGGTTGTCTGTTCGTTCAAACTGCGGTCGATCGTCCTAGACCCACCTGGACTACTTGATCTCGACTTTCGCGCCCGCGTCGGTGAGCTTCTTGGCGACGGCGTCCGCGTCGGCTTTGGGAACGCCTTCCTTCACCGGCTTCGGCGCACCGTCGACGAGGTCCTTGGCTTCCTTCAGGCCCAGGCTCGTCACCTCGCGCACCGCTTTGATGACGTTCACCTTGTTGTCGCCCGCCGCCATGAGCACCACGGTGAACTCGGTCTTCTCCTCGGCCGCGGCAGCCCCGCCCGCGGCGGCGCCCGCCGGCGCCGCCACCGCCACCGCTGCGGCTGCCGACACGCCGAACTTCTCTTCCATGTCCTTGATGAGCTGGGACAGCTCGAGGACGCTCATGCTCGAAATCGCTTCAAGAATCTGTGTTCGTTCCATCGTTGACTCCAAATAGGTTCAGTGAGGTTCCTGGGTTCAATCTGTCTTGACGGGGCGTTGGCGCGCGCCTGCGCTCAGGCCGCCGCCTGCTCCTTCTGGTCGCGCAATGCCGCCAGCGTGCGTGCGAATCCGGTCGGCACCTCGTTCAGAGTGCGCACCAGCTTCACCATCGGCGCCTGCATCGTGCCGAGGAGCTTCGCCAGCAGTTCGTCGCGACTCGGCAGCAACGCGAGCGCCTTGACGTCCGCGACGGACATCAGGCTGTTCTGCATTGCGCCCGCCTTGATGACGAACGCTTCGTTGTCCTTGGCGAACTCCGCAAGCACCTTGGCACCGGCAACCGGGTCCGCGGCAATGCCGTAGATCAGCGGCCCGACGAGCTGGTCGGACAGCTTCTCGAACGGCGTTCCCGCCATCGCACGCCGCGCGAGCGAGTTCTTCAGCACGCGCAGCGCGAGTCCCGATTGACGCGCCTTGGCTCGCAGGCCGGTGACCGCCTCGACGTTGACGCCGCGGTATTCCGCGACGAGCACCACCTGGGCGTTCGCGAGCTGCGCGGCGATCTCGGAGACGATCGCCTGCTTTTGCTCCATATTAAGACTCAAGGCCTACCTCCATGGGCATACCGCCCTGGGTGTTGGACACATGCGGGTTCTCACGAACCCGCCCCTGCGGCGACCTTGCGTCAGGAACCTTACGGAACCTGCACGGGTGTACGCGCCGAAGCGACTCGGCCGCGCATCCCCTTCGGGTACGCCATCTGCGTAGGGCGACCGAACCGGCCAGCCGATTAAGCGGTTGCGACACGACGTCCGCCTCCGCCCCTACGGTCTTTGACGGCAACCGCGCAGAACATCCGGCACGCGAAAAACGTCTCGCGCGCCGCGCGTCCTGTGCGGCGGCCCAAAGTTCCACTGCACTCACGCCGGCGTCTGTGTCGACAACGACGCGAGATCCACCTTTACACCGAGCCCCATCGTGCTCGACACCGACAGCTTGCGCATGTAGATGCCCTTCGCCCCGGCGGGCTTCGCCCGGTTGAGGGCTTCGACCAGCGCGGCGAGGTTCTCGTGCAGCTGGCCCGGGCTGAACGAAGCGCGGCCGATCGTGCATTGCACGATGCCCGCCTTGTCGGCGCGGAACTGCACCTGGCCCGCCTTGGCGTTCTTCACCGCGCCCGCGACGTCAGGAGACACCGTGCCCACTTTCGGGTTCGGCATCAGGCCGCGCGGGCCGAGAATCTGGCCGAGCTGCCCCACCACGCGCATCGCCTCGGGCGCGGCCACCACCACGTCGAAGTCGATGTTGCCGGCCTTCACCCGCTCGGCGAGGTCCTCCATGCCGACGATGTCGGCGCCGGCGTCCTTCGCCGCCTGCGCCTTGTCGCCTTGCGCAAACACGGCGACGCGCACTTTCTTGCCGGTGCCGGCGGGCAGCACGACCGAGCCGCGCACCGCCTGGTCCGATTTCTTCGGGTCGATGCCGAGGTTCACCGCTGCGTCGACCGATTCGTCGAACTTCGCGGTCGCCGCCGCCTTGACCAGCGCAAGCGCCTCTGCCGCATCGTAGGCCTTGTCACGGTCGATCTTTTCGACCAGCGCCTTGCGGCGCTTCGAGAGCGTGGTCATTTACAGGCCCTCCACAACGATGCCCATCGAGCGGGCACTGCCGGCCACCGAGCGCACCGCTGCCTCAAGGCCGGCCGCGGTGAGGTCCGGCATCTTGGCGCGGGCGATTTCCTCGGCCTGCGCACGCGTGATCTTGCCCACCTTGTCGGTATGCGGACGCGGGCTGCCGGACTCGATGCCAGCGGCCTTCTTGATCAGCACCGTGGTCGGCGGCGTCTTGATGATGAAGCTGAAGCTCTTGTCCGCGTAGGCCGTGATGACGACCGGCAGCGGCAGGCCCGGCTCGACCTTCTGGGTCTGCGCGTTGAACGCCTTGCAGAACTCCATGATGTTGAGGCCGCGCTGACCCAGCGCCGGACCGACGGGGGGCGAGGGGTTCGCCTTGCCTGCCGGCACCTGCAGCTTCACGTAACCGACGATTTTCTTTGCCATGCCATTCTCCTGTCGGGTTCAAGCGGACGCCAAGGCGCCCTCCCCGGGTTTGCCAAACAAGAGGTCTGACCCCATGGGGTCAGACCCCCAAACTCATGCCTTCTCGACCTGCCCGAACTCCAACTCGACGGGCGTTGAGCGCCCGAAGATCGTCACCGCCACGCGCAGGCGGCTCTTCTCGTAGTTGACGTCCTCCACCGTGCCCTGGAAGTCGGTAAACGGGCCTTCCTTGACGCGCACCATCTCGCCGTTCTCGAACAGGACTTTCGGCTTGGGCTTTTCGACGCCCTCGCGCATCTGGTCCATGATCGCGTCGACTTCCTTCTGCGTGATCGGCGTCGGCTTGTGCGCGCTGCCGCCGACGAAACCGGTCACCTTGTTGGTGTTCTTGACCAGGTGCCAGGTGTCGTCGTTCATCTCCATTTCGACCAGCACGTAGCCGGGGAAGAACTTGCGCTCCGACATGTGCTTCTGGCCGCCCTTCATTTCGACGACCTCTTCGACCGGCACCAGAATCCGGCCGAACTTGTCCTGCATGCCGGCGCGCGTGATGCGATCTTCGAGCGCTCGCTGCACGGACTTCTCGAAGCCGGAATAGGCATGCACCACGTACCAACGCTTGCTCATGTCGTTCTGCTCGATGCGGGCCACTAGGTCTTCTTCCAGCCCAGAATGAGGTCGTAAAGCACCCATTCCAGGGATTTGTCGGTCAGCCAGAGAAACAGCGCCATCGCGACGACGAAGGCGAACACCGCGGCGGTGGTCTGCATCGTCTCCTTGCGTGACGGCCACACCACCTTGCGCACCTCCACCAGCGCCTCGCGCGTGAACCGCACCGCACGCTGGCCCGGCTCGGTGAAGGTGCTCACCACGAATCCGGCCACCACGCCGCCCGCGACCACCAGCACGCGCAGCACGATCACGGCATCGTCGAGCAGGTAGTAGCCCCAGACACCGGCCACCACGAGCGCCATCGCGAAAATCAGCTTGATGTTGTCCATCATTGCGCGTTTAGTCGTTGGCAGGGGCAGAGGGTCTCGAACCCCCAACCTTCGGTTTTGGAGACCGACGCTCTACCAATTGAGCTATGCCCCTGGGGATACCCGTCGGATGCAACGATCGCCGTCCGCCCTCGGTCCGCTTACTCGATGACCTTGGCGACAACGCCGGCACCGACCGTGCGCCCGCCTTCGCGGATCGCAAAGCGCAGGCCCTGCTCCATCGCGATCGGCGCA
>LJTQ01000096.1 GCA_001303445.1 Betaproteobacteria bacterium SG8_39 | reverse complement strand
AGATCTCGATCCGGTCGCCGTCACGAAGCAGGCGGTCCAGTCTCACGCGGCGGCCGAACACGCCATAGCTGTGGGTTGCCTGGGGCGGAAGCCGGCGCAGGATGCCGGAGCGTTCCACGGCATCCTGTACGGTGGCTCCAGACTCGATGACCAAGCGCACTATAGTCTGCTCGGCCGCGCCGGCGTAAACGATCTCAATCTGCAGGGCGGGCATACAACGCGTCGGCGCGTCGCACGAAGGCGTCTACCATGGTGTCCGCAATCTGGCCGAAGAGCGGCTCGAGTAATTTGGCCATCACCCGACTTGAGAACGCGTAGGCCATGGTGAACTCGACGCGGGCGGCATGTGTTCCCAGCGGCGTGAGGCGCCAGTGCGCCGAGAAGTGCTTGAAGGGTCCTTCGACCAGCTGCATCTGGATCGCCTTGCCGGGCGTATTTCGGTTCTCGGTGGTGAAGGACTGTTTGATGCCGCGCAGGCCGACGCTCAATGTCGCCACCGTGCGCTCGTCCGTGCGCGTCTGAACACGCGCGCTGCGGCACCAGGGCAAGAAGGCCGGATAGGACTCGATGTCCTCGATCAGCGCATAGAGGGCCTCCGCGGAATGTTCGACGATGGCGGAGCGTGACACGCGCTTCACGGCGCCCCCCTCCCCGCTGCTAGAATCATTCGAGCGTTTTTGCAGACCCCATGTCGATCGTTCAGAACCGTAAGGCTTTTCACGACTATTTCATCGAGGAGCGCCACGAGGCGGGCCTCGCGCTGGAAGGCTGGGAGGTCAAAGCGATCCGTGCCGGGCGCGCGCAGATCAACGAAGCCTATGTGGTTCTGCGCAACGGTGCGCTGTGGCTGATCGGTGCGCATGTCAGCCCGCTGGTCACGGCTTCGACGCACGTCGTGGCGGACCCGACCCGGTCCCGCAAGCTGCTCATGCACGCCGAGGAGATTCAGCGCCTCGTCGGCAAGGTCGAGCAGCGGGGGCACACCCTGGTCCCGCTCGACCTGCACTACCGCAAGGGTCGCATCAAGCTCGAATTCGCCCTGGCCCGCGGCAAGCTCAAACACGACAAGCGCGCGAGCGAACGTGATCGCGAGTGGCAGCGCGAAAAGCAGCGCCTGCTGAGGACGCGCTGAGCTTCGTCCGGGCCGACCGCATGGCACGCCGGGCAGTTATTCGGCGAGCGAGAGCCAGGTTGAGACCACGGTATCCGGGTTGAGCGAAAGGCTCTCGATCCCCTGATCCATCAGCCAGCGGGCGAGATCGGGATGATCCGATGGCCCTTGGCCGCAAATTCCGACGTACTTGCCCTGTCGGCGGCAGGCGGCGATCGCCATCTCGAGCAATGCCTTGACCGCTGCGTCGCGCTCGTCGAACGTCTCGGCGACCAGGCCGGAATCGCGATCCAGCCCCAGCGTCAGCTGCGTCAGGTCGTTGGAGCCGATGGAGAAGCCGTCGAACAACTCCAGAAAGCGGTCCGCAAGGAGGGCGTTGGACGGCAGCTCGCACATCATGACGATGCGCAAGCCATTCTCGCCGCGCTTCAGCCCATTGTCCTCCAGCAGGCGCATCACCGCCTGCGCCTCGCCCACCGTGCGCACGAACGGCACCATCAGCTCGACATTCGTGAAGCCCAGCTCGTCGCGCACCTTCTTCATTGCCGCGCACTCGAGCTCGAAGCAATCGCGAAATGTCGCAGCGATGTAGCGCGATGCGCCGCGGAAGCCGAGCATGGGATTTTCCTCTTCCGGCTCGTAGCGCGCCCCCCCGATCAGCTTGCGGTACTCATTCGACTTGAAATCTGACAAGCGCACGATGACCGGCCGCGGCCAGAACGCGGCGGCGATGGTCGCCACCCCTTCGATCATCTTTTCGCGGAAAAAGGTCTTCGGATCAGCGTAACCGCGCGCCGCTTCCTCGACTTTAGTCTTGAGCTCGGCGGGCAGCCGCGGGTACTCAAGGCAAGCACGCGGATGCACGCCGATTTCGTTGTTGATGATGAATTCCAGCCGGGCCAGGCCCACGCCTGCATTCGGAATTTGCGCAAAATCGAACGCCATCTGGGGATTGCCGACGTTCATGGTGATCTTCACCGGCAGCTGCGGCATCTCGCCCAGCTCGGTGGTGGAGATTTCGAACGGCAGGATCCCGTCGTACACCGTGCCCGTGTCGCCCTCCGCGCAGGACACGGTAACGGCCTGCCCCTCCTTCAGCGTCGCCGTCGCGTTGCCGCAGCCGACCACCGCCGGAATGCCCAGCTCGCGGGCGATGATCGCCGCGTGGCAGGTTCGACCGCCGCGATTGGTCACGATGGCGGCCGCGCGCTTCATCACGGGCTCCCAATTCGGATCGGTCATGTCGGTGACGAGCACGTCGCCATCCTTGACCACGGACATGCGCGACGCATCCTTCACGACCCGTACCGTTCCGGCGCCGATCTTGTGGCCGATCGCGCGCCCGGTCGCCAGCGTCTTGGAGCGGCTCTTGAGCGTAAAGCGCTCCTGCGCCTCGCGCTTGCGTGATTTGACGGTCTCCGGGCGGGCTTGCAGTACGTACAGCTTGCCGTCGACGCCGTCGCGGGCCCATTCGATGTCCATCGGGCGCCCATAGTGGGCCTCGATCGCGACCGCGTAGCGCGCAAGCTCCATGACATCGGCGTCCGACAGCGAGAAGCGGTCGGCCTCGGCCCGATCGACCTCCACGACTCGCGTCGAACGGCCGGCCTCGGTCGCCTCGCCGAAGACCATCTTCTGCAGCTTGGAGCCGAGCGAACGCCGTATGACCGCCGGGCGCCCGGCGGCGAGCATCTGCTTATGCACGTAAAACTCGTCCGGGTTGACGGCGCCCTGGACCACCATTTCACCGAGCCCATAGGACGACGTGATGAAGACGACGTCGGGGAACCCGGATTCGGTGTCCAGCGTGAACATCACGCCGCTCGAGCCGCGATCGCTGCGCACCATCTGCTGCACCGCGGCCGACAGCGCGACGTGGCTGTGCTCGAAGCCCTGATGCACCCGGTAGGAGATGGCGCGATCGTTGTACAGCGACGCAAACACGTGCCGGATCGCCTGCAAGACGCTGTCGATGCCCTTGATATTGAGAAAGGTCTCCTGCTGCCCGGCAAAGGAGGCATCCGGCAGGTCCTCAGCCGTCGCGGAGGATCGGACAGCAAATGATGTATCGCTTGAGGTATCTGACTCAACCCTTTGAAAATACTCACGTATAGAAGCTTCTATTTCTTTGGGGAACGGCGCCTGCTCGATCCAAGCACGGATCTCCGCACCGCACTTCGCCAGCGCGTCCACATCGCGGGGGTCGAGCTGCTCCAGCCGCTCCTGGATACGCCGGTCGAGCGCGTTCTCGGCCAGGAAGGCGCGATAGGCTTCTGCCGTGCTGGCAAAGCCGCCCGGCACGCGGATCCCGGCCTGTGCGAGGCCGCCGATCATCTCGCCGAGCGAGGCGTTCTTGCCGCCGACCTTGTCGAGGTCGGTCATGCGCAGGTCCTTGAGCCATGCTGCGTACATGCCGTCTTCCTGTTCGGTTGCTGAAGGTGCCGGAAGTCCCTATTTTATCGGCTCAACCCCCTGTTGGTGCACAGCACAACCCTTCTCCGAGGTGAGACCGCATGGACCTTCGACGCACCGTTTTTTTTGTCTCCGACGGAACGGGAATCACGGCGGAAATGCTGGGCCATAGCCTGCTGACGCAGTTCGAAGGCGTTCGCTTTGACCAGGTGACGTTGCCCTTCGTCAGCAGCCTGGAGCGTGCTGAGGAGTGCCGCGAGCGCATCGCGGCCGAAGCGGATCGCGCCGGCGTGCAGCCCATCGTGTTCTCGACCCTCGTTGATCGGGCGTACCGCGAGGTGGTGTGGCGTGCACCTGCGCTGTGCTTCGATTTTTTCGAAACCTTCATCGGGCCGCTGGAGGCCGGGTTGGGCATTCATTCGAACCATACGGTCGGGCGCTCGCACAGCGCCCTCGACATGCCGGAGTACCAGCGTCGCATCGAAGCCGTGAATTACTCGATGGCGCACGACGACGGCTCGTCCAATGTCGACCTGGATCAAGCCGAGGTCATCCTGGTCGGCGTGTCACGCAGCGGCAAGACGCCGACCTGCCTGTACCTCGCACTCCAGTTCGGGGTCAACGCCGCCAACTATCCGCTCACGCCCGAGGATTTTGATCGCGACCAGTTTCCGCGTGGACTGCACCGCTACCGCAACAAGCTCTTCGGCCTGTCGATCGCGCCCGACCGCCTGAGTGAAATTCGCCAGGCCCGCCGACCGAACAGCCGCTACGCGTCGTTCGACAATTGCCGTCATGAGGTCCAGTCGGCGGAACGCATGATGCGCGACGAAGCGATCCGCTGGATCGATTCGACCAAGCGATCGATTGAGGAAATCGCCACAACCATACTGCGCGAAATGCGCATCGACCGACACGTCTATTGACGGTGCGGAAGCGGCGCGCGGCGCTGCCGTGCCGCCTCGTACAGGCAGATCGAGGCGGCCACCGCGACGTTCAGAGACTCGGCCGTCTCGGCCATCGGGATGCAGACCTGCCGGGTCGCGGCCGTCGCCACCGCGTCGCGCACGCCTTTGCCTTCGCTGCCGAATACCCAGGCGTGGCGTCCGCGCAAGTCGACCTCGTGCAGCGGCGTGCCGCCGCGCGGCACCGTGCAGAGCCGATCGCCGGCACGCAGAGAGAAATGCGCGCCCATCGCTGCACGCAGGACTTTCGGCGCCCATGGGTCGGCGCATCCACCGCCCAGCACGACCTCGGGCACGCCGAAAGCGGCGACGCTGCGCAGGATCGCTCCCAGGTTGCCCGGGTCTGCGACGCCGTCCAGGAAAACGCATTGCGCGACGATCTCGGTTGCGACGGGTGAATCCGGAATCTCGATCTCGGCGGCAATGCCCTGCGGCGTCTCCGTGTCGGCCAGGCTCGCGAACACCGCCGCGGAAAGCACCACGGGCTCAATGCCGGCACGGGCAACGAGTTTCGTGACCTCCGGGCTTTCGCCGGCCTGGTCGCTGATGACGAGCGTGACGGGGGCGCCACAGGCACCGAGATAGGCCGCGACCAGGCGTGTGCCCTCGATCCATGCGCACCGCGCGCGTCGCCGCGCATTGCGGTCCGTGATCAGCTTCCGCCAGCGCCGGATGCGCGGGTTGTCCCTCGAGCGCAGGATTGTCATTGGCCTGCCATCAGGCGACAGGGCCCGTGTCGAGAAGGTCGCGTTGCAGGCGTGCCCTGACCGGGGCGACGGATTGGCGATGCACGTTCGGGCAGGGACCAAAGCGCTCCAGCATCAGCAGGTGCTCGCGCGTGGCGTAGCCCTTGTGCCGATCAAAGCGATAGTGCGGATGGCTGCGATGCACATCCAGCATGTGGGCGTCGCGCACGGTTTTCGCGAGGATCGACGCCGCCGAAATCGAGGCATGCAGACGATCGCCGCCGACGATCGCCCGCGCCGGGCAGCACAGCTCGGGACAGCGATTGCCATCGATCCAGGCTTCGTCTGCTGCGGGATCGAGACCCTCGACGGCACGGCGCATTGCGAGCAGCGTGGCGCGCAATATATTCAGCGTATCGATTTCCGCCACGCTCGACGCCGCGACGCACCAGGCCAGCGCGTTGCGCCGTATCTCGATCGCCAGCGCGCTGCGTCGGCGCGCACTGAGCAGCTTCGAATCGGCCAGCCCCTCGATGTGCCGGCGCGGATCGAGGATGACTGCGGCGGCCACGACCGGCCCGGCGATCGGCCCGCGACCGGCTTCGTCCACGCCGCAGATGCGCGGCTCAGCGACTGGCATCGTCGAGCATGCCGAGCAGGGTCTCAGTGGCTCTGGCCAGGTTGTCCTGGCGCAGCACGTGATGAACTTCAGCAAACGCTTCGATCTGGCGGCGCTGCGCCTGCGCGTCGCGCATGAGCGTCATGAGGGCCGCGGCCAGCGTCCATGGCGTCAGCTGACGCTGGAGGAATTCCGGCACCACCTGCGCGCCGGCGAGTCGATTTGGCAGGCTGAGGTAGGTCTGGTGCGACAGCCGGTACGTCCACCGTTTCACGGCCGCCGCGACGTGATGGGCAATGATCATCGGCGTCTTGAACAGGAGCGCCTCCAGCGAGGCTGTTTCGCTCGTCACCAGGGCGAGATCCGCAGCGGCAAGCGCCTCATGCGAATGTCCGAACAGCAGCGTCAGGGGCAGGTCGCCGTCGGCATGCAGGCGCAAGGTGGACTCAAAGAGCTCGCGGCTGTGCCGCGAGCTCGTCGGGACCACGAAGTGCACGTCCTTCACCTCGTTGTGAAAGCGACGTGCCGCCTTGACGAGGACTTCGGCGATCGGCTGCAGTCCGTTCACACGGTCGCCCGGCATGAGGGCAACGATCAATTTTCCGTGCGGGAGCCGAAGCTGTGTGCGGGCAGCCGCCTTGTCGACGTCGTACGGCACGCTGTCCGCAAGCGGATGACCGACATAGGTTGTCGAGATGCCAGCCCGTTCGTAGGCAGCCATTTCGAAGGGATACAGCGCGAGTGCATGCGTCAGGCAAGAGGCAAGGCGTCTTACGCGCCAGCCGCGCCAGGTCCAGACGGGTGGGCCCGCGTACTGCACGGTGGGCACGCCCGCGCGCCGCAGCGGCCGCGCGATCGCGAGATTGAACGCCGACGCGCCGACATCGACGTACAGTGTCGGCCGCGTCTCCAGCAGTCGCTGCACGAGTTGGCGGCGAATGTCGCCCCGGGCGCGCGTATCGCCGAGCAGCGCTTTACGTGCGCGCGGTAACACGTTCTCCATGGGAATGATCGATTCCGCGCCCTGCGCCTGCATTTTCGGGCCTGCGATGCCGTTGACGCGCAACGCGGGTCGTTGCCGCCGCAGCGATCCGATGAGTGCCGCGGCGAGCCGATCGTCTGCGGCCTCGCCAGCGACCATTGCGATACTGATCGGCCCCGCCTGCACGACGCCGCCTTAGCGGACGATGCCGCGCGTCGCGCGTGCGAGAAATTCCGCCATGACTCGAACTTCGGCATGGGACCCGGCCAGCGCCGCGAGTTCACGGGTCGCGTCTTCCAGGCCGAGGCCTGAGCGGTAGAGGACACGGTATGCACGCTTGAGCGTTTCGATGGATTCCGGCGTGAAGCCGCGTCGGCGCAGACCTTCACCGTTCAGGCCGAACGGCCGTGGCGGCGACCCGGAGATCTTGACGTAGGGCGGGACATCGCTGCCCACCGCAGTTTGCATGCCGAGGAAGCTGTGCGCACCAATGTGGACGAACTGATGCACCAGAGTGCCACCCCCGAGTATGGCCCAGTCGTCGATCTCGACATGTCCGCCCAGCTGCACCAAATTGGCAAGGATCGTGTGGCTGCAGATCTGGCAGTCGTGGGCGATGTGCACGTAGGCCATGATCCAGTTGTCGTCGCCCAGGCGGGTCACGCCGACGTCCTGCACCGTCCCGGTATTGATCGTGACGTATTCGCGAATCGTGTTGCCGTTTCCGATCTCGAGCGCCGTGTCCTCGCCCCCGTACTTCTTGTCCTGCGGTGGCCCACCGAGAGTCGCGTGGTGATAAATGTTGTTGTTGCGCCCGATGCGCGTGCGGCCTTCCACGATCACGTGTGCCCCGACGCGCGACCCCTCGCCAATCTCGACTTGCGGCCCAATGATGCTGAATGGGCCGACGGAAACATCCGCTGCGAGCTTGGCCTCCGGATGGATAATCGCCCGCGGATCGATCATGTGCCGGGGCGCGGCGCCACCGGCCGCAGCGCGCACAGCAGGTCCGCTTCGGTCACCAACACGCCGTCGACGCGGGCCGTACAGGAGAATTTCCCGATCCCGCGCCGTGCCGGTCCGTACAGAACCTCGATCTCCAGTTGATCGCCCGGCACCACCGGGCGCTTGAAGCGGGCGTTGTCGATTCCGGCGAAGTAGTACATCGACTTGTCGTCGGGCCGCCGTTCCATCGTCCGAAAGCCGAGGATGGCCGCTGCCTGCGCCATGGCCTCCAGAATGAGGACGCCCGGCATGATCGGGCGGTCGGGAAAGTGCCCTGGAAAATGCGGCTCGTTCACGGTTACGTTCTTGATCGCCACGATCCGCTTGCCCGGCTCACACTCGCGTACCCGATCGATCAACAGGAACGGGAAGCGGTGCGGCAGGTAGCTGAGTACGTCGCGAATCTCCATCTCATTCACTGTTCGGTTCCTTTCGCATGAGCCGTTTTTCGAGTGCACGCACGCGTTCGATGAGCGTCGAGAGGCGGCGCAGTCCTGCGGCGTTCCTGATCCACGACGCATGGTCGTCGAATGGGTAGATTCCAGTATAGGTTCCCGAGCGCACCGAACGCGATACGAGCGTGCCCGGTGAAATGCGCGAGCCGTCCGCGATCCGGATGTGGCCGTGGATCATCGCCGCCCCCCCGATCTCGCAGTTGCGGCCGATAATCGCGCTTCCCGCGATGCCCACACAGGCCGCGATCGCGGTATGTGCACCGATGCGTACGTTGTGTGCAACGTGAATCTGGTTGTCGAGCTTCACGCCCTCCTCGATCACGGTATCGTCCATTGCGCCGCGGTCGATCGTCGTGTTGGCACCCACCTCGACGTCGTCGCCGAGCAGGACACGGCCGATCTGCGGGATGGCGACCCACCGCTGCCCGTCGCGGGCGTAGCCGAATCCGTCGGCACCGATCACCACCCCTGCGTGCAGCACGACGCGCGCGCCGATCACGCAGCGGTCATAGACAACTGCGGTCGGGTACAGTCGGCTGTCTTCGCCCAGTCGCGCCTCCTCGCCGACATGACAGCCCGCTCCGATCCATGCGCGCTCGCCGATCTCGGCGCGCGCGCCCACCCGGGCGCCGCTCTCGATGCGGGCGCTCGGCGAGACTCTGGCAAGCGGATGCACGCTGGCGGCAGGGTCGACACCGGGCACGCAGGCCGGCGTCGGATTGAGCAGACGCGAGACACGGGCGAAATAGAGGTAGGGGTCGTCAGCGACGATTCTCGGCAGCGTCGTGTCGCGCTCGAATGCCGTGGGCAGGACGACCGCGCCAGCACGCGTCTTAGCGAGTTCCGCGAGGTGGCGACGGTGCGCGACGAAGGAGATCTGCTCGCCCGTTGCGCGGGCGAGTGAACCCACTTGGCTAATCCTGCAGTCCGCGCTGCCGACGACCCGTCCGCCGAGTTGCGCGACGATCTCGGACAACGTTAGCGGCTCACGCATGTCCGCGCGAGCTATTTGTCTTCGAGCGCCTTGATCACCTTCTCGGTGATATCGATGCGCG
Source organism: Betaproteobacteria bacterium SG8_39 (assembly GCA_001303445.1). Taxonomy (GTDB): domain Bacteria; phylum Pseudomonadota; class Gammaproteobacteria; order Burkholderiales; family SG8-39; genus SG8-39. Next base: position 5,743 of record LJTQ01000096.1, on the reverse strand, counting down.
GATTGGCAAACACCGCATCCTGCAGCACGACGTCGAAGTCCTCCTGCGCAGCGATTTGCCGGATGACACGATTCGCCTGTTCGACGACGCGCGCCAGCTCCTCATTACGGCGCTGATTGAGATCTTCGCGGAACTCGCGCTGCTTGCGCTGGAATTCCCGGTTGAGCTCGCCGAACTCACGCTCCTTGGTGCGGCGCTGACTGTCGGACAAGGTGACGGCAGAGCGCTCCATCTCGTCCTGCATCCGCTTCAATTGCTCGGCCGTACGCCCCAGTTCCTGGTCCCGCTTCTGGAACTCGGCCTCGATCTTCTTCTGCGCGCGCTGCGCAGGCACCGAATCGCGCAGGATGCGCTCCGTGTTGACGAAGCCAATCTTGCCTTGGGCATGCACCGTCCACGGCAGAACGAGCAGCGACGTGAGCGCCAGTAGGCGAAGGAGGAAGCGAGCCGCGATCACGGAGCGATGTTTTCCCTAGAAGCCGGTGCCAAACTGGAATTGTAACCGCTGAATCCGGTCACCCGGCTTCTCGTTCAAGGGCTGCGCGGCCGAAAGGCGCAGAGGACCAAACGGCGAACTCCAGGCCACCGATATGCCGGCCGAGTAGCGGAACTCTCCAAAATCCACTTTCTCGTCCGTGCCGTAAACCTGCCCGAAGTCGACAAAGGCCCCGAGGCGCAGCGACCGGTCCTGCTCCGCGCCCGGCATCGGGAAGAGCAGCTCGGCATTGCCGACGAGCTTGCGGTTACCGCCGATCGGATCGCCATTGATGTCTTGCGGACCGAGCGTGAACGGCTTGTAGCCGCGTACCGAACCGGGTCCGCCAGCGTAATAGTTCTTGAAGAACGGCAGGGGCAGGCCGCCGTACCCGTCGCCGTAGCCCAGCTCGCCGTTCAGGAACAGCGTAAACGTGCGCGACAGGGGATAGAACCACTGCTGCTCGAAGCGCAGCCGGTAGTACTTCAGATCGCCGCCACCGACTTCACCCGACACGCGGGAGAGCGCCCCTTCGCGCGGCAGGATCAGGCTGTCGCGCGTGTCCCGGGCCCAGCCCATGGTTCCCGCTGCGTAGCGATACTTGTTGCCGAACGTCTGGACGAAATCCTGGTAGCTCGGCGAGCTGGTGGTAAACACATCGGTTTGCACGTCTTCCGCGAAAACCGAGAAATTCACCGACGAGATCTCCGACAAGGGGTAACCGAACTTGACGCCAGCGCCGTAGGTTCGCGTCTTGTACGGTGACACATCGGTCTCGGTACCATCGATCTTGCGCTTATAGATGTCGAAACCGGCGCTCACGCCGTCCACCGTCCAATACGGATTGAGGTAGGAAAGCGAATACACCTGGTTCACTTTGCCGGAACTGACGTTCGCGGAAAGGAACTTGCCGCTGCCGAAGACGTTCGACTGACTGATCGAGCCCGATATCACGAAGCCCTCGGCGCTCGAGATGCCCGCACCGAACAGGATCGCGCCGGTCTGCTTTTCCTTGACTGCGAAGTTGACGTCGACCTGATCCTGCGCACCCTCTACGGGCTGCGTCTCGACCGAGACATCGCTGAAATACTGCGTGCGGTCGATCCGGCGCCGCGACAGCTGAATCTTCGACGCATCGTAGAAGGCGCCTTCCAGCTGGCGCAGCTCGCGCCGAACAACCTCGTCGCGCGTCTTGGTGTTGCCGGCGATGTTGATCCTGCGCACATACACGCGCCGACCCGGGTCGATAAGGATCGTGAAGGCAACGGTACGCTTTTCCTTGTCCACTTGCGGGATGGCGTTTGCATTGGCAAAGGCGTATCCCTCGTTGCCAAGCCGGTCCGTGATTGCCTTGGTCGACTGATTGAGTTGCGCGCGCGAAAAGATGTCGCCCTCCTTGATCTGGACGAGCTTTTCGAGTTCTTCCTTCGGCAGCAGAAACGTTCCGGCCAGCTCGATGCCCTGCACGGTATATTTCTCGCCCTCGCGGATATTGACTGTGATGTAGATGTCACGCTTGTCCGGCGTAATCGAGACCTGCGTCGAATCAATCGCGAAATCGAGGTATCCGCGATCAAGGTAATAGGAACGGACGGTTTCCAGGTCTGCCGCCAGACGCTGGCGCGAGTATCGGTCGTGCTTGGTATACCAGGTCAGCCAACCGGGCGTGCGCAGCACGAACAATTCGAGCAGGGTCTTTTCCTCGAATGCCTGCGCGCCCACGATGTTGATTGAGCGGATCTTGGCGACATCGCCTTCGGTCACCGCAAAACTGATTCCCACGCGGTTACGTTCGAGCGGCGTGACGGTCGTCTGGACCTGGGCGCCGTACTTGCCGCGCGACAGGTACTGGCGCTTCAACTCCTGTTCTGCCGCGTCGAGCAGCGCACGGTCGAAGATGCGACCTTCCGCCAGACCTTGGTCGCGCAGCACGCGTCGCAAGGTCTCCTCGTCGAATTCCTTGACGCCGGAAAAATCAACCTGGGCGATTGCCGGCCGCTCGTCCACGTAGACGATCAGCACCTCGCCCTCGACCTCGAGCCGGACATCGCGGAAAAATCCGGTCGCGAACAGCGCCCGAACTGCCTCCTGGGCCTTTTCGGGCGTCATGCGCTCGCCGACCTTCACGGGCAGATAACTGAATACGGTTCCCGCCTCGGTTCTCTGCAGCCCCTCGACGCGGATGTCTTTCACAACGAAGGGGCTGAACGGCTGGCCCCAGGCGAGGAGCGACAACGCGAGCAGCACGCAGCCGAAAATCGCAGCGACGGAGGAGCGCATCAGTCAGCCGGAGAACAGGCGGTTCAGGTCGTTGTAGAACGCGAAGGCCATCATGATCAGCAGCAGCGTGAGGCCTACTCGCTGACCCAGTTCCATGACGCGCTCGGAAACCGGACTCCCCTTGACGACCTCGAGCGCATAGTACATCAAATGTCCGCCATCCAGCAGCGGGATGGGCAGCAGGTTGAGCACGCCGAGGCTGATGCTGATCAGCGCGAGAAACGTCAGGTAGGAAACCCAGCCCATCTGCGCCGACTGTCCCGCGTAGTCGGCGATCGTCACAGGTCCGGACAGATGTTTCCACGACACTTCGCCGAGCAGCATCTTGCCGAGCATGCGCAGGCTGAATACGGCGATGTCGAAGGTCTTGTCGGTCGCGCGCCCCACGGCTTCGAGCAGCCCGTACTGCGTCCGTATCAGAATCCGCTCGATATGGGAGGGCGGCACGTGGGGCGCGGCCCCGATGCGTCCGATCGGCGCGCCGTTGACCTCGCGCGCCTCCGGCGTGACCGTGAGCTGCATCGCACGCTGCTCGCGCAGAATGGTGAGCTGCATTGGCTTGCCCGGGCTCGCACGTACGGCCTCCACGAAGTGGCTCCAGCTGTCGATCGCGACGTCGTCAATCCGCGCGATGCGGTCACCGGCCTGCAGGCCATCACGGTCAGCCGCGCTCCCCGCCTCGACCTGTCCCAGGACGGGTGCCAGTGCGGGTCGATACAGCTGCAAACCGATCGCCGCCAGCAGGTCGCCCTCCGCCTCCGTACCCGCGAAGCGGCGCAGATCGAGCATCGCGTCGGACAGATGACGCTGCTCGCTGATGCGCTCAAGCCGCAATTGCTCGCCCTGCAATGCACCCTTGAGGACGCGCCAGCGCAGCTGCTGCCATGTCGACACCGCTTCGCCGTCGACGGCAACAATCGTGTCACCCGCCCGGAGTCCGGCGACTGCAGCCGCGCTGCCCGCCGGCGGCGCGCCCACGATCGGCCGCGCCTCGGGCAAGCCGTACATGAACAAGCCGGCATACACGGCAATCGCGAACAGGAAGTTGGCGACAGGGCCCGCGGCCACGATCGCGGTGCGCCGCCAGACGCTCTGACGGTTGAAGGCGCGCGGCAGCTCGTCGGCGCTCACCGGCGCCTCGCGCTCGTCGAGCATCTTGACGTACCCGCCAAAGGGTACTGCGGCGACCACCCACTCCGTGCCGTCACGACCCCGCCGGGTGAACAACGCGCGTCCAAAGCCAACCGAAAAGCGCAGTACCTTCACGTTGCACAACCGCGCGACCAGGTAGTGCCCATATTCATGCACCACGATCAGCACGCCGAGCGCAACGACAAAGGCCGCAGTGGTCCACAGCAGATTCATGCCGCGCGCGCCTGGTAATGCTCGATCGACGCGGCCGCCGTGCGCCGCGCAGCGGCGTCGGCTTCGAGCAGGTCATCGAGGGACGTGGGATCCTGTGCGGGCAGTCGCTCGAGGACGTCGGCAATGACGTCGGCGATTGAGGTGAACCGCAGGCGCCCGGCAAGGAACGCGTCGACCGCCATCTCGTTCGCCGCATTCAGGTGGGCCGGCGTCGTCCCGCCCGCATGCAGTGCCTGGTAGGCGAGCTGCAGGCAGGGGAAGCGCTGGGTGTCCGGGGGCTCGAACGACAGCTGGCCCAGCGCGCTCAGGTCGAGCGGATGCGCGCCCGATTCGATCCGCTCGGGGTATGCGAGCGCGTGCGCGATCGGCACGCGCATGTCCGGGTTGGAGAGCTGCGCGATCACCGAGCCGTCGATGTACTCCACGAGCGAGTGCACGATGCTTTGCGGGTGAATCACCACCTCGATGCGCTCCGGCGGAATGTCGAACAGCCAGCGTGCCTCGATGACCTCGAGTCCCTTGTTCATCATCGTCGCGGAGTCGACGGAGATTTTGCGCCCCATGACCCAGTTGGGATGGGCGCAGGCCTCCTCGGGCGTGACCTGCGCGAGTCGTTCAGCGGGCAGCGTGCGAAAGGGGCCGCCGGATGCGGTCAGCAGGACCCGCCGCACCGCGCGCAGCGAGGGTCGGCCGGCCTCGCCTTGGGGCAGGCACTGGAAGACGGCGTTGTGCTCGCTGTCGATCGGCAGCAACACCGCATGCGCGCGGCGCACGGCCTGCATGAGCAGGGGGCCGGCCATCACCAGCGCTTCCTTGTTTGCGAGCAGCACGCGCTTCCCGGCGCTGGCCGCCGCGAGCGTCGACGACAAGCCGGCCGCACCCACGATCGCCGCCATGACAATCTCCGCCTCGGCATGGCGCGCCACGTCCTCGAGCGCCGCCGCACCGAATAACAACTCGCCCCGGAATCCGGCGTCGGCAAAGCGCTTGCGCAGCCCCGCGGTCTCGGCGACACCCGAGAGCACGGCGAACGTTGGGCGGTGGCGCCGGCAGAGTTCGATGAGACGGTCGACCGAGCGATGGGCAGTCACCGCGACCACGGAATAAAGATCTGGATGACGCGCGACGAGGTCGAGCGTGCTTGCGCCGATCGATCCAGTGGCGCCGAGAACCGCGACGCCAAGCGCCGTTTTGGATTTCATCGTCACTCGAGTCGTTCAGGATGATGCGTCGATGAAAGCAAGCAGCGCGACGACGGGCAGTACGGCGAGCGCGCTGTCGATCCGGTCCAGTACCCCGCCGTGGCCCGGAAGGAGCGTTCCGCTGTCCTTGACTGAAGCCTGGCGCTTCACTGCGGACTCGAAAAGGTCACCGACGATGCTCACCGCACATAACAGCCCGCCTCCGCTCAGGTACAGTAACCACGCCGCGCCGCCCTCCAGGCGCGACGCGAGCGCGGGTATCGTGGACGCACAGATGATAGCGTAGACCTGTACCCCGGCCAGGCCACCGACCACCCCCTCCCAGGTTTTGCCCGGACTGATGGCCGGAGCCAGTTTGTGCCGCCCCAGGCGACGCCCTGCGAAATACGCGGCAGAATCCGCGATCCAGACCAGCGCCAGC
>LJTQ01000095.1 GCA_001303445.1 Betaproteobacteria bacterium SG8_39 | reverse complement strand
AAGATCATCCTCACCGTCTAACACCCCCGGGGTTCGACGCCGGCGCTGCGAACCGCGCTCTGCGCCTGAGCCGTATTTCGCAAAATGAAGACTCCCCGCAAGGAACGCCCATGTTCAAAGACGGCCTGCTCCAGGGCAAGCGCATCCTGATCACCGGTGGCGGCACCGGCCTCGGCAAGGAGATCGCCGAGCGCTACCTGCAGCTCGGCGCCGAGCTGTGGCTGGCCGGACGGCGTGGCGGCGTGCTCGAGGATACGGCGAAGTCGCTTACCGCCAAGCATGGCGGCACGGTGCGCACGCACGCCGTCGACATCCGCGATGCACAGGCGGTCGATGCCATGGTGCAGCGCATCTGGGACGAATCCGGTCCACTCACCGGGCTGGTCAACAACGCCGCGGGCAACTTCATCAGCCCGACGAAGGACCTGACGCCCAACGGCTTCAACGCCATCGCCAACATCGTCTTTCACGGCACCTTTTACGTCACGCACGCGGTCGGCCGGCGCTGGATCGCGGGCGGCGACAAGGGATCGGTGGTCTCGATCCTCGTCACCTGGGTATGGACCGGCTCGCCCTACGTCGTGCCTTCGGCGATGTCCAAGGCGGGGCTGCACGTCATGACGAAGTCGCTCGCAGTCGAGTGGGGCCGCTACGGCATCCGCCTGAACGCGATCGCACCCGGTGCCTTTCCGACCGAGGGCGCGTCGAAGCGGCTGCGCCCGGGCGGCAGCTTCGAGGAGGCGAACGACGCGAATCCGATGCGCCGCGTCGGCCAGATGCCGGAGCTGCAGAACCTGGCGACCTTTCTCATGGCCGACGGCTGCGAGTGGCTCACCGGCGAGACGATCGCCGTCGACGGCGGCGGCTACCTCGCCAACGGCGCCTCGTTCGCCGAGCTCGACAAGCTCTCGGACGCGGACTGGGCGCGCATGCGCGAGATGATCCAGGCGCAGAACGCGAAAGATCGCGCCGGTCGAGGCGCCTGACGATGACGCGCCAGCATCCCCGCCCGGCCTCGACCCTCGTCCTGCTGCGCGATGCCGCGCAGGGACCGGAGCTGTTCATGGTCGAGCGCTCGCACGCGGCGGATTTCGTCGCCGGGGCCTATGTCTTTCCCGGCGGCGGGGTCGACGACGCCGACGCGCATCCGCGCCTACAGGCCCGCGCGCAGGGTCTGACCGACGCCGCGGCGAGCCGCCGGCTCGGCCTGCCTTCGAACGGCATCGGCTACTGGGTGGCGGCGGTGCGCGAATGCTTCGAGGAAGCCGGCATCCTGCTTGCGGTGGACCGTGGCGGCGCGCCGATCGCGCCGGAGCGCATGTTCGAACTCACCGGGTATCGCGACAAACTGAACGCGGGCGAGATCGGATTTCTCGAGTTCCTCGAACGCGAGGACCTGTACCTGCCCTGCGATCGCATCGCGTACTTCGCACACTGGATCACGCCGCCCGCGCGTTCGCGGCGCTACAGCACGCGCTTTTTCGTTGCCCTGGCGCCGGCCGGACAGGTCGGTTCGCATGACGCCGGCGAAACGGTGAGCCACACCTGGATCCGGCCCGCCGAAGCCCTCGCGCGATTCGAGCAGGGCACGCTGACACTGGTCAATGCGACGCGCGACGCGCTCGCGCGCCTCGCCGATTACAAGGAGGCGCGCGTTGCGCTCGAGGCGGCGTTCGCCCTGGACGAGATCGTCGAGCACCGCGCCTGCTGGGCGACCGGGCGCGACGGCAAGCGCCTGTTCCGGCGCAATGACCCGGCGTACTTCGAAATTCACTGGTGCGACCCGCAGGAGAGCGGCGAGTCGACCTACGAAATGCTGCCGGGCATTCCCAAGCGGCTCGATGCGCGGGTCACGCGCGTCATCGCGCCGAATCCGGGAATGATGACGGGGCCCGGGACCAACAGTTACCTGATCGGCGACAAGGAACTCGCGGTGATTGACCCGGGACCGGACGACGCCGCGCACCTCGAGGCGCTGCTCGCCGCGGGCGAAGGGCGCATTCGATGGATCCTGTGCACGCACACCCACATCGATCACTCGCCCGCGGCGGCCGCGCTGCGCGCCGCGACCGGCGCCGAGATCATCGGCCGCCCGGCGCCGCAGGGCGTCAGCCAGGACGTCGATTTCGCGCCGCAGCGCGTTCCCGAGCATGGCGAGCGGCTCAGGCTCGGCGGCATGACGCTGCGCGCGCTGCATACGCCGGGGCATGCCTCGAACCACCTGTGCTACCTGCTCGAGGAAACGCGCATGCTGTTCACCGGCGATCACGTCATGCAGGGCTCGACCGTCGTAATCGGCCCGCCCGACGGCAACATGCAGGCCTACCTGCGCTCGCTAAAGGCGCTGCTCGCCGAGGACGTCGCCGTGTTCGCCCCCGGCCACGGCTACCTGATCGGCGAACCGCACAAGGAAGTCCGACGCCTCATCGCCCATCGGCTGGCGCGCGAAGCGAAGGTCACCGCCGCGCTGGATCGCCTCGGGACATCGACGCTCGAGGCGCTGGTTGCCGCGGTGTACGACGACGTACACCCGCGCCTGCACCGCGTGGCCACGCGCTCGCTCAGCGCGCACCTGGAGAAACTCGTCGCCGAAGGGCGCGTGCGCGACGACTCCGGCCGTTTCGCGCTCGTCGGCTGAGGTTGGCAGGCCGCCGCAGGGTGGCTAAGATGGGTCCGTCAGATCGCGTCGCACGGCCGAACCTGGGGAGGAGATTGGCATGAGCGAGCACCAGAAGACGTTGAAGATCGTCACCAATCTCGATCGCGCCGCGATCGAGGCCAAGCTCGGCGACCTGCATGGCGCGGCGCAGGCCGCGGGCCTTGCCGATGTGGCCGCCCTGCTGGCCGGGACCCAGGGCGCACCGCGCGCGCAGCTCGAACAGGTGGTGCGCGCTGCGCTGAAAGCGCTCGCCGGCGTATCCGGCCAGGCGGAACTGAAGGGGCAACTCGAGCTGGTCGAGTTGAACCTGCCCAACCTGTAGCCCTGTAGCCGGCGATCCCATGTCCGCGGGCGAGGACCGGAACGTCGATCTGTTCGTGATCGGAGGCGGATCCGGCGGCGTGCGTGCCGCGCGGTTCGCGGCCGGGTTCGGCGCGCGCGTTGCCATCGCCGAGGCGGGACGCTTCGGCGGCACCTGCGTCAACGTCGGCTGCATCCCCAAAAAGCTCTTCTCCTACGCGGCACATTTTCGCGACGACATGCACGACGCCGCGGATTTCGGCTGGACGGTCGGCGAGACGCGTTTCGACTGGCCGACGCTGATCGCCAACAAGGATCGCGAGATCGCGCGGCTGAACGGCGTGTACGAGCGCCTGCTCGCCAACGCCGGCGTCGAGATCCTGCGCGGGCACGCGCGCCTCGCCGATGCGCACACGGTTGAGGTCGGCGGCACCCGCTGGCAGGCGAAAAACATCCTGGTGGCGACCGGGTCCTGGCCGCAGATGCCGTCGATCCCCGGCGCGGAGCACGCAATCTCGTCCAACGAGGCCTTCGCGCTCGAGCGCCTGCCGCAGCGCGCGGTGGTGGTCGGCGGCGGTTACATCGCGCTCGAATTCGCTTCCATCTTCAACGGCCTCGGCGTCGAAACGACGCTGGCCTATCGTGGCGCGCGCCTGCTGCGCCACTTCGACGCCGAGCTCGGCGAGCGCATCGCTGACGAGCTGGCGAAAAAGGGCGTGCGCCTGCGCCTGAATGCCGCGCCGCTGTCGATTACACGCAGCGGGAACGGCACCCTCGAGGCCCGCTTCAGCGAAGGGCCACCGGTTGCCGCCGACCTCGTCATGTTCGCGACCGGCCGGGTTCCGAACACGCATGGCCTGGGGCTCGAGACCGCGGGGGTGCAGTGCGCAGCGGACGGCCGCATCCTCGTCGACCGCATGCTCAAGTCGAATATCGATTCGGTCTATGCGATCGGCGACGTCGCCAACCAGCACAACCTCACCCCCGTGGCGACGGCCGAGGGCATGGCCGTCGCCCGGACGCTGTTCAACAACGAGCCCACGCCGATGGACTACGAGAACATCGCGACCGCGGTGTTCTGCAATCCGAACCTGGCGACGGTCGGACTGTCGGAGGCCGCTGCCCGCAAGCGCTTCGCTGCGGTCGACGTCTATCGGACCTCGTTCCGAGCGCTCAAGCACACGCTCGGCGAGACCGACGAGCGGTTGTTCATGAAGCTCGTCGTCGATGCGACGAGCGCGCGCGTGGTGGGTGCGCACATGATCGGCCCGGAGGCCGGCGAGATCATCCAGGGCGTTGCAATCGCCGTGAGACTCGGCGCGACCAAGGCGCAGTTCGATGCGACGATCGGCATCCACCCCACCTCGGCGGAAGAGTTCGTCACCCTGCGGGAGAAGGCAGCCTAGTACCGGGAGGCAGCAATGGGACTCGAGGCGCGCATCGAAAAGGCGATTGGCGAACTGCGGGGCTACCTCGACGCGCCACTCGCGATCGAGCTGTGGAACGGCAAGCGCTTCGCGTTCAGCGCGGCGCCACCGGTCACGCTGCGCGTAAGCGGCCCGCACGCGGCGCGCACGCTGGTGAATGCCGACCTGGAAAAGCTCGGCACCGCATACGTCGAAGGCCTGATCGACGTCGACGGCCCGATCCGCGAGATCATCCGCGCCGCCGAGGCGCTTTCGGCTCGCGGCCAGGGCTACCGGCCGGGGCGGCTACCAAAGCTGACGTTCCACAGCCGCAAGCGCGACGCGGACGCGATCGGCTACCACTATGACGTCTCGAACGAGTTCTATGCGCTGTGGCTCGATCGCGAGATGGTCTATTCCTGCGCCTACTTCCACAACGAAGACGACTCGCTCGAGGACGCACAGGCACAGAAGCTCGATCACATCTGCCGCAAGCTGCGGCTCGCGCCCGGCGAGAAATTCCTCGACATCGGCTGCGGCTGGGGTGCGCTGGTGCGCTTCGCCGCCAAGCACTATGGCGTCGACGCAACCGGCATCACCCTCTCGAACAACCAGCATGCGCTGGCGACCGAGCGCATCCGCGCCGACGGCCTGGAGGGCCGCTGCCGTGTGCAACGGCTCGATTACCGCGACCTGCCCGGCGAGAACGTCTACGACAAGATCGCGTCGGTCGGCATGTTCGAGCATGTCGGGCTGCGCAACCTGCAGGCCTACTTCGGCACCATTCACCGCCTGCTGAAGAACGGCGGCGTGGCGCTCAACCACGGCATCACCTCGGTCGACACGGAAAGCCGCTTCGTCGGCCTCGGCGGCGGCGCCTTCGTCGACCGCTATGTCTTCCCGCACGGTGAGTTGCCGCATCTGATGCTGGTGGTGGCGACGATGGGCTCTCAGAAGCTCGAAGTGATGGACATCGAGACGCTGCGCCTGCACTACGCGAAGACGCTGTGGCACTGGAGCGATCGGCTCGAGGCCAACCTGGCGCGGGCGCGCGCCCTGACCGACGAGCGCCGGATCCGCATCTGGCGCACTTATCTGGCGGGCTGCGCGCATGCCTTCGAGTCCAACTGGGTCACCATTCAGCAAGTGCTGGCGGTGAAGAGCGACGACCCGAAGACCCATCCGTTGCCGCTGACCCGCGACTGGATGTATCGCTAATGCAGGTCGCATGAAATGTCCACGCCGATTGATCAGTGGCATGCCGAGCACGTCAATTTTTCCCAGCTCCTGACGCTGCTCGAGCAGCAGCTCGCCCGGTTTCACGCGGACGCGCACCCGGATTACGCCCTGATGCTGGACGTCGTCGACTACCTGAGCCATTACCCCGACCGGATCCACCACGCGCGCGAAGACGTCGCCTTCGAGCGTCTCGCCGAGCGTGATCCGAAGCTGCGCGTTCGGATCAACCGCCTGCTGCAGGAGCACCGCGTGATCGCACGCGCCGGCGACGAGCTGCTGCGCATGCTGAACGACGTCGCGGACGAGGCGGTCGTGCTGCGCGAGGACGTGGAGACCGCGGTCGCCACCTACCTGGTGTATTACCGCCACCACCTCGCGACGGAGGAGCGCGAAATCATGCCCCGCGCAGCCACCCTGCTCACCGCGGAGGACTGGGCGGCGGTTGCCGCCGCGGCCCCCGTCGGCCGCGATCCGCTGTTCGGCGACGCGGCCGAGGCGCGCTACCAGGCGCTGCGCCGGCTGATCGACCTCGAGTCGAACAACGGCTAGTTCCAGGCCCCGACCGGGGCCTGTCTGCCCAAAACTGGCTTGACAGATCAAACCTATATAACTAGTGTTTTAGTCATGTATGCCCGCTACCAGCGCGCCCTGCCGAAAAAGTGGCATGGCCTGGCCGCCGTGTTCACCGCGCTCGGCGACGAGCACCGCCAGCGCATCCTGCTCATGTTCCGGCGCAGCGAGGAGCTCACCATCAAGCAGATCGTCGATGCCTGCCCGCTGTCGCGCACGGCTGCGGCGCACCACATCGGGGTGCTGCGCGACGCCGGCGTGCTGCGGGCCGAAAAACGCGGCAAGGCCGTCTACCTGCGCCCGGATCCCGCGACGGTCACCGCGGCGCTGAACGGCCTGCGCGATTACATCCGGGAGGAATTCGAATGAGCGAGCGCAGCCAGTTCCGGCTGCTCGGCGAGCGGCGCTTCGCGCCGTTTTTCGGCGTGCAGTTCCTTGGGGCCCTGAACGACAACGTTTTCAAGCAGGCGCTGGTGATCCTGCTCGCCTTCCAGACCGCGAGCTTCACCTCGCTGCGCTCCGACACGCTGCAGAACCTGGCGCAGGCGCTGTTCGTGCTGCCGTTTTTCCTGTTTTCGGCGACCGCCGGCCAGTTCGCCGACAAGTACGAGAAGTCCCGGCTCATCACCGTGACGGTGGCCATCGAGCTCGGCGTCATGGCGCTCGGCGCCGCAGGCTTCTTTCTCAAGAGCCTTGAACTGCTGCTGCTCGCGCTGTTTCTCGGCGGCGTGCAGTCGACGCTCTTCGGCCCGGTGAAGTACGCCATCCTGCCCCAGGCGTTGCACGAAACCGAGCTGGTCGGCGGTAACGGCCTGGTCGAGACCGGCACCTCGGTGGCCATCCTCGTCGGCATGATGCTCGGCGGCTGGCTGATCATCCAGCCCGGCTGGGGCGTGAGCGGCGTGGTGATCGTGACGCTCGCCGTATCCGCGCTCGGCATCGCGCTTTCGCGGCTCATTCCGAAAGCGCCGGCCGCCGACCCGGGATTGGCCATCGACTGGAACCCGGTCACCGCGACCTGGCGCAACCTTCGCTTCGCCACGCACAACCGCACCGTGTTCCTGTCGATCCTCGGCGTGTCCTGGTTCTGGTTCGTCGGCTCGATGTTCGTGACCCAGTTTCCGAACCTGACGAAGAACGTGCTCGGCGCCACCGAGTCGGTCGTCACCCTGCTGCTGATCGTGTTCTCCGTCGGCATTGGCATCGGCTCGCTGCTGTGCGAGCGGCTTTCCGGCCACAAGGTCGAGATCGGCCTGGTGCCGTTCGGCTCGATCGGCATCACGCTGTTCGGCGTCGATCTGTTCCTGGCCTCCACGGGACAGGTGCCCGCGCCGGTCGGCGCGCTCGACTTTGCGCGCGACCCTGCGCACTGGCGCCTGCTCGCCGACCTCGCGCTGATCGGCGTGTTCGGCGGTTTCTATATCGTGCCGCTGTACGCACTCATCCAGAGTCGCAGCGACCCGCTGCACCGCTCCCGCATCATCGCCGCCAACAACATCCTGAACGCGGTGTTCATGGTGTGTGCCGCGCTGATCGCGATCGGCCTGTTCCAGGCCGGGCTCACGATTCCGCAGCTTATTCTGGTGACCGCGCTGTTCAACGCCGCGGTCGCGCTTTACATCTACACCCTGGTGCCCGAGTTCCTGATGCGCTTCATGGTGTGGATCCTGATTCACTCGGTCTACCGTCTGCAGAAATCCGGTCTCGAGCGCATCCCTGAGGAGGGTCCCGCGGTCCTCGTCTGCAACCACGTCTCCTATGTCGACGCGCTGGTCATCTCGGCGGCCTGCCGCCGGCCGATTCGCTGGGTGATGGATCACCGCATCTATGCGCTGCCACTGCTCAATTTCTTCTTTCGCACGGTGCGCGCGATTCCGATCGCTCCGGCAAAGGAGGATCCCGCGGCGCTCGAGCGCGCCTACGACGGGGTCGCGCAGGCACTGGCCGATGGCGAGCTGGTCGGCTTGTTTCCGGAGGGCCGGCTGACGCCGGACGGCGAGATGGGCGTGTTCCGCGGTGGCATTCTGCGCATCCTCGAGCGCACGCCGGTCGCCGTGATTCCGATGGCCCTCTCGGGTTTGTGGCAGAGCCTGTTCGCACGCAACCGTGACAAGCTGGCGCACATCGGGCAGCTGTTTCCGAAGGTCGGTCTGACCGTTGGCGCACCGCTCGGACCGCAGCAGGCCTCGCCGGAGGCATTGCAGGCCATGGTGCGCGCGCTGCGCGGCGACTGGCGCTGAGGAGACGGCATGATGAAATACCTGCTCGCAGTCATCGGCTTCGCGCTCGGCGCGGGATTGTTCGGTGCCGTTTTCGGGATCGCGCTCGCCCTGATCGGGTTCTTTGTCGGCTGGAGCATCGATGCGCGGCAGGCATCGTTTCGCGAGCAGGCCGCAGAAAAGTCCCATCCGCGTTCCGCACCGCGCACGAGCGCTGCCGACCTGTCTGGCGAGATCGCTGCGCTGAAGCAGCGGGTCACGCGGCTCGAGCGGGCGCTCGAAGCGCAGGGCATCGCCATGGCCGCGACCGCCGATGCGGCCACGCCGACACCCTCGGCACCGCCGCACGCCCCCCCCATCGACGACAGCGAGGCACCGCAGGCGCTCGCGAGCGCACCGGCGATCGAGACGGTCGAGATGCCCGAGCCCGCGCATCGCGATGACACAGCGCGCGAAGCAGCTGTGGCGCAGCACGGGCTGTTCGCACGCCTCATCTCGGGCAATCTCGTCGCCAAAGTGGGTGCCGTGGTGCTGTTCTTCGGCGTCGGCTTCCTGCTCAAGTTCGCTTACGACCGCGGTCTGATGCCGCCGCAGCTGCGCATCGCCGGCGTCGCCGCGCTGGCGCTCGGGCTGTCCGTGCTTGGCTGGCGGCTGCGCGACACGCGCCGGCTGTACGGCCTCGTCATCCAGGGCGTGGCGAGCGGTCTGGCTTATCTGGATGTCTATTTCGCGCTCAAGGTCTACGGCTTCGTCGGCGTGGCACCCGCGTTCGCGCTGTTTACCGCGCTGGGCCTCGTCACGACGGTGCTCGCCGTACGCCAGGATGCGTCCTCGCTCGCGGTGTTCGGACTGACCGGTGCGTTTCTCGCGCCCCTGCTGGCGTCTACCGGCTCCGGCAACCCCGTGGTTCTGTTCTCGTACTACACCGTGCTCAATCTGTTCATCCTCGCCGTGAGCTGGTTCAAGGCCTGGCGCGCGCTCAACCTGACCGGCTGGCTGTTTACGTTTGTCATCGCGCTTTTCTGGGGCACCCACCACTACCGGCCCGAGCTGCTCGGCACGGTGGAGCCCTTCGTCCTGGTGTTCTTCGGCATCTATCTGGTCGTGCCGATCCTGTTTGCGGCACGCCAGCCGCCCCATCTCCGGGGCCTCGTTGACGGCACGCTGGTCTTCGGCACGCCAGCGGCGACCGCCGTGATGCAGGCCGCACTGGTGCGCGACCTGCCGTACGGACTGGCCTGGAGTGCCGCCGCCGGCGCGCTGCTTTATGCCGTGCTCGCGCTGCTGGTGATCTGGCGCGAGCGCATGCGCCTGCTCGGGGAGGTTTACGTCGCGCTCGCCGTCGGCCTCGCCACGCTCGCCGTGTTCTTTGCCTTCGGCGCGTACACCACCTTCGCGATCTGGACCATCGAGGGTGCGGCGATCGTCTGGGTCGGGCTGCGCCAGCAGCGCGTGCTGGCGTGGGCCTTCGGTCTGCTGGTGCAGGCCGGTGGCGCCGCATATTTCCTGCTCGAATACGACGACTACCTGCGCCTCGATCCGGTGCTCAACGATGCGGTCTTCGGCTGCGCGCTGATCACGGCCGCGGGGCTCATCACGTCGCGCCTGTTGCAGCGTCACGCCGCCACATTGCCCGCGGGCGCAGCTGGCCTGGCACCGCTCGCACTGACGGTGGCCGGCCTCGCCTGGCTGCTCGGCGGAATGGACGCGATCCACCATGCCGTCGAGCCGCTGCGCCGGCCCGGCGCTGCTGCGCTTTTCGTCACCGCCAGCGCGCTGGCCTGCGAACTGGCCGGCGCGCGTCTCGAGTGGCGCGCCCTGCGCGGCGTCGCTGCGCTGCAGGCGTTGCTGCTGCTCCCGGCGGCCGCGCTGCAGGCCTTCTCGAGTGCGCACCCGCTCGCCGACCTCGGTGCGTTCGCCTGGCCAACCGGCCTGGCCGTCCTGTACGGGGTCCTGCGGCGCCAGGAACGCGACGACGCGGCGCCGCTGCGGGCCGCGCGCCACGCGATCGGTCTGTATCTGGTGGTCGCACTCGTGA
>LJTQ01000094.1 GCA_001303445.1 Betaproteobacteria bacterium SG8_39 | reverse complement strand
GGCTCGATCGACCGCTCGAGCCAGAGGACATCGTGCGCTACATGCTGCGTGAACCGCTGCAATACACGCCCGGCACACGCAGGGCCTATTCCAATTTCGGCTACTGCGTGCTCGGGCGCATCATCGAGCGCGCCTCCGGCATGCGCTACATCGACTACCTGCGCAGCGAAGTGCTCGGCCCGCTCGGCATCCAGGACATCCGTCTGGCGGCGACCGGCGTGCACGCCGCGCGCGAGGTCGAATATCCCGCCGACGCCAGCCGCTTCAATACCGAGACGGGCGATTCCGCCGGCGGACTGATCGCCTCGGCGCCGGCCCTGGTGCGCTTTCTCGAGCACTACTGGCTGAGCGGCGCGCCGCGCCGGCGTGGCGAGCGCGGCAGCTGGGCCGTCTTCGGCAGCCTACCGGGCACTTCGGCGTTGGTGCGCCAGCTGCCCTCCGGCGTGAACTACGCGGTGCTGATGAACGCGCGGCGCGAGGCGAGCCATCGCGCGGACCAGCAGCGGCTGGCGCGCGCCCTGGACGCCGCGCTCGAGCGCGCGACGCGATAGATGGCCTCGACGCTCGAAGCGCTGCTGTTTTCGACCAGCGTGGTCGCGCTCGCCGAGATGGGCGACAAGACGCAGCTGCTGTCGTTCGTGCTGGCGGCGAAGCTCAAGCGGCGCGGGCCGATCATCCTCGGCATCCTCGTCGCGACGCTGGCCAATCACTTTCTCGCCGGCTCGCTCGGCGTGTGGCTCGCACGCCTGGTGGCACCGGAAACCCTGCGCTGGATCGTCACGCTGTCCTTTTTCGCCTTCGCGTTGTGGGCGCTGAAGCCGGATTCGCTCGATGGCGAGCGCGCGCTGCCGGCGACGGGCGTGTTCGTTGCCACGCTGATCGCATTCTTCATCGTCGAAATGGGTGACAAGACCCAGCTCGCCACCATCGCACTCGCCGCGCGCTACGACGCGCTCGTGGCGGTCGTGCTCGGCACGACACTCGGCATGATGATCGCCAACGTGCCGGCAGTGTGGCTTGGCGAGGCCCTCATGCAGCGTGTCAGCATGGCGGCGATGCGCTGGGTGGCGGCGGCGCTGTTCGTCGTTCTGGGGTTGCTCGCGCTGTGGGTGCCCGGTTGAGGCCTGCGGGCGGCGTTCGCTTGTGAGGCGCGGTCTCGAGGTCTGTGCGTAAGGCGTTTAAAATGCGCCGCTTCGACCTCTGCCGCAGCCGCCGATGAAACTCGCCATCCTCGACGACTACCAGCGCCTCGCGCTCGGCGTCGCCGATTGGGACCGCCTCAGAAAACGCGGTGTCGAGATCGCGGTCTTCAACGAGGCCTTCGCTTCGGCTGACGCGGCGGCGGCGAAGCTCGCGCCGTTCGACATTCTCTGCCTGATGCGCGAGCGCACGCCGTTCCCGCGGGCGCTGATCGAGCGCCTGCCGAACCTCAAGTTCATGGCGCTGACCGGGCTGCGTGCGCCGAGCCTGGATCTCACGGCCTGCACCGCGCGGCGTATCCCGGTGAGCAACACGGGGCCCGGCAACACCAACGCGCCCACCGCGGAGCTCACCTGGCTGCTGATCATCGCCGCAGCGCGCGACTTCGCCAAGGCCGAGCGCGGCATGCGCGCCGGGCGTTGGCATGACGGCCTCGCCGGCGGCACGATCCTCGAGGGCAAGCGGCTCGGGCTGCTCGGCCTGGGCAAGCTCGGTGCGCGCGTGGCGCGCTATGGCCTCGCCTTCGGCATGGACGTCGTCGCCTGGAGCCAGAACCTCACGCCTGAGCGTGCGGCGGCGGCGGGCGCCCACCCGGTGAGCAAGGCGGTGCTGCTCGAGACCTCGGACGTGGTGAGTATCCACCTGGTGCTCTCGGAGCGCACGCGCGGGCTGCTCGGCGCGGCCGAGTTCGCGCAGATCAAGCCGGGCGCGATCCTGGTCAATACCTCGCGCGGCCCGATCGTCGACGAGGCGGCGATGCTCGCGGCGCTGAAAAACGGGCGTCTGGGGCACGCGGCGCTCGATGTCTACGACCAGGAACCGCTGCCGGCGGGGCACGCGCTGCGCGACCTCGACAACGTGACGCTTTCGCCGCACCTCGGTTACGTCAGCGAGGACGTGTTCCGCGTGTTCTATTCGGATGCGCTGGAGAACATCGAGGCCTGGCTCGATGGGGCGCCGATCCGCGTCATGAACCCGGAGGCGCTGGCATGAGCACGAAGTCGACGACGACGCTGGTGCTGGTGCGCCACGGCGAGACTGCGTGGAACGCCGAGGGCCGCGTACAGGGGCAGACCGACGTGCCGCTCAACGAACTCGGGCGCGCGCAGGCCGCAGCGCTGGTGCCGGTGCTCGCCGGCGAACGCTTCGGCGCGGTCTATTCGAGCGACCTGCTGCGCGTGCGCGAGACCGCGCAGCCGACGGCGCGCGCGCTCGGTCTCGACGTCAGGCTGGAGGCGGGGCTGCGCGAGCGGCATTACGGCATGTTCGAGACGCTGACCTATGTCGAATGCCGCGAGCGCTACCCGGCGGAGTTCGAGCGCTTCCGCGACAAGGCGCTGGATTTTGACTTCGGCTCGGGCGAAAGCCTGCAGGCGTTCTATGACCGCGCGCTGGCCAGCGTGGGCGCGATCGCCGCGCGCCACGTGGGCGAGGCGGTGCTCGTGTTCACGCACGGTGGCGTGCTCGAGATGCTCTACCGCGAGGCCACTGCGAGCGGGCTGCGCTCGGCGCGCGACTTCGAGATCCCGAACGCGGCGATCAACCGCTTCGATTACGCTGCGGGCCGCTGGGCGCTGCGCGCCTGGGCCGACCGCGCTCACCTCGAGGCGGCGCTCGACGACTTGCGCGAGTGAGTCGCCTGCGCGGCGGCCCATTTGCTCCACCACGTCGGATTCTCGAGCAGCTTCACCAGGGCGAGCGCGCCGAAATAGAGAAATCCGGCGGCGACGACGGTGTTCGGGTGGCTGACCCACTCGCCCGAGCCCGGGATGCCATAGAAGTGGCCGTGGCGGACCAGGCCGAGCTTCGGCACCGGCAGCATCACGGTGGCGAAAACGGCGCCGAGATAGAACAGGACCGACAGCGCCCAGAGCGCCATCTGGCGCGTCTGCTCGCGCACGGCCATGCCGCGCCCGGCGAGTATCGCGACGAGCTTCGCGCCGATCAGCCAGGCGAACAGCAGCACCGGACCCCAGGATTCGAACGCCGCGGACATGCCGCCCGCGAAGAGGAGATAAATCGCGCCCAGCCCGAGCAGGATCTTGAGCCGGGTGGCACGCTCGGTCGTCACCGTGTCGCCCATCACCAGCATGCCGAAGAACGGACCCGAGTGCACGACGAGAAACTCGACCAGCATGACCAGCATCAACTCCGCGACGAGCGTCTTGCGCCAAGCTAAGGGTTCGATCCAGCACCACAGGAACAGCGCCGCCAGCGCCGCGTCGGGCGCCGCGGCCACCAGCCGGCGCAGAAAGCCGAACCGATCGTCGTCCATGCGGTCAGATTCCATTACCCTTCAAAATCTTCTCGTCTTTTACCGGAGACCCTCGCAATGAGCCAGCAAATCGCGTTTGAAGTCAGTCTGTCCGTGCCGTATGAGCAGGCCATCGAGAAAACCGCCGAAGCGCTGAAAGCCGAGGGCTTCGGCATCCTGACGCGCATCGACGTCAAGCAGACGCTGAAGGAGAAGATCAACGCCGAGTTCCGTCCTTACGCAATCCTCGGCGCCTGCAATCCGCCGCTCGCGCACAAGGCGCTGTCGCATGACGGCCAGGTCGGCCTGATGCTGCCCTGTAATGTCACGGTCGAGGCGAAGGACGACAGGCACTCGATCGTGCGTATCGGCGATCCGGACGCCTTTCTCAAGATTGGCGAGTTCGCCAAGGATGCGGTGCTGCAGGGCGTGGCGAAGGAAGCGCGTGCGCGGCTGGCGCGCGCGGCCGACGCGCTGAAGCGCGCCTAAGCGCGAGGGCTCAGTCGATTAGGCCGCGCGCGACCATGGCGTGGATGCCTTTGTTGCCGTCGACGAGCTGCGTGACGCGCAGATCGCAGGCCAGACTGCAGAAGACGTAGGCCTCGGCGGGCTTCCAGCCTTTCATCGCCACGAGCCAGGCGATCATGTCGCGCAACGCCTGCTTGGCGGCGTCGTCCAGATCGACGTCGAGGCCCAGCGTGATGTAGTGCGTCGGTGTGATCGCGCGCGGCATGGCGAGGTGCATGTTCTTGTGCAGCACAAGCTCGAAGCTGCCCTTCAGGCAGGTCTCGAGCGCGGTGAGGCACACCTCGCCGTCACCCTGCACCGCGTGGCCGTCTCCGGCGGAGAAATTCGCACCCGGCACGAACACCGGAAGGAACACCGAGGTGCCCGGCACGTACTCCTTGCAGTCCACATTGCCGCCGAACTCGCGCGGTTCCACTGTCGAAATGCGTCCGTACTCGGGGCGGGGCGCCGTGGCAAGGATGCCGAAAAAGGGCGAAAGCGGGATCGTCGGTCCCCAGGGCAGCCGAGCCGTCATCTTGCCGCGGTCCATCGGGATCACCCGCGCCTGCAGTTCGGGAAAGTCCTCCGGCAGCGTGCCGCGCAACGGCCGGATCACGTTCCAGCCCCAGTCGGCGGTGAGCTCGATTGCGCGAATGCGCACCTCCAGCGTATCGCCCGGTTCGGCGCCGCGCACCGCGATGGGACCGGTGAGGATATGTGGGCCAAGCACGGGCTTGAGCGTCGTCGCGATCTCGTAATGCACCGGACTGTAGAGCGCGCGGTCGGGCGCAACGTCGGGCCAGCCCGAGACGGTATCAACGACCACGGTGTCGCCGGATTCCACCTCGAGACGGGGTGGAATCTTGGCGTCGAAATATCCCCAATGAACGTTCTCGAGCGACGGGTCGAGACGGTGCTGTGCCATGGGCAGTCTCCTATGCGTGGGCGCGCGCGACGCCCAGGTGCTGATCGAGTACTTCGGGGGCACGCTCGAGTTCGGCCGGGGTGCCCTCGAACACGAAGCGGCCCGCCGAGACAACATAGATGTAATCCGCCACCGACATGGCCACTTCGAAGTTCTGCTCGACGAGTAGCACGGCGTGGCCGTGCGCGCGCACGTCCTGCATGATGCTGCCGACCTGCTGCACGAGCTTGGGGGCAAGGCCCTCTGAGGGCTCATCCATCAGGATGAGGTCGGGGTTCGCCATCAGCGCACGCCCTACGGCGAGCATTTGCTGCTCGCCGCCCGAAAGTGCAGCTCCGGAATGGTGCATGCGCTCGGCAAGCTGAGGAAACTGCTCGAGCACGGCTTCAAGGTTCCAGCGCCCGCGGCGTGGACGCGCCAGGCCGCTGGTCGGCAGCAGCAGGTTCTCGCGTACGGAAAGCGAGCGGAAGATGCGTCTGCCCTGCGGCACCAGCGCAATGCCGGCCTGTGCGATGGCGTAAGGTGCGCGCCCGGAGAGCTGTGCGCCCTTGAAGCGGATTTCGCCTTGGCGCGGCGGCGTGAGGCCGGCCACGGAACGGATGAAGGTGGTCTTGCCCATGCCGTTGCGCCCCAGGATGGCGACGATGCTGCCCTCGGGCTGCTCGAGCGACAGCCCCTGCAGGACGTAGCTATCGCCGTAATACGTGTGGATGCCGCGAACCGAAAGGAGCGACTCAGGCATGGCCGAAATAGACATCGCGGACCTGCGGGTTGGCGCGCACCTCTTGCGGGGTGCCTTCCAGGATGACGCGTCCCCGGTGCAGCACGGTAACGCGGTCGGCCAGGCCGAGTGCCACGTCCATGTCGTGCTCGATCATCAGCAGGGTCATGCTGCGCGGCAGATCCGCGATCATCTGCGAGATGCGCTGACGCTCCGCCGGTGAAAGCCCGGCGCAGGGTTCGTCCAGGAAAAGCACTTTCGGGCCGGTGTTCAGCGCGAGGGCAAGCTCGAGCTGGCGCCGCTCGCCGTATGACACGAGCTTCGCGGGCAGCTGCGCGCGACCCTCGAGCCCCACGCGCGCCAAGCCCTCGAGCGCCTGGCGGCGCACCTCTTCGAACGTTTCGGCCGGCCGATGGACCACCCATTTCCGGCGGTCCGTACCGACGATGGCGAGCGCCAGATTCTCGCCGAGCGTCAGATCCGGGAACACGTTGGTGATCTGGAACGTGCGCCCCATGCCCAGCGCCGTGCGCCGGTGCTCGGCCAGGCGGGTCACGTCGCGACCGAACAGCGACACCTGTCCGCTCGAGGGCTTGAGCGTGCCGGTGACGCAGTGAAACAAGGTCGTCTTGCCAGCGCCGTTCGGGCCGATGAGCACGCGCCGCTCGCCCGTGGCGACGTTGAGCGAGACGCCATCCACGGCGGCAAGGCCGCCGAACAGCTTGCCGAGGTTCACCACCGCGAGTGCGTGCTCAGCCATCACGCCCTTTCAGGCGCGCGCGGACGCGCGCCGCGATGCCGACCAGGCCCTGCGGGGCCCACAGCACCGTGGCGATAAACACCGCACCCATGATGGCGTGGTGCATCTCGACGAAGCTCGATACCCAGTTGCGCAGGCCCAGTACGACGCCGGCGCCGAGGAAGGGGCCGACGATGGTTCCGGTGCCGCCGACGATCGCCATCAGCGCGGCCTCCACCGAGACCGGGAAGGAGGCCGCGACGGGGTTGACGAACTTGTTGTAGTAGACGTACAGCACGCCCGCGAAGCTCGCCAGTGCGCCCGAGAGCACGAAGGCAACGTAAATGTGCAGGCCGGTGCGGTAGCCCAGGCTCTGCATGCGCGTCTCGCTCGCCTTCACGCCGCGCAGCCCCAGGCCGAACGGCGACCGGATGAGCACGCGGTAGCCGAGGCCGCACAGGATCACTGCGGCGAGCACGACGTAGTAATACTGGGTGTGCGAAGTGACGGCGAGCGGGCCGACGGCGGGAAACGGCACGTTGGTGACGCCGTTGTCGCCACCTGTGAACGATGACCAGCGGTGTGCGATCCCCCACACCACGTAGCCGAGTGCAATGGTGATGAGGATGAAGTACACGCCGCGCGTGCGCACCGAGATGCCGAACAGCGCTGCGAGTGCCGTTCCGAGCAGGATGCCCGCGGGCGCGGCGGCGAGCGTCGGCCAGCCGTAGCGCACCTGCAGGATTGCCACGGTGTAGGCCGACACTGCGAAGAACGAGGCGTGCGTGAGGGAGAACAGGCCCGCGTGCCCGAGAAGCAGGTCGACCGATAGCGCGAGCAGCCCGAAGATCATCATCTGCGTCGCGAGCCCGGTCCAGAACGGCCCACCGATCCACGGCAGTGCCGCGGCGCCCGCGAGCGCGACGACGAGCAGCATGAGGCGTGCGCGGTCCACGCTCAGTGCTCCCGTCCGAAGAGCCCGCGCGGCCGAAAGATCATGAGCAGCGCGATCGGGCCAAACAGCACGAAGTACGAGAATTCCGGCAACAGCCAGCGCCCATAGGCATCGAGCAGCCCGACGATCAGCGCCCCGATCATCGCGCCCTCGAGACTGCCGAGTCCGCCGACGATCACCACCACCAGCGCGTACACCAGGATCTCCCACTCGGCCCCCGGATACAGCGTCAGGAACGCGCCGCCCGCCACGCCCGCGAGCCCGGCGAGGAATGAGGCGAGCGCCGACACCATCACGAACAGGCGATCGACGTTGATGCCGGTCGCGTTCACCTGCTCGCGGTCGTCCACGCCCGCGCGCACCACGGCGCCGATCTGCGTCTTCTTGTACAGAAGCCACAGTGCGATGCCGACGAACACGCCGAGGAAGATGAGGATGAAGCGATACTTCGGATAGTAGATTCCTCCCGGCAGCACCACTGCGCCCTTCAACTGCTGCGGCGCCGGCACCATCAAGTTGTCGCCGCCCCAGATCTGCAGCGCAACGTCGCCGATGACGAAGGCCACGCCTACCGTGAGCAGAACCTGGGCGAGGTGGTTCTCGCCCGTGCGCCGGATGAGGAAGCGGTCGATGAAGAAGCCGCCGAGCGCGACCGCCGCGCCACCGCCGGCGAGTGCGAGCGCAAAGCTGCCCGTGTGCTCGGCGATCGACAGGCCGACGTAGCCGCCGATCAGGTAGTACGCGCCGTGCGCCATGTTGACGACGCGCATTAGGCCGAAGGAGAGCGTGAAGCCGCTCGCAAGAAGGAACAGCAGCGCCGCGAGCGACACTCCGTTGATGGCCTGGAGGATGGCGCTCGTCACGGCTGCACGCGCAAGAAAAAGGGCGGGCGTTCCCGCCCGCCCCTGCTGGATCGCGTCACCCGGCTAGCGCTTGTACGGCCCGCGCGCCAGAAACTCTTTCGGGTCGAAGGTCCAGAACTGCGACACGTTTTCGTAGGTCTTGAACGGCACGTTGGTCAGCACTTCCCCCAGCACCGGATGCTTGATCTTCTGGATCTTCGAGATATAGACGTTCTGGATCGGGTTGCCGTAATCGTCCATGCGGAGCGGCCCGCGCGGCCCCTTGATGGTTACGGTGCGCATCGCCTTCAGGAACGCGTCGCGGTCCTCGACCTTGCCCTTGATCGAGTCGATCGCGGTCTTGGTCCACAGGCCGGCGGAGTAGGCCGACTCGCCGAACCAGGAGGGCAGCCGCTTGGTGCGCTTGGCGAACTCGGTGGTAAAGGCGATGTTCTCGGGCGTCTGCAGGCCGGCCGCATAGTTGAGCGAGTTGCCGATCATGCCGATGGCACGGTCGTCCATCTGCGGCAGCACGTCCTGGTGCATCCAGTAGCCGCCGTAGATTTTTTTCTTCTTGTCCATGCCGAAGTTGAACCAGGCCTCGAACAGGCGCACGCGGTCCGGGCCGACGACGACGGCGGAGACGCCGTCGGTGTCCGCGGGGATGGCGGCGATCGTGGGCCCGTAGTCCTTGGTGCCGATCGGGTTCCAGATCATCTTCGCCACCTTGCCGCCGAGCGCGGTGAAGGTGCGCACCGCGCCGAGCGTCACCTCGTGGCCCCAGGTGTAGTCCTGGCCGATGAAGGTGACGTTGCGCAGGCCGAGTTCCTTGTACATGTACTCGCCCCAGGGATGACCGATCTGCGAGGCGGAAACGGCGGTACGCACCACGGACGGCGTGCGGTCCCACTTGGTGATGACGTCGGCGCCGGCGGCGTCCATGACGAGCGGCACGCCGGTTTCCTTGCTCACCTGCGCCACCGCCGGGCCCTCGTGACCGCACAGAGGCCCCACCATGAAGTGCACCTTCTCCTGATGCACGAGGCGGCGCGCCTGCGTGAGCGCCTGGTCGGGGTTGCATGTGGTGTCGGCGATCACGTACTCGACCTTGCGGCCGCCCGCGCTGTGTCCGGCCTGGTCCCAGAACATCTTCCAGCCCTCGACCATGTCTTTGCCGGGGGTCGCCAACGGTCCCGTGACCGGCGCCAGCACGCCGATCTTGATGGGTCCGCTTTGCGCGTGTGCGACCGCGGCGATGCCGAAGGCCGCGAGCATCGCGACGGAACTACGAATCAGGGGACGATGGGGTTGCATGGCGCTCCTCCTCCGGTGCGGTTGCAACGTTGATATGTGATCACATTATACTGAGCGCATGATGGCGACTGTCAATCGGCGAAGATGAAGAAAGGCACGCCTTCTCTGCAGCTGGTCCGCGGCACGCTGGCCGGCATCCCGTCGATCGAGAGCAGAACGCTCGGCGAGCGTGTCTACCGCGGGCTGCGCGACTTTCTCATGGCCGGCCAGCTGCAACCCGGGCAGAAGCTCACCCTGCGCGAGCTGGCCGCGGCCCTGAACGTGAGTCCGATGCCGGTGCGCGAAGCGGTGCGGCGGCTCGCCGCCGAAGGCGCACTCGAGATGCTGCCGAACCGCCGCATCCGGGTCCCGGTCATGACGAAGGTGCGTTTTCGCGAGTTGCTGAACGTCCGCCTCGTGCTCGAGGGGCTGGCGGCGGAGGCCGCTGCGCGCCGCATTCGTAGCGAGGACATCGAGCGCATCGAAGCCTTGAACACGACCTTCGCCGTGGAGATGCAACGGCGCCAGGCCAACGGTGTGCGGCTGTTCCGCCTCAACAAGGACCTGCACTTCCTGCTGTACGAAGCGGCCGACATGCCGCTGCTGCTGACCTTGATCGAGGGACTGTGGCTGCAGGCCGGTCCGGTATTGCACCTGAGTCTGCGTATGCGCGCCAACGCCAATGCGCGCGGCCGGAATCCGGCACCGAACTGGCACAAGCGCATGATTGTCGGGCTGCGGCGCCGCGATCCGGCAACGGCGCGGCGCGCCCTCGTCGGCGACCTGACCAGCGCGGCCGACCAGATCCTGGCCGAGGGCAGCTTGCCCGACTGACCTCAAACGAGGAACCGCCGATGAGCAGCGATCCAACCCGATTCGGCAGCGACCACGGCATGCCGCGCAGCGAAGATGACCCGCTGCTCACCGGCCGCGGGCGTTTCACGGACGACCTGCGTCCGCCGGGTCATGCGCATGCGGCATTCGTGCGCTCGGCGCTGGGCCACGCGAAGCTGCGCGGCATCGACGCCAAAGGCGCGGCCAAGATGCCCGGCGTGCTTGC
>LJTQ01000093.1 GCA_001303445.1 Betaproteobacteria bacterium SG8_39 | reverse complement strand
CCGCCGGTCAGCACCTCGACGGTCCAGCCGTTCTGCACGTAGAAGTCGTGCAGCAGGGTCGGGTTGATGTTGTAGAAGCCGTGATTCAGCATGCTCAGCGGCGGCGCGTGGAACACGTGGCCGCCGACCGCGACCGCCTGCGCCGCGTTGATGATCGCCTGGCCGATGTTGAAGCAGTGCTCGATGGTGCCGGCATCGATGACGAGGTCGAACGACCCCAGCTCGCAGGGATGGTTGAGGTCGACCACGCGCTCGACACCGCGGCTCGGCTGGATGTCGACGCACTCGAGGCGGGCGCCGATGGCGTCGAACACTTCGAGCGTCTCCGGCAGCGGGAAATCGACGCCGTGCCAGCGGCCGAAATCGGTGAAGCGCGTCGGCCGCACGCCGAGCAGGCGCTCGATCTCCTCGGCGGGCGCCACCAGGTCCGGATAGCCGAAGCTCAGGATGCGCTTGCCCGGCAGGTGCCGGGCGAGCAGCGCCAGCGCCTGCGCCGTCAGCGCCACCGGCGGCGCGGCCGCGGTCCCCGCCCGGGCGCCGGGGCCGCGCCCGTCACGGCGTGTACCCCGGAATGCGCGTCTCGTCGACCGTGTCGATCTGCTCGGGATCGAGGAACATCTCCGCGTAGCGCAGGTACACCTTCCTGCGAATGAAGACGTCGAACAGGTCCTCGTCGATATGCCCGTTGAGGCGGAACTTGCCCAGGATCTCGAGCGATTCCGACAGCGTCTTGCCCTTCTTGTAGGGCCGGTCCTTGGCAGTGAGCGCCTCGAAGATGTCGGCGATCCCCATGCAGCGCGCCTGCACCGACATCTGCTCGCGCGTCAGCCCCTTCGGATAGCCCTTGCCGTCCATGCGCTCGTGGTGCCCGCCGGCGTACTCCGGCACGTTCGCCAGGTGCTTGGGCCAGGGCAGGGCCTCGAGCATGTTGATGGTGGCGACGATGTGGTGGTTGATGATCCTGCGCTCGTCCTCGGTCAGGGTGCCGGCGCGGATGGTCAGGTTGCGGATCTCGTCGTCGCTGAGGAAATCCGCCTCGTGCCCGGCCACGTCGCGCCAGCGGTACTGGCGCGCGATGCGTTGCACGCGCTCGGCGTCCTCGTCGCGCATGCGCTCGCCGCCGATGTTGCACACGCGCAGAAAGTTGCGGTCGTCGTCCAGCTGCCGCAGCCGGGTGCGGTAGCGCCTGTCGACCTCGGCGGCCTCCATGCGCTTGCCCTGCGCGAGCAGCGCCGCGCGGTCCTTCAGCATCTCGAGCTCGAAGTCGCGACGCACCACCTCGAAGCGGGTGTCGAGCAGGTGGATGCGGTCGTAGATCGTCTCCAGCTTGGTCGACTTGTCGACCACGTGCACCGGCGTGGTGACCTTGCCGCAGTCGTGCAGCATGCCCGCGATCTTCAGCTCGTAGCGGTCCTTGTCGGTCATGCTGAACGCGCGCAGCGGGCCGTCGCGCGTCTCGTTGACCGCCTCGGCGAGCATCATCGTCAGCTCCGGCACGCGCTGGCAGTGGCCGCCGGTGTAGGGTGATTTCTCGTCGATCGCCGAGTTGATCATCTTGATGAATGACTCGAACAACTGCTCGAGCTGATTGATCAGCATGCGATTGGTGAGCGCGATCGCCGCCTGCGAGGCGAGCGACTCCGCGAGGCGCTGGTCCGAGGGCGAAAAGCTCACGATCTCGCCGCTCTTGGGATCGGTCGCGTTGATCAACTGCAGCACGCCGATGATCTCGTTTTCGTGGTTCTTCATCGGCACGGTGAGGAACGACTTCGAGCGGTAGCCGGTCTTGCTGTCGAAGGCGCGCGTGCCGGTGAAGTCGAAGCCTTCGGCGGTGTAGGCGTCGGCGATGTTCACCGTCTGGCCGGTGAGCGCGGCGTAGGCCGCGACCATGTTGTGGTTGGGCTTGTCGTCCTTGTAGAGCTGGATCGGATAGAACGGCACCGGGTGCCCGGTGGTGCCGCCGAGGTAGTACTCGAGCGAGCTGGTGCGCACGATCTCGAAGCGCAGGGTGTGCTCCTCGGTGACGCGGTACAGGGTCCCGCCGTCGGCACGCGTAATGGTCTTCGCCGCCGTGAGGATGGTCTCCAGCAGGCGCTCGATGTTGCGCTCGGCGGACAGCGATGCGCCGATCTCGTGCAGCTGCTCGAGACGCTGGACGAGGTCCTCGGCCGCAGCTTCGCGGTCGTCCTCGCCGAACAGCAGGCCCTGGGTTCGATCGATCGAAGAGCGTTTCATCGACAATCGAGGGAGAAGCGCCGTGTTCGGCCCGCCGCTA
The DNA here is from genome assembly GCA_001303445.1 of Betaproteobacteria bacterium SG8_39. Taxonomy (GTDB): domain Bacteria; phylum Pseudomonadota; class Gammaproteobacteria; order Burkholderiales; family SG8-39; genus SG8-39. Next base: position 8,229 of record LJTQ01000093.1, on the reverse strand, counting down.
CTTGATGCAGACCGCGCGCACTTCCTTGATGTGCGTCAGGCCCATCAGGCACTTCTCCATGCCGTCCTGCTTGAGCGTGCGCATGCCGTCCTCGAGACACTGCGCGAGCATTTCCGCGACACGGGAGTGCTCCTGAATCAGCTTCTTCAGGGGATCGGTCGCCACCAGCAGCTCGTGCAGGCCGACCCGACCCTTCATTCCGCCGCCGCCGCACTTGTCGCAGCCCACCGGCTTGTAGAGCTGCAGCTGGCCCTTGTCGTTGCCGTATTCCTTGACCCACTGCTTGTAGATGGTCTCCATCGCCGTCTTGGCGTCGGTCTTGAACGGCTTGGTGTTGTGCAGCTCGTCGCAGTACTCGGTGAGGAAGGACTTCAGCTCGGCGCCCTCCGGCACGTAAGGCTCCTTGCAGGCGCACAGCCGGCGCGCCAGGCGCTGGGCGAGGATGCCGAGCAGCGCATCCGAGAAGTTGAACGGGTCCATGCCCATGTCGAGCAGGCGAATGATCGATTCCGGCGCCGAGTTGGTGTGCAGCGTGGCGAACACGAGGTGGCCGGTGAGCGAGGCCTCGATGCCGGTCGAGGTCGTTTCCTTGTCGCGCATCTCACCGACCATGATGATGTCGGGGTCCGCGCGCAGGAAGGCCTTCATCACGGTCGCGAAGTCGAGCCCCGCCTTCTTGTTGACCTGCACCTGGCGCAGGCCCTTTTGCGTGATCTCGACCGGATCCTCGGCAGTCCAGATCTTCGTGTCCGGCGTGTTCAGGTACTTGAGCACCGAGTGCAGCGAGGTCGTCTTGCCCGAGCCGGTCGGCCCGCAGACGAAGAACAGGCCGTAGGGCTTTTCGACGGTCTTCTTCAGGTTGTCGTAGTTGCCCGGCGTCAGGCCCAGCTTGTCGAGCGGAATCGGCTCGCCCGCGGCGAGGATCCGCATGACGATGTCCTCGACCCCGCCCGCGGTCGGAATCGTCGCCACCCGCAGCTCGATGTCGAGCGGGCCGAACTTCTTGAACTTGATCTTGCCGTCCTGGGGCCGGCGCTTCTCCGAGATGTCCAGGTCGCACATGATCTTGATGCGCGCGACGATCGCGGCGCGGTAGCTGGCCGGGATCTCGATGTAGGGTTCGAGGTTGCCGTCCCGGCGCAGCCGGATCTCGGTCTTCGACTTGCCCGGATACGGCTCGATGTGGATGTCGGAGGCGCCCTTCTGGAAGGCCTCGATGATGACCTTGTTGACGAGCTTCACCAGCTCGTTGTCGGCCGCAGCGGAAACCTCGTCGCTGCTGCCCTCCATCTCCAGCGATTCGTCGTCGAGACCGGTCAGCAGGTCGCCGATGTCGCCCATGTCGGCCATTTCGCTGCCGTAGAAATGGTTGACCGTGTCCTTGAAGTCGCGCACGGTCGCGACGCGGTACTGGATGCGCGCCTTGGGGAACACGTTCGAGGCGATGCGCGACGAGCGGATCCGCTCCGGATCGAGGCACAGCACCACCAGGCCTTCCTTCGTATCGTCGATCGGCAGCCACTGGTTCGCGTCGACATACTCGCGCTTCAGGTTGCGCAGCAGCTCCATCGGCTTGACGCGGTCGGGCTTGAACGCCTCGTAGGGCACGCCGAAGAACTTCGACAGCGCCTGGCCGATCGCCGAATTCTTGACCTGGAACTCGTCGACCAGCACGGCCTCGATGTCCATCGCCTTCTTGCGCGCCTGGCGCGAGGCGAGGTCGAACTCGCCCGCCGACAGCACGGCATCGGCGATCAGGTAGTCGTACTTGGTCTTGACGAGCTGCGGCTTCTGCCGCTGCTTGAAGGCGATCGACAGGGTCTGCGCCAGCTCGGTCACGCCTTCTTCGGCCAGCGCGCCGAACGGCACGCCGGCCTTGTTGTTGATGAGCTGCAGGACCCCGATCAGCTCCTTCGACTCGTCGAGCACCGGGGCGACGAGCATCTGCTTGGTGCGGTAGCCGGTGCGCTTGTCGACTTCCTGCAGGAAGCGCAGGCTGGGGTTGATGCCGCGCAGCTCGGCGTCGTCGTACACGTCCTTGATGTTGATCATCTTCTTCGACAGCCCGACGTAGCCGGCGATCGAGTGCTCCGCGACGGGCAGGCGCAGGTCCTTGAAGGAGTTGAGGCCGGTCTTCACCTTCGAGACGATCGACTGCTTGTCCTCGCCCAGCACGTAGATGGTCAGACGATCGGCGTTGAACAGCACGCAGACGTCCGCGCTGACGTCGAGAATGATCTCGTCGACGTTGTTCGTCGCATGGATCTTGTTGGTGACGACCTGCAGCTGCTTCTGGAACGCGAGCCGCGCGTTGACGTCGCTTTGCGAAGTGGACGGATGGCTCAGTACGGCGCTCATAAAAAATCTCCTGTGCCGGCGGTCGCGCAGCAGTGCGGCCGCGACGCGCGGGGCGCGCGCGAACGCAGCCCACCCGCCGGGTGCCGGCTGTCGGCAACTATGCTAGCCGCTGGGGCCCCAACATTCAACTGACACCTCGATGATTTATAACAATTTTCCATCCACGTGACGTTTGCCACAGTCGACCGCCGCAGGGCCACGGGAACCGCTCAGAACTCGAAAACCTGGTTGTTCTGCAGCATGCGCACCCGGTGGTCGGCGGCAACGGACTCGATCTCTTCCATGGTGAGCTCGATCTCGCCCGGCTTGAGGTGCGTGACGAAGATGTCGGCTGACCGCTTCAGCTTGGCGAGCTCGACGGCGAGCGTCTCGGGGCAAAGGTGCTTCGAGAGCTCGGCCAGCCTGCGGTCGCGGTTGGAAAACGCCGTCTCGATGAAGACGAAGCGCAGGTTCTCGATGTCGTTGACCGCTGCCCACAGCGCGTCGTTGCAGCCGGTATCGCCGCTGAACACCAGGCTGCCCTCGCCGCTGTCGAGATGGAAGCCGACCGCCGGCACGGTGTGCACCGCCGGCAGCGGCGTGATCGACCGCCCGTCCAGCGTTTCAGTCCGTCCGAGCTCGATCTCCGCGTAGCGCATGAAGGGCGCCTCGGGTGTCGGCACCTGGGTGAAGTCCGGCCAGATCGTCCAGTTGAAAATGTGGCTCTTCAGGATGTCGATCGTTTCGCGCGTGGCATGCACCGTAATCGGACCGCCGGTGCGCATCCCGCCGACCGTGTCGACAATGAACGGGATCGACGCCACGTGATCGAGGTGCGAGTGCGTCAGGTAGATATGGTCGATCAGCGAGAGCTCGGCGAGCGACAGGTCGCCGACGCCGGTGCCGGCGTCGAGCAGCACGTCGTGGTCGATGAGAAACGAGGTGGTGCGCAGGTGGCGCCCACCGATTCCTCCGCTGCAGCCGAGCACCCGTAATCTCATGCCTGTCGCGACCCCCAGGACCTCGTTGGCTATTTCGTCTTGAACGCGGTCACGCCGTCCCAGCCCGGCCCCGGCGGCGCCTGGCGCAGCGCCGCGATGCGCTCGACGAATTCCTTGTAAAGCTTGGCCTGCGGGTTCATGCGCGTCAAGTTAAGAAGCGACATATCGGCGTGATCCCAGTCCTGTGCCCGGTACTGCTTGAGGCACTGCTGCCAGAGCTTCATCTCCTCGATGTGACTTTTTCCGACTTCGCCCTCGCGACCCAGCGGCTCGAAGATCGCCACCGGCTCGTCCTTGCCCTTGACCCTGACACGGTCGATCTCGCGGAACACGAAGCCGCTCGCCCGCCGGCGCGTCTCCTCGCCGACCAGGATGCGGACACCGTACTCGCGCGTCAGGCCCTCGAGGCGCGAGCCGAGGTTCACGGGGTCGCCCATCACCGTGTAGGCGCGACGGATCTTCGAGCCCATGTCGCCGACGCGCATCACGCCGCTGTTGAGGCCGACGCCGATGTGGATCTGCGGCCAGCCCTTGGGCGCGATGACCTCGCGGTTGATGCGTTCGAGCTCCGCCTGCATGCGCAGCGCGGCGTTCACGCCGTGCGTGGCGTGATTCGCATCGGCCACCGGCGCGCCCCAGAACGCCATGATCGCGTCGCCGATGTACTTGTCGAGCGTGCCGCCGTGCTCGCGGATCACCAGGCTCATCGAGGTCAGGTACTCGTTGATGAACAGCGCCAGCTCGCGCGGCTCGAGCGACTCCGAGATCGAAGTGAAGCCGACGATGTCGGAAAACAGCACGGTGAGGTCCTCGCTCTTGCCCTCCATGCTGTACTGCTCGGGATCCTCGGCCATCTTGTCGACCAGCTCGGGCGGCACGTACTGACCGAACAGCTCGGTGAACTGGCGCTTGGAGCGTGACTCGATGAAGTAGCCGTAGGCCATGTTGATGGTGTACAGCGCCGCAATCATCAGCAGGCTGGCCGCGAGCGGCAGCACCATCGAGGCCTGCTGCCACACGCCGAGGCTCAGCCCCGCCACCCCCACAAGGCCCGCCAGGCCGGCGACGGTCGCCCACAGCGCCGACAGCAGCGGGATCGCGAGCGCGAGCGCCACGCCGACCACGCCGAGCATCACCACCTCGGCGCCCAGCATGTACGCGGGCCGCTCGGGAATGTAGGCCAGGCGATGCGGCGCATCCGACAAGGTCACGCCGAGCCGGTCGAGCATGCCGGCGATCAGATTGGCGTGGATCTCGACCCCGGGATAGACGTTGCCCACCGGGGTCGAGCGCAGATCGAGCAGCCCGGGGGCCGTCGTGCCGACCAGTGCCATGCGGCCCTTGAGCTGCTCGGGCGCGACCCGCCCGGCGACGACGTCGGCGAGCGAGATGTAGGGAAAGCTGCCTTTCGGTCCGCGATACGGCACCAGTGCGCTCGCCGTCTCGTCGACCGGAATCGTCAAGGGCCCCGCCTTGAGCCATTCCAGGCCGGCGTAGCCCCGCTGCAGCAGGCCCTGGCTCGCGAAGCCGGCCTCGAGCTTCGGGTCGCCGAGAATCGCGCGCACCATGGCGAGCGAAAGCGCCTCGTAGTAGGCGCCGTCCAACTGGGCGATCATCGGCACGCGCCGCACCACGCCGTCGAAATCGACCACCGGGTTGAAATGCCCCGCGTTGGCGGCGTTGTCCGTGAACTGCGCGAGATTGCCGCCGTAGCCCGCCCAGGTCGTGAAGGCGATGTTGCGCCCGCTAAACGTGCCCTTCGGCAGCACCGGCTGCGGAATGGCGGCGATGCGCTTGGCGTCCACCTCGCTGCTCAGGTAATAGCCGAGCACCACCGGCCGCCCCTTGATCGCCTCGGCGAACAGGCCGTCGTTGTCGAGCGTCGGCCGCAGGCGCTGGTAGACCTCGCGAAACTCCGCGACCCCCTTCAGATCGGCATCCGCCAGCGCATCCAGGCTGCGAATGCCCGAGGAGTAATCGGCCTCGGCGAACACCACGTCGAAGCCGACGAGCGCCACCTGGTACTTGTCGAACAGCGTCTTGACGATGCGCGCCATGACGTCACGCGGCCAGGGCCAGCGCGCGACCTCCTGCAGGCTGCGCTCGTCGATGTCGAGGATGACGATGCGCTGGTCGACGCCGCGCGGCATCGTCAGGCGCATGCGCGCGTCATAGATGATGTTGTCGAGTTGCGCGATCAGCCCGACCTGGTAGACGCGCGCGGCGTGGCCGATGAAGAACAGCGCGACGACGAGGCCGATGGCGAAGCGGACCAGTAGCGGCTTCACTCGGAGGCTCGCTGTTGCCGGTGGCTCACCGCGTCCGGCTTTGGGGGGTGGACGCGCACCCCGAGGGTCAGCCCTTGACGAAGAATTCCATCTTCACGCCGGCGAGCTCGATCACGTCGTGATCTTTCAGCGCGTGCGGCGCCGTGCCGATCGACTCGCCATTGACGCTCGGCTGCTTCGCGCCCTCGACATGCGTGATGAAATAGCCCTGCGGGCGACGGGTGAGCACCGCGACCTGCACGCCCGGCTTGCCGAGGGTGGTCAGCGGCTTGACCAGCTCGAGCGCCTTGCCTGCGTTCGAGCCGGAGAGAATCTGGATCGCGCCCAGCGGCTGCGCGGGCTTGGGTGCCGCCGCCGGTTGCGCCGGCGCCGGCGCAGCTGCGCCGCCGGACGATGCGGCTGCGGGCGCCGCGCTCGCGGGTGCGGCACCCGCGGGTGCCTTGGCGGCCGGCGCCGCGGCCGGGCTCGGCGCCGCGGCGGGCGCCTTGCTGTCCTTCGCCACGGTCCCCGCGGCGCTTGCCGCGCTCGCGGCCTGCTGCACCGCCGCTGCGCGCGCCTGCTCGGCGGCCTGCTGGCCGCCGCCCGGCGCGGCGGCGCGGGCCTGCTCGGCGACCGCCTTCATCGCCGAGGGACGCAGCACCATGGTCTTCTCGAAGTCCGCTGCCGTGGCCGGCTGCACGCCCGGCTCGGCGAGGAACTTGAGTTTGTACTTGCCGAGCTCGATGACGTCGTTGTTCTGCAGGAAGTGTTTCTTGACGGGGTTGCCGTTGACGATCGTTCCGTTGGTGCTGCCGAGGTCCTCGAGGAACGAGTCGTTCATGATCGTGACGATGACCGCATGCTCGCCGCTGACCGCCAGATTGTCGATCTGGATGTCGTTCGACGGCTTGCGGCCGATGGTGGTGCGCTCCTTGCCCAAGGGGATCTCCTTGAGCACCAGCCCATCCATACTGAGTATCAGTTTCGCCATAGCTGACCCCTGGGAATTATTTTAACCACGCGAAGAACTTGCCTACGACACCGCGCGCAGCCGGGTATTCCCGCAGGATGCGCACGAGTATAACCGAAACATTGTCCCGCCCCCCGTTGTCGTTGGCCATTTGCACGAGCTGCTGGGTGGCGAGATTGAGGTGGCGGCCGAGCGCCTTCAGGGTCAGCGCAATGTCCTCGTCGCTCACCATGTCGCACAGGCCGTCCGAGCAAAGCAGGTAAATATCGTCCGGCTGGGTCGAGTACTCGTGCAGCTCGGGCTCGATGCCGGGGTCGATGCCGAGGGCGCGGGTCACCAGGTTCTTGTGTGCCGCGGTCTTCGCCTGCTCCGGGGTGAGCAGGCCGGCGTCGATCTGCTCCTGCAGCAGCGAATGGTCGCGCGTGATCTGCTTCAGGGTCTTGCCGCGCAGGCGGTACAGGCGCGAGTCGCCCAGGTGACCGACCATGACGCGGTTGTCGTAGAACAGACACACCACCAGCGTGGTGCCCATGCCGGCGTACTGCGACTGGCTCTGCGCCGCCTGGTAGATCGAGGCATTGGCCTTGCGGATCTGCTCGCGCAGGATCAGCTCGGCGAACACCTTGTTGGTCTTTTCGTCGACCAGGTGCGGCTCGACGTTGCCCAGGATCTGCGCCACCTCGGCCTTGATCACCGTGGTGGCCATGCCGCTCGCCACCTCGCCCGCGTTGTAGCCGCCCATGCCGTCGGCCAGCACCACCAGCCCCGTCGAGGCATCCGCGGCAACCGAATCCTCGTTGTGCGAGCGCACGATGCCCGGGTCGGTGCAGCTGCTGATCTCGAGCGCGTCGGTGAGGTTCATCGCCCGCGCGCCCTCGCCCGTTGGCGACGGCGCGTCGCTGCGCTCGCCGTCCGCTCGCGACAAACGCCCATCTGGAGATCGGTTGCGCAGTTCAAGTCCATTGGCGGCGTCAGAGTTCAATGTCGAGGCCGCCGTCGCCGCCACCCGACGCCTTCGGTGGCGTCGCCAGCGGCTGCGTCTTTTCCGCGGACGGCGTGGATGAGGCCGGCTGCGCCGATTGCCCGGGCCGTGCGGCGCCGCCCGCGGCCGTAAGCGAAGCGCGCAGCGCCTGCGCGAACGCCTCGCCGGTCTGGAACCGCTGTTCCGGGTCCTTGGTCATCGCACGCGCCAGAAACGCGACCAGCCCCGCCGGCACCTTCGGGTTGACGCTGCGCAGGTCGGGCGGCATTTCGTTCGCGATCTTGTACATCAGCTGCGCCATCGACTCGCCCTCGAACGGCAGCTTGCCGCAGAGCAGCTGATACAGCGTCCCGGCGAGCGAAAACAGGTCCGAGCGTCCGTCGATCTTCTTGCCGGCGAGCTGCTCGGGCGACATGAACGAGGGCGTGCCGAGCACCATGCCGGTCTTGGTCTTGGAGCTGTCGGTGAGGCGTGCGATGCCGAAGTCGGTCACCTTGACCGCGTCCGCCTCCGGGTCGTACATCACGTTCGCCGGCTTGATGTCGCGATGCACCACCCCCTGCTTGTGCGCGTAGCCCAGCGCGTCGGCGACGCGCGCCACGATCGAGATCACCTTGTCGATGCGCAGCAGGTGGTCGGCCTTGGTGAACGGCATCAGATCCTCGCCCTTGA